>NZ_JBDKXK010000010.1:0-68607 GCF_039710735.1 Cupriavidus sp. DL-D2 | reverse complement strand
TGTCTCCGAACACCTGTTACCCATGTCTCCGGTCTGTACACCGCAAACGGGAGAGGGGAGTAACACAGCGGACGCAAGAACCCCCGTCAAAGCAAAAGCGGCGTCGCAGTCTGCGACGCCGCTCAAGTCTTCCTTGAACCCGACGAAGAATTACTTCTTCGCGCCGTCCGTGTACGGATCGGCCTTGCCGGACTTGGCGCCGTCCAGGTACGGATCGGGCTTGCCAGTCTTGGCGCCGTCGGTGTACGGATCGACCTTGCGGGGAGCCAGGTCGGTGCGGGTGGACTTCTTCGCGCCGCCCGAGTACGGGTCGAACTTGTTGTCGGACTTGGCACCGTCCAGATACGGATCGGGCTTGCCGGTCTTGGCACCGTCGGTGTACGGGTCCACCTTCTTGTAGGTGTTTTGCGCGTGGGCCAGTTGCACGGCGCCAAGGGCGGTGAGCGCGACAACGGTCAGCGTCGATACGGTCTTTTTCAGCATCATCCTCTTCTCTTCAAGTAAGGGCCGGACAATAGGCTCCGGCAGTAGCGAATATCCACAGGCGTCGCGTCAGAGACGCAGCGTTGTCTCCGAAGACGGGACGTTGGCCCACTGCGGCATGACACCATGGTTTCACCGCCCTAGCCATCAGACCGAGGAATAGGCGGGACTATACGAATATCTAATCGATCTGCGCCTGAAGAGAGGACCCATGACATGAGCGATATGTTCGTAGTCATGTATCCATACGAAAGTATGGTGATGATGGTGATTTTCATCGGGGACGGCCGGGCTCGGCGCCCTGCCGCCCTGCCCTGGTTCACCCCGCGAACGCTGGCGCCTGCGCCACGCAGAACAGACTCATCGCCGCTTGCGGGGTTCCGGGTTCGATGCCGGACAGACGCTGGGCGACGCGGATTTTCAGGGGAGCATGACCAATCTCGCCGCTCAGGGTCTGCGCACCGACAAAATGGTTATGCGGAAAGACGCGGACCTGCCATCCGAGGGGATCGAATACGCTGTGGGCGAGCCGCGCCGTCAAGCCATCGCCGGGGCGATGGTGAAGTTCGGTGGCCAGTGCCCATTGCTGTTCGTTGTCTGCGGAGGCGTGGCCGCCCCGATTCAGCCAGCGATAGACCGGCACGCGCAAGCGCCACAGCGCCATGGCGATGCCGCGGAAATTCCACGCGCTGTGCTGTGGATCGTGATCGGTAATCAGGAGGCCCCCCGGTTTCACGAGCCGCGCGGCTTCGCGCAGGACGGCTGCCATATCGTCGCAGTGATGCAACGATCCGTTGATGGCCACGATGTCCGCGATGCCGGTGGCCAGCGGCATGTCATGGGCGTCCGCGAGCAACGGCACATAGCCCACCGACGCCGCACGCAACAGGCTGCCTTCCGCAATGTCGACGCCGATGGCGATACGTGGATGCCCGCCCAGTGTCGCAAGGACATTGCCGGGTCCGCAGCCCACATCGACCACGACCTTGCCGTCGAGCGATCCCAGCACGGATAGCCAGCGGTCGCGCAACTCCGGATACCGGTGCACCTCGGCCAGCCAGTTGTCCATCCACTTCGGATGGCTGAAATAGTGGGCGTTGGCCAGCATGCCGCGCGTGAAGCGGATTGGCGCTTCGGGGAAGTTGCCGGCTACCACGCCGGCCTCGGGTTTCAGGTAGGGCTGCAAGCGATCCAGGTAAGTCCGCGTAGCCTCGGACGAATGGGCCGATGCCGAAGCCCGACCTCGATCCGCGTCGTCCTTCACGTCCGGGGGTCGTTCGGATGTCAGCGAAGGCAGACATTGATGGGCGGGCGTGTGCAGCTGTTCCATGTACATCTCCCCCTCGACAAGGCAAATTTGCCTCATGGCCGTCGATAAACCGACGTCCTTGTTATCGGCTCGCAGGACCGCGAACGTCTAGGGAGTTAATCAGACTCTTGCAACGCAGCAAAATGCAAGTTCGTTTCGAGATGTGAGTTTTGGTGCGGCAGGACACATAGTTGTGGCCTGTCGGCGTCACGCCGGAGAGAAAATACGACGTTTGAAGCGCATCGGCCCTCCTCCGGTGCAGATGGAAGGTCAGCGTCCGGCCTTGCCTCTATAATCCGGCATGACTTCTACCACCCCCACCTCCGCCACCTCTTTCGCCACGCTGCCTCTCTCCGCAGCGATGCAGGCAACCCTGGCCCAACTCGGCTATGAAGCCATGACGCCCATCCAGGCGGCCAGCCTGCCGCTGGCGCTGGCGGGTCAGGACCTGATTGCACAGGCCCGCACCGGCAGCGGCAAGACCGCCGCGTTTGCGCTGGCCCTGCTGCACCGCCTCGATCCGCGCCGCTTCGATGTGCAGGCGATGGTGCTCTGCCCGACCCGCGAACTGGCCGATCAGGTCACGCAGGAAATCCGTCGCCTCGCCCGCGCGGAAGACAACGTCAAGGTGCTGACGCTCAGCGGCGGCTCGCCGATCCGTCCGCAAGCCGAGAGCCTGGAGCATGGCGCCCACGTGATCGTGGGCACGCCGGGCCGCATCATCGATCACCTGGATCGCGGCAGCCTGAACCTCGACACGATCAACACGCTGGTGCTCGATGAAGCGGACCGCATGCTCGACATGGGCTTTCATGACGACATCTCGTTCATCGCCAGCCATGCGCCGAAAGAGCGCCAGACGCTGCTGTTCTCGGCCACCTACCCGGCCGCCATCGACAAGCTCGCCCACCGCTTCCTGCGCCAGCCCAAGACGGTGAAGGTTGCCGAGGCGCACGACGCAGGCACGATTACCCAGCGCTTCTACGAGGTACAGAACGGCGAGCGCCTCAACGCCGTGGGCCTGTTGCTCGACCATTACCGCCCGGCTACCACCCTCGCCTTCTGCAATACCAAGGCGCGTTGCAACGACCTGGCCGAACTGCTGCACGCGCAAGGCTATGCCGCACTGGCGCTGCATGGCGATCTGGAACAGCGCGACCGCGATCAGGTGCTGGTGCAGTTTGCCAACCGGAGCTGTTCGGTGCTGGTGGCGACCGACGTGGCCGCGCGCGGACTCGACATCGCGCAACTGGAAGCCGTGATCAACGTGGATGTCACGCCCGACCCCGAGGTTCACGTTCACCGCATCGGCCGCACCGGACGTGCTGGCGAAGCAGGCTGGGCTTTCAGTCTCGCCAGCCTCGACGAGATGGGCCGCGTGGGGAATATCGAGCAGCATACGGGCACCACGTTCAAGTGGCATCCGCTCAGCGAGCTGACGCCGTCGAACGGCGGACGCCTGCTGCCCCCGATGGTCACGCTGCAGATGCTGGGCGGGCGCAAGGAAAAAATTCGCCCCGGCGACATCCTCGGCGCGCTGACCGGCGAGGCGGGTTACACCAAGGAACAGATCGGCAAGATCAACGTGATGGAGATGTCGACCTATATCGCCGTGGATCGCGCCATTGGCCGCGAGGCGATGAAGCGCCTGAACGAAGGCAAGGTCAAGGGCCGCAAGGTCAAGGTGCGGATGCTGACCGCCTGAAGCTAGTTCGACTCAACCCACCCACCCTCCCCCCGCCACCATGATGTGATTCCGCCAAGCGGAATCACGTTTAGAGCGTGCGCTCTAGACCATTTGGATCATGGTGGCAACCCATTGCAACACTTCCTTCAATCACCGTCGCACGTTCGCGACAGCACATAACCCTGCTGTTTGTAGTACTTACATACGCCTCATCACGTGATCTAAGATCGCCCCCGGCTACGCTTTGTAGCTAAAACAATACATAGAAACGGGGTAGTTCAATGAAGTCCAATTTTTGTCGTGGAATGCGGCAGGTAGCCGTGCGCGCGCCGCAAGCGTCCTCTATTACTCTGGCGGTGGCGTTGATGTTTCCGGTGGGGGCGTCGGCGGCCGAGTATCTGGTCAGCAATGAAACCGAGCTTCGCGCCGCACTGTCGGCGGCAAACTCTGACGGTGACGCCAGTGCGACGATCCGTCTAGCCAACAGTTTCACGCTGACTATCGCCACTACATTACCGGCGGCCGGCAAGCGGGTCACCGTCGATACGCAAGGCTATACGCTGACCCGGGCTTCGGGTGCCGGTGGGTTCACCGGAGACCGGACATTCAACGGCATCTATGTTGGCGCAACCGGCGCCTCGCCGGGCGGTGGTCAGGCCGTCAGCGGCGGATCTTCTATCAACAACGGCTCGATCACTGGTGGGACCGATACAGACAGCGGCGGTGCTGGTGGCACGGGTTTTGTGTTGGCGGGTAGCGCGTCGCTCACCAACAATGGCGCGATCAAAGGAGGCGGGGCCACGGCAGGCACAGGGGGTGCAGGCATCAGCGCTGCCAACGGTACCGCTGTCATCAACAGTGCATCCGGCACGATTTCCGGTGGTGACGTCAATGGCGGCACGGGGGGCGTTGGCGTCAATTTTACGGCGGCGCTTACTTCAGGCCGTCTCGTCAACCAGGGCACGATCCGCGGCGGTAGCGACTTGAGCGGAGGAACCGGTGGCGGGATCGGCGTGCGGATCGGCAACGGCACGGCCCTGTTCTCCCTCGAGAACTCCGGGGTCATCGAGGGCGGCCGAGGCGCCGCTGCGATATCGACGGCGACCAACACCAACATCACAATGGTCAACTCGGGAACGGTGCGAGCAGGTGGCGGCGCCGCCAACGCGATTCAGTTCGGCACTGTGGCCAACGCCAGCGCCACGCTCGAACTGCAAGCCGGTTCCAACATCGTCGGCAACGTCGTAGCCAGCGCGCTCGGCACCAACGACACGCTCCGCCTTGGCGGCGACACCAACAGCGTGTTCGATGTCTCCACCATCGGCGACACCGCGCAATACCGTTACTTCGACAACTTCACGAAGACTGGCGCCAGTACCTGGGCGCTGATCGGCACCGGTACGGTCGCTGCGCCGTGGACCGTCGATCAAGGCACGTTGCAGATCGGCAATGGCGGCACCAGCGGCAGCCTTGCCGGCAATGTGGTGGTCAACACCGGCGCCACCCTCGCCTTCAATCGTTCCGATGCCTATACGTATGGCGGTATCGTTTCTGGCGCGGGCGGTCTGGCACAGAACGGCACGGGCACCACGGTGCTGACCGCCGCCAGCACGTACACGGGACCGACCACGATCAACCTCGGCACGCTCGCCATCGATGGGTCGATCACGAGTCCGGTCACCGTGAACGCAGCCGGTACGTTGTCAGGCACCGGCACGATCTTCGGCGATGTCACCAACACTGGCACGATCACGCCGGGCGGCGGCTCGGGCGTACTGACCATCGCTGGTAACTACATCGGCAATGGCGGTACGGTGCGCGTCAATACCGTGTTCGGTGGCGATACCTCGGCGACCGGACGATTGGTGGTGACGGGCGACACTTCGGGCACCAGCCAGATCCGCGCGGTCAACGTTGGCGGATCGGGCGCAACAACTAGCGATGGCATCAAGGTCATCGACGTGCAAGGCGCATCGAATGGCACGTTCACGCTGGCGGGCGACTACACGTTCCAGGGCCAGCAAGCCGTGGTGGCCGGTGCGTACGCGTACCGCCTCTACAAGAATGGCGTGTCCACGCCGGCCGATGGCGACTGGTATCTGCGTTCGACGCTGGCCGATACGACGGTTGCCGGCAGCTCGGCTTCGACCTCAGCCGCTCCGCTGCTGGCACCGACCGTGCCGCTGTATGAAGCCTATTCGAGCGTGCTGCAGCGCTTCAACGAACTGGGCACGCTGCAACAGCGCGTGGGCAATCGTTCGTGGTCGCCCAATGCGTCGGTGCAAGCCGAGCAGGACGCTGGCAAGCCGATCATTGGTCGCGGTGCCTGGGCGCGTGTGGAAGGCTCGAACACGCACATCGATCCGTCGACCAGCACGACCAGCGCCAGCTATAACGTGCGCATGTGGAAGTTCGAAGGCGGTGTGGATGCACCCGTCATCCAGAACCAGTCCGGCACGCTGGTGGTAGGCCCGACGTTCCACTACGGCATTGCCAACTCCAATGTCTCGTCGATGTTCGGCAACGGTGCGATCGATGCCACCGGCTACGGCTTTGGCGGTACGGCCACTTGGTACGGCAACAATGGCTCGTACGTGGATGCCCGCGCCACGCTGACGTGGTACGACACCGACATCCGCTCGTCGACGCTCTCGGCCAAGCTTGCCAACGGCAATCGCGGCAGCGGCGTCGCCACGAGCGTGGAAGCCGGCCATCAACTGGCACTGGGCGGCAACTGGTCCATCACGCCGCAGGCGCAACTCGCATGGTCGCAGGTCCGCTTCGACGCGTTCACCGACCAGTACGGCGCCAATGTTTCGCGCGACAACGGCAACAGCCTGGTCTCGCGTCTGGGCGTTTCGCTGGATCACGAAACCAAGTGGACCGCCGCCAATGGCAAGACCAGCCGCTCGCATGTGTACGGCATCACCAACCTGTACTACGACTTCCTGCACGGTACCTCGGCACGCGTGGCGGATATCAGCGTGGTCAGCAAGGAACAGGCACTGTGGGCTGGCCTGGGCGTAGGCGCGTCGCTGAACTGGGACGATGACCGCTACAGCGTCTATGGCGAACTGCTGGCACGCACGAGCCTGCAAAACTTCGGTGACAGCAATGCGATTGGCGCAAAGCTGGGGGTGCGTTATCGCTGGTAAGCCTACGGCTTCTGTCGATCCCCGTGTAGATGAAAAAGCCACGTCCTTCGCGACGTGGCTTTTTTTTTCAGGCCGCTGGCCGGCATCCCATTTCCTTTCCTTCGGCCGGTCAGGCTATCCTGAGCGTCGGAATATCCGAAAAACCCGATTGAACCGCCACCGACCATGACCATCGACCCAGATATCGTCCAGGCCTTCGCGCCCACGGGCAAGCTCCGCGCCGCCATCAACCTTGGCAACCCCATCCTCGCCCACCGCACGCCGGATGGATCTGCTGGGGGCGTATCCGTGGATCTGGCCACGGCGCTTGCCGCGCGGCTCGGCGTACCGCTCGAACTGGTGGTTGTGGAGACCGCAGGCAAGTCGGTGGAGATCGTCGCGGCCGAAGACGCTGACGTCGGCTTTTTCGCCATCGATCCCAAGCGCGGCGCGAGCATCGCATTCACCGCGCCATACGTGCTGATCGAAGGCTACTACCTTGTTCGCCAGGACTCGCCGGTACAAAGCAATGCCGATGTGGACCGCGCAGGCACGCGCGTGGTGGTCGGCAAGGGCAGCGCCTACGACCTGTTCCTGACGCGCGAACTGAAGCACGCCGACATCGTCCATGCGCCGTCCTCACAAACCGTGGTGAAAACGTTTCTTGCGGGCCAGTACGAAGTGGCCGCTGGTGTGAAGCAACAGCTTGAAGCCGACATCGCAGGCATGACCGGTCTGCGACTGCTTGGCGAACGCTTCATGGTTATCCAGCAAGCCATGGGCGTGCAAAAAACGCGCGGCGACAAGGCGGCTGCCTTCCTGGCGCAATTCGTGGAAGACATGAAGGGGTCGGGACGCGTTACGGATGCTCTGCGCGACCACGGCATCCAGGGCGCGACCGTCGCGCCGCTGGCTTAGTGGCTTAACCCTCAGTGCGCCACGACCGCCGGCCCCTTGCCGTCGCCCTTCACGGGGCGGGTGATCCAGATCAGCGGGATCATGACGAGATAGAGCACGGCCGATATGTAGAAGATGTCGTTGAGGCCCATCATCGCGGCCTGCGATGTCACGGTGGCATCGAACAGCGCGTGGGCCGACGCGGGATTCAGGTGTAGCAGCGACCGCACCGCATCGATCTGATGGGTGAAGATCGGATTGCCGATACTCGCCTGTTCGGTGAGCCGCACGTGATGCAGAACTGTGCGGTCGTTCCACGCATTGCCGGCGATGGAGGTGCCCACTGCCCCGCAGAACACGCGCGCGAAGTTGGAAAGTCCCGCCGCATCGGCGATTTTCTCGGGACGTTGCCCTGACAGGATGATCGATGTGAGCGGCACGAAGAACAGCGCCATCGGAATGCCCTGCAGCAGCGTCGGCAGCACCAGATGCCACGTATCGATCTGCGTCACATAGTGCGTCCGCATGTAGAACACGCCCGCAAAGCCGATGAAAGACAGCGTCGCTACGGTACGCGCGTTGCTCGGCGTCAGCACCCGTCCCACGATCGGCGAGACCAGCAGCGCAAAGATCCCTAGCGGCGCGGTGACCAGGCCGGCATCGACAGACCGATAGCCCAGGTACTCTTGCATCCATTGCGGCAACAGTACGAGGTTGCCGAAGAACACGGCGTACGCAATGGAAATCGCGACGGTACCGCCCAGGAAGTTGCGCTGGGTGAACAGCCGAAGATCGACGATGGGGTTGGCATCGGTCAATTCCCATATCAGGAAGAGCAGGAAGCTGATGACGGCGACGATCCCCAGCACCACGATGACGGGAGAGTTGAACCAGTCGAGGTCCTTGCCCTTGTCGAGCATGACTTGCAGCGAGCCCACCCAGGCGACAAGCAGGCCCAGGCCCACGACATCGATGGGCGTCTTGCGGGTCGGACCCTGCCGCTTGCGATACAGCATCCACGTCACCGAGGCGGCAAAGATGCCGACGGGAATGTTGATGTAGAAGATCCACGACCAGCTATAGCTATCCGTGATCCATCCGCCGAGTAGCGGACCCGCAATGGGGCCGACCGTTGCCGTCATGCCCCACAGGGCGAGTGCCGTGGCGGACTTCTGCTTCGGATACGAGCCCAGCAGGATGGCTTGCGACATCGGAATCAGCGGCCCGGCCACTGCGCCTTGCAGCACCCGCGCCACCAGCAGGATGGGCAACGTGGGCGCGATGCCGCAGAGCCACGACGCCAGCGTGAACAGCAGGATCGACCCCACGAACAGGCGGATGTCGCCAAACCGCTGCGTCAGCCAGCCGGTCAAGGGAATCGACACGGCGTTGGCAGCCGCAAACACGGTAATCACCCACGTGCCCTGATCGACCGATACGCCCAGGTTGCCCGATATCGTGGGAATCGCAACGTTCGCAATCGAGGTGTCGAGCACGTTCATGAACGTGGCAAGTGCCACCGCGATGGTGGCCAGCACAAGCTGGCCGCCTTGCATGGGCGGGGGTGGAGCCTGGATCTGGGACATGACGGAGCCTGATGAACTTCAATGTCAAGGGACGCGCGGCAGCACGACGGATTACGTGGCGCTTGCCTTGCTGGCCGGCGCATTCCGGGGATGGCCTGCGGCGGCCTGCGATGTCCCGAGGCCGGCGTTGTCGGAGACGATGCGCGCGATCTCCGCATCGGCGTCGCTGCCGTACTTGGCGAACACGTTGGTCTCGTAGGTGGCCGGCGCCGCGTGGGCGAGCGCCCCACCACTCTGGTCGCGCACATCCACGTCAGCCTGCATCGACAACCCGATGCGCAGCGGATGCTGCTGCAGCTCGCGCGGATCCAGCGCGACGCGCACGGGTACGCGCTGCACCACTTTGATCCAGTTGCCTGTGGCGTTCTGCGCGGGCAGCAGCGAGAACGCGGACCCCGTGCCAGCGGAGAAGCCAACGACCCGGCCGTGATACACCACCGACGAACCATAGGCGTCGGACGTCAGCGAGACCGGCTGGCCCACGCGCAGATGCGCCAGTTCCACCTCCTTGAAATTTGCATCGACCCACACGTCCTGCAAGGGCACCACGGCCATGAGCGGCGTACCGGGCGATACGCGCTGGCCCACCTGTGCCGAACGCTCGGCCACATAGCCCATGACCGGCGCCGGCAGGATGTTCCGGGCATTGGCGAGATAGGCGTCGCGCACCTGCGCGGCGGCGGCCTGGACATCCGGATGGGTGGCGATGGTCGTATTGATCGTGAGCGCGCGATTCGCCGCGAGTTGCTGCCGCGCGGCATCGAGCGCGGCCTGTGCCGTCCTGACCGCGTCGCGCGCGTGCGAGACGTCCTCCTGCGAAACCGAACCGCTTTGCGATACGGACAGCCGGCGCTTCAAATCGTCTTGTGCGCGTGCCAGATCCGACTCGCGTACCGCCACCTGTGCGGCGTATTGCGCATCGTCGACGAAGAGGCCCTTGACCTGACGCACGGTCTGCGCGAGCTTGGCCTCCGCGCGTTGCAGCGCCACGCGCGCATCGGCGCCATCGAGTTCGACGAGTGGCTGGCCTTCCTGCACCGTCTGCGTGTCGTCGGCGCGTACGGCGATGACGGTCCCGGTCACCTGCGGGGTAATCTGCACGACGTTTCCGTTCACGTAGGCGTCGTCGGTACTCTCGTGGTAGCGCGCAACGAGCAGATAGTAGGCGGCCGACCCCGCGCCAGCGCCGAGCACGGCGAGTGCGAGGAGCGCCATCAGGCGACGGCGGAGGCCGTGATTTGTCGTGGGCACGGTGGTCGCTACGGCTGTCGGCTGTGCGGTATCAGGCTGTTGTGTGGCGGCGTTCATGTTCAGACTCCTTCTTTATTGGCATGCGCGGCTTGGTCGGGCATGACCAGCCCGGCCGCTTGCGCGTCGAATCCGCCGCCGAGCGCGCGGATCAACGCCATTTGCTGGTCGCGGCGCTGCATCGCCAGATTGGTCACGGACTGCACGGCGGCGAGTCGGATCTGGTCGGCCTGCAGCACTTGCAGTTGCGGCGAGAGTCCCGCCTTGTAGTTGCCCACCGCCAGCGTGTAGGCGCGTGTTGCCGCGTCCTGCGCCGTGCGGGCATCGGTCAATTGCCGATCGGTAGCGCGGATGGCCGATACCTGCGTAGCCACTTCGGACAAGGCATTGACGAGCGTCCGGTCATAGTTCGCCACGTCCGCATCGAAGTCCGCATAGCGGCCCTTCAATTGCGCGCGCAGTGCGCCGGCATCAAATATCGGTAAATGGATTGCCGGCCCCACGCTGATCTGTCGGCTCGACGCCTTCAGCAGGCGGCCCCATCCCAGCGCATCGAGCCCGAGGCTCGCGGAAAGGTTCACATCGGGATAGAACTCGGCCTTGGCTTCCTTCACGTCCTGCAACGCCGCTTCCACCTGCCAGCGTGCCGCGACGATGTCGGGACGCCGTGCAATCAGGTCGGCAGGCAGTGCATCGGGCAACGTGACCGGCGCACCGACACCGAGCGTGGGTGGCGCGATCTTCAGCCCACGATCCGGCCCTTTACCGAGCAGCGCACCCATCTGGTAGCGCACCACTTCGATCTCGCCGTCGTACTGGCTCACGCTGGCTTGGCTGGTTGCCACGTTGCTGCGGGCCGTTTGTGTCTCGACGTTCGTGTCGAGCCCGGCGGCGGCACGGTCATCGGCAATGGCGCCGATAGCCGTGCGGTCGGCCACTTCCTTGCGGGCGATGTCGCGCAAGGCATACAGTTGCGCCAGGCGGTTGTAGGTGCGGGCCACCGATGTGGCCAGCGTCACGCGGGCCTGCTGCAGATCGGCATCGGCGGCCTTCTGCTGGGACACAGCGCGCGCCACGCGTGCGCGGTTCTTGCCCCACAGGTCCAGATCCCACGACGCGCTCGCAAGGGTGCTGAAATCGCTGTACCAGTTGCCACCGAAGGGCGGCGGCGCCAGGTTCTCCGAGAGCCGCAGGCGCGTGGCCGATGCACTCGCCCCCGCCTGCGGGAAGAGCGAGGCACGCGATGCGTCCACGTACGAACTCGCCTTGTCGAGCCGGGCCTTGGCTTCCGCTACGGTGGGATTGCCCCGGATCGCTTCCTCCACGAGCTGCGTGAGTTGCGGATCACCGAACTGATCGGTCCATGCCGACGACGGCCACTGGCCACCCTGCGCTGGCAGGCTGTCAGCGGTGGCGTATTGGCCCGGCGTGGCGATCTGGCTGTCACTGTGGATGCCGCCGTAGTTGACGCAGCCGGTCAAGGAGACGACGACTGCCAGCGCGGCGACGCTGGCGCAGCGCCTGGCGATGGAGGATGGATAAGGAGGCAACAGCCTCGCGTGCTCGCGCGCAGTACCAGTCATGACGGGCAACTCCGGTAGGTAGGCTTGAATCGTTGTGCGTATCGCCGGCCCCGTGTTGGATGTCATGGGTGAGCGACAATCTGCGCGCAAGATACGCCGACGCGACCGAGCAGAAGTTCCCGCTCGTGGCAGCTTTTTCGGGAAAGCACGTCAGCGCCCATGGCGGGAGGGCGCGTGACGTATGCAATGAGAATCGCGAATCTCTCGGGATTGGGAAAGTGACGGATCGGCTGATGACACGATAACCGTCAGAAGACAGGCCGCAGCACCCGCTATGGCCCCTCCGCCCGCTTTGCTGCCGCTGCCTTGTCCATGACTTCCGCTTGCAAGGCTTCGCTGGGTAAGGAGAAAGCTTGCTGTCGCAGCGTGGCAAGCTGTTGCGCGCGGTCTTGGTCAGATAGACCAGCGACCGTTTCGATATGCGTGCGTCGGGTCGCATACTCGTCATAGCGCTGCTGCCAGGCGTGGTCGGCCTGTGCCTGAAGTTGGTAGCGCTGCGCCACTTCCGGACTGAATGCCTGTGCCAGCGCTGCGCCAATCTCTTGTGCGCCATGTCCGGAAGCCTTCATGCTGGCAATGGTTTCGGTGATCGCCTGCGGCCTGGCGTTCATTTCACGCGCGGCACGGAGTGGCTCGGGCAGCGCGGCATCCAGTGCCGCCAGGCGGCGCTTCCGTTCGGCATCGTCGAGTCCGGACTGTATCGCTACCTCCAGGCGGGCGAGCATGGCGTCGTCATAGGTCTGCTCGTCGCCAAACCAGATCGACGCCACATCAGGCAGATGTCGCCACTGCACTGCGCTGCGGTCCGCAATGTGGGCGCGCAGGCGCTGTATCTGTGCTGCGTCCGGTGCGCCGGTCCCGTCGACGACAGATTGGTTCGCGGGTATCCGCTGCATCTCGGCAAGATAAGCAAGATAGCGCTGCCACAGTTGCATGGCCTGCCCGGCAGCCGGCTGCGGCACGTGCTTGCGGATATCGTCGTAGACCAACCGATCCAATGCCTGCGTGTCGCCCGAGGCATGGCGGGCACTTAGAAAGAAATCGAAGTAAGTCCGTAGGGCTCGCGTCAGACGCAGGTTGCCTCGCGCATCCGATTCCGGACCGGGCGGGATATCGACACCCGCCAGCGAGGGCATTGCGCCGATAGCAGGCATGCGCGCGGTATCCGCCAGCGGCACGGAAATGTCGGATACCGCGTCCATCGAGGATCGCGCGAGCGGTGAACGCGTTGCCGGCTCGGCAGGTAAGGTCGCCCAGTACACTGCCGCACCCGCAAGCCCACCCACCAGCAGTACCAGGGCAACCCCTGCCCGGGATTCAGAGCCGGTCATTACGCAAGCGGTTGGCGTGGTTCAGGATCACCGTGCGCGGGTCCGCATCCTGGTACATGCCGAACAATTGATTGATCTGGTCAAGGTGGTTCCAGTAGTAGGAGCCGAGTTCACGACCCCACTTGCTGCTACACACTGAAACCATCCCGTCGTTGGGGCCTGATCCTTTCAGGGTCATGATGTCTGCGAACGCGGACAGCGGCAGTGTGGACAAGTCGAACAGATTGGAGCGAAACACGTTGACCGGGCCGCCGTGCCCTGTCCAGGAATAGGCAGCCTGGGTGTGGGTGACGAGCTTCCCGGTTGCATCGCGCGCCTGCCTCTGCTCCACCGCGGCCCCCGGCGTATTGCAGTCAGGCCCCAATGCGGATCTGGAACCGGGCGCCAGTGTGGCGTCCAGGCGCACGTTCTGCGCGGCGGCCCCTTGCGTGGTCAGGACCTGCAAAGCGGCTGGGCTGTTCTGATCCCACATTTGTCCGTTGACGACGCCATTCATCCAGCCCAAGGCATTGGCCACACCCTGAACTATGCCGACCAGCACCGGTCCCGCCACCGGAACGCTGCCAACACCGCTGATCAGGCTATCGATGACATCGAAGAATTCGCTGCCGCGATTTGGGCTGCCAATGGTGGTTACCGACGCAATATCCTGCGGTGACATGGCCGCCGCCACACGCACCGTTGTGCCGCCCTGGCTATGGCCGATGAGATTGACCTTGTCAGCGCCGGTCTCCAGCTTCACCGCGCGTACGTACGACTGCAATGCCAACGCGCGTTCTTCATCGCTATTGAACGAGGGCACCGTGGCCACGTATACCGTGGCGCCGTTGGCACGCAACACTTTGGGAATGCCGTACCAATAGTCGATGACGCCGGCTATCTTTGCCGCGGCCGTCACGCCATGAACCAGGACGATCGGGTAGCGCGTCTTTGCATAGTCAGCGCTGCTTGCCGTGGCGCTTGCCGGCCCCGCCATGGCGATGGCTGCTGCAGCGACTGCTGAAAGCCCGGCAATGCGCCCTGCGGCGGCTCGTTTTTCAGGCGCACGGACGCCATCGCCATGCTGTTCCCGCGCTCTGATTGGTTCCAGGTGAATGCACTGTTTCATCTCTGTTCTCACTGAGGACGTTCATGTGAAGAAGGCCGAGGATCACCATACATAAAGTCCTCGGTGAGATATCAACAATTTGCACAGGAATTGATTTGCCTCCAGCAGGTGGCCCTCGAACGCAGCAAGAATCCGTTCAAAAAAAGTGCCGCAGCCCCAGCCTGAACATCACCTGGTTCTGGCCTGACGCCACGCCCGCGGCACCAACCACGTAGGCCGCATCGAGCACGCTGCCGGTCTTGTCGCCTCCCACGTGCTGGTAGACCGTCTGCACATAGATGTCCGTGCGTTTCGAGAAGATGTAGTCCGCCATCAGCCCCACCGAGTGATAGACCGGATGCGTCTTGCCGGAGGTGGCGTCGAACGTTGCGCGCGTGTACGCGTACATCGCCCCGAACCAGTATTGCCGGGCGGGCTGGTACTTGATGTTGGCTTCGATGTTGTCGAAGCGTAGTGCACCGAGCGTGCCCGTTGGCGGCGTGATGTCGCCAACGTAGGCGGAACTGCGCGGGTCCGTCACCTCCGTCCGGGCGTACGAGACACCGAACTGGAACTTGCCTGTTTCGTACGTACCCCCTGCTCCCCAGATCCTGAGGCGGCTGCCCGGCAGATTCTGGTCGCCACCGTTGTTGATGGCACCGTATGACGTGGCCGAAGGATTGTCGGCCTGCAGGTAGGCAGCGGCGAGTGTCAGGCCATTCTTCGCGTACTGCCCGCCTGCGCTGAACACGCGATTGTTCGAGAACCTGGTGTCGTCGCTGAAGCCATACATGCCGCCGAACTTGACGCCGCCAAGATCGGGGCTGGTGTACTTGACCGTGTTGTTGACGCGAAAGGTGTTGATCAGGTTGTCGTTGTCGTACGGATGGGCAAACATATAGCCGCCCCACGTGCCGCCCGCCGTGGTCTGTGCGAGGTAGTCCACCACCGAGTCGTACTGGCGACCCAGTGTCACGGAACCCCATCGCTGCCCGGTCAAGCCCATATATGCCTGCCGACCGAACAGTGCACCGCCCTGGAAGGCGCGGCCGTTATCGACGTCGAAACCGTTTTCAAGCTGGAAGATGGCCTTGGTGCCGCCGCCGAGATCCTCGCTGCCCTTCAGCCCCCAGCGGCTGCCGTGCGGAAAGCCGCTGGCCATCGCCACCTGGCTGTGTCCGCCGACGTTGTTGGTGTAGTTGATCCCCTCGTCCAGTACGCCATACAGCGTTACCGTGCTTTGCGCCAGGACGGACGCCGAGGTGGATGCCGATATCGCGCACAGGGCTGCCTTGCACAGCCACTGGGTGCGCTTGTCTCTCTCCGATTTCATTGGGTGTTTCCTTGGGGTACGTTGCCCCGGAATGTGAGTGGGCTATGTCGCCTGGCTCGATCCGCCAGATGGTGCGGTCCGGGCGCCCTTCCCCCGCGTGGCGAGCCAGCAGAGAATGGATCCGGCCACGACCATCGCCGCGCCCTTCCAGAATGCGAAGGACAACGGCGCGTGAAGCAACGTGGTGGCGAGTGCGGCGGACAGCACCGGGATGAAGTACGACGCGCCTGCCAGTACCGCAACGTTGCCGTGCAGGATGCCGACATTCCACGCCGCATAACCAAAGCCCATCGCACAGGCGGCCAGTGCGAGATAGACCACGCCGCCGAAGGTGAAGGACATCGCCTCGCCACCCGTGAACAGGTACTTGGCCCACAGCGTCAGTGCGGTCAGGATAAAGAACAGCGTGACACCGTTCTTGCCCTGTGCGATGCGTGCCGTCACGGTGCAGTAGCCCGCCCAGATCACCGCGCCGGTAAAGGCCAGGCCATAGCTTAGCGGGTTGTCACGCACGTTGGCCGCGAGGCTGGCAGCGTCGAGTCCCTGATCGCCACCCAGTACCAGCGTGACACCCAGGATGGCTACCAGAAAGCCCGGCACGATCAGCCAGTTCGCCCGTTGCCGGTTGAACAGGATCGCGGCCATCATCGTGAACGTGGGCCACAGGTAATTCACCATGCTCACTTCGATGGCCTGCCGGCCAGTGTTCGCGTAGCCAATGGAAAGCGACAGGCACAGCTCGTACGACACGAACAGCAGGCTGCCCCAGAAAAGGTATGCCCGTGGCAGCGCCTTGATCCGCACCGGCCCTACTGATATCCACAGCAGCACCGAGGCGACCGAATACATCAGGGCCGCCCCGCCCGTGGCGCCGAAACTCTCGCTGACGCCACGGATCAGGCCGACGATCGAACTCCAGAGAAGTACGGCCAAGAGTCCAATCAACGTTGCCTGTTTGCTTTGCATGACTACCTTGTGATGAAACGGTGGTTAGGGGATTGGCGGGACTACCGCTCAGTTGGCCGTGGATGGTACATCGATCCAGATCGTCTTGATCTCGGTGTACTGGTCATGTGCCCAGATCGACTTGTCACGACCACCAAAACCGGACTCCTTGTAGCCGCCGAACGGTGTGGTGATATCGCCTTCACCGAAGCAGTTCACGGTCACCACGCCCGCGCGAATCTCGCGTGAGAGCCGGATCGCGCGGTTAAGGTGGCTCGTGTAGACCGATGCCGCCAGCCCATACACGGAGTCGTTGGCCAGCGCGATAGCCTCATCGATATCGGTAAAGGTGGTCACCGACAGGATGGGACCGAAGATTTCCTCGCGGAACAGGCGGCTCTCCGGCGGTACGCCATCGACTACAGTCGGCTCCACGAACGATTCGCCCTTGGTGCCACCACCGAACGTCACGTTCAGGCGCTCTGCATCGGCATGCTCGATGTACGAGCGCACTTTCTGGAAATGCGCTTCACTCACCAGCGAGCCGATACGATGCTCGGGATCGAGCGGATCGCCCATCTTCCAGTCGCGCATGTGGACGCCGATGCGTGTCAGCAACTCGTCCTTGATATCGGCATGCACGATCAGCCGCGACGATGCCGAGCAGTTCTCGCCCATGTTCCAGAAGGCACCGTTGACCACGTGCTGGGCCACGGCGTCGATGTCCTCCACATCCTTGAGCACCACGGCAGGATTCTTGCCGCCGCATTCGAGCACGATGCGCTTGAGGTTGGATTCCGCCGCGTACTTGAGGAACAGCCGCCCGGTTGCGGTGGAACCCGTGAAACTGACCATCGACACGTCCATGTGCATGCCGAGGGGCTCGCCCACTTCCTTGCCGCCGCCGGGCAGCACGTTGAACACCCCCGCAGGGACGCCTGCCTGATGGGCCAGTTCGGCCACGCGCAGTGCGGTGAGCGTGGTTTCCTTGGCAGGCTTGACCACGATCGAACAGCCGGCCGCGAGCGACGGACCAATCTTCCACGCCAGCATCAGCAGCGGGAAATTCCACGGCAGGACAAGCCCCACCACGCCAATCGGCTCGCGCACCACTAGCGACAACGCAGCAGAACCCACGGGCGCCGTGCTGTCATAGATCTTGTCGATCAGTTCGGCGTGCCAGCGGATCGTATGAATGGTCTCGGGAATGTCGGTGTTCTGGCATTCGCGGATCGGCTTGCCACTATCCAGGCTTTCCATCACGGCCAGTTCGTGAGCATGCTCTTCCAGCAGGTCGGCGAACTTCAGCAGCACGGCCTTGCGCTGGCCCGGCGACTGGCGATGCCAGCGGCCATCCTCGAACGCAGCCTTGGCCTTGGCCACGGCAACATCCACATCGCGCGCATCGCAGGCGGAGATTTCCGTCAAGACCTGTCCCGTTGCCGGATTGCTGGTCTGGAACGTCTTGCCCGATACGGCGCGGACGAACTTTCCGTCGATGAAAGCCTGCGTCGGCAGCGTGATCTTGTCTGCAATGGCGGCGTACTCTGCAGCAGTCAGGAGTTGAGCCATTACGCCTTCTCCCCGACGATGGTCGCCACCACGCGCTTGAGTTCGACGATGATCGCCTGCAAGCGGCGGCGCTCGGTGTCTTCAAGATCCTGCAGCGGTGCGCGCACACCGCCGGCTTTCAGCCCTGCAACGGTGCAGCCGTGTTTGATCGATTGCACGAACTTGCCGCCTTCCAGGAAATCCATCAGCGGCATCATGGCAGACATGATGCGGCGGCCTTTATCGAAATCCTTCTCGATCACGCAGGCTTCATACAGCGCGATGTGCTCGCGCGGAATGAAGTTGGAGCCAGCGCAGACCCAGCTACGTGCGCCCCAGGCAAAGAATTCCAGCGCCTGATCGTCCCAGCCGCACGAAATGTCGATATCGTGGAACTCGGTGGCCAGCATATGCAGTTGCGATGTCTGTCCCGAGCTTTCCTTGATGGCGACAAAGTTCTTCGAGGCCGACGTCACCGTGCGGAAGAACTCGCGCCCCATCGACACACCCATCCGGCCCGGATAGTTGTAGAGCATGACGGGCAGGCCAGCGGCCTTGTCGACCGTCAGCGCGTGGATGGCATTCTCTGCCTCGGTCGGCAGCGCATACGGCGGCGAGCCAACCAGGATGGCATCGGCCTTGATGGCCTTTGCGCCCTTGGCATACACCACCGATTCTTCCGTGCGCACCGCGCCCGTGCCAACGATCAGCGGCACGCGGGTGCCAATCACTTCCTTGGCGAACGCGGCCAGCGCAAGCCGCTCTTCGGTGGTGTGCGCATAGTATTCGCCGGTGGACCCGCCAATGATGATGCCGTGCACGCCGGCTTCGATCAGTGACTCCAGCACGTCGCCAAACGCGGCGTTGTCGATCTTGCCTTCCGCAGTCAGCGGCGTGATGGCCGGCGTGTAGATACCTTGAAACTTCATGATGCTCTCCGTAACTTCGGGAATTCGATAAAGGGAATGAGGGGTGGGTCAGCGGCTCAGCGAGGCCGCCTCCTGGAGACTCAACGAGCGCGTCTCCGGTGCGAGTAACAGCGAGACCAGCAGACCGACCAGCGTGACGCCAGCAGCGGCGTACATCGTGTGGCCGATGCCGATGGTCTGCAGCGAGATCGGCACGAGCCAGGTGCCGATGGCGGCGCCAATCCGGGACAGCGACGCGCCCAGCCCCACGGCCGCCGAGCGAATCTCGGTCGGGAACAGTTCGTTCGGATAGACCAGTTGCAGCACCTGCGCTCCGCCAATGAACAGCGCATAGGCGCCGAACAACGCGAGCACCAGCATCTGGTTGCCGTCCGAGCACGCGCCCAGCCCCAGCAACGCCAGGCCCGACCACAGGAAGCTGTGGATCAGCATGCTGCGGCGGCCGATGGTGTTGATGAGTCGCGTGGCAACGATGCAGCCGACCACGAAGAGCATGGTGATGGCCACCGACCCCAGCGATGCCCACTCGCCTTTCAGGTTCAGCGCTTGCAATACGGTCGGTGCAAAGGCATAGACCGCGAACACGGGAATGACCGAGCAACTCCAGAACACCGACACGAACAACATGCGCTTGCCGTAGCCGGAGTGCAGCAGCGACAGCAGCGATACCTTCTTCTCGGCCGCCTGCTCGGGCAGGTTGCGCAGCGAGAAAGTCGGACCGTAGACCTTGCGGATGATGCGTTCCGCCTCCGACGCCCTGCCCTTGCTCAGCAGCCAGCGCGGCGACTCGGGCGTACCCATGCGGATCACCAGCAACACCACACCGATGATGGCCGGGCTGGCCAGCACCAGGCGCCATGCATCGGCGCGTCCGGCACCGAGCAATGCGTTGCCGACGATATAGGCCAGCGCGGCACCGGCGAACCACAGGATGGTCAGCATCGCCAGACGGGGGCCGCGGTATTTCTTCGGCAGGAATTCGACGAGCAGCGCGCCAGCCACTGGATATTCGAATCCAACGCCGATCCCGATCAGAAAGCGCATGAAGAACAGTTCCTCGCCGGACGTGGCCCAGTACTGCAGCACCGAACACAGCACGAAGATCGTCGGCCCCACGAAATAGAGCTTCCTGCGGCCCAGCCTGCAAGTCAGCACGCCACCCAGAAAGCCGCCGCAGAAGATGCCGATCAGCGCCGATGCCGCCACCATGCCCTGCCAGAAACTGCTCAGGTCCAGCGCGGCAGCCAGCGGCACCATGGCCACGCCGATGATGCTCAGCACATAGCCGTCCAGCAGCCAGCCGCCGCCCGAGCGGATGCATAGCAGTTGATGAAATCCATTCAGAGGAACGTCCTCGATCGATACGTTGTTTGCCACCGTTTGTCTCCTGTTTGACCGTGTCGTGCGCGGACCTGCGTTGGGTCCGGCTTTCTTCGGGTGCAGCTAATCCATGCGTGATGGGTTCAGACCTCCCTTCCCGCCCGGCGCTGGCCGAGCCACAGATTGGCGTTGACGCCCATCGACAGGAACGGCTCCGGCGGATTGCGGTTTGGTCCCGGCGACGACAGCAGAAAGTCGATCAGTTCATTGCGCTCGCCGGCAAGGTGCTCGGCCAGCAGGTGCCCCGTGACGGTGCCCCGCGTGATGCCGAGTCCGTTGCAGCACAACGCGCCAAAGACGTTGGGTGCGAGTTGGCCAAAGTGGCCCATGTGATTGCGCGAGAGCGCGAGCGAGCCGCCCCACGTGTATTCGAACTCCACACCCGGCAGCATCGGAAAGCGCCGCTCGAACGAATCCCGATGGGTTTTCACAAAGCGTTCGAGATATTTGGGATGGCTGCGGCCATCCGCGTTGTAGCTGAAGCTGTTGCGCACGAGGATGCGGTTGTCATGCGTGCGGCGCAGCGTTGTGCCGTACGGATCGGCCGGGATCAGGCCCCAGAATTCCTTGCCGCCGAGCTGCGCCTGCTCGGCCGCCGTCAGCGGACGCGTGAGGCTGGCATAGGTGAAGACGGGCAGCATCGTGCCCTGGAGAAATCCGAAGCGCTGGCCGAACGCGTTGTTGGTCAGGATCAGCGTGTCGGCGGTGATGCTGCCGCCGCGATGCGTGAGCACGATCTTGTCGCCGTATTCCACATCGGTGATCGGCGTGTTCTCGTACAACTCCACATTGGGCGGCAGGCTGTCTGCCAGCCCTTTCACCAGCGCGGCCGGCTGGATCAACGCGGTGCCCGGCGTAAAAAGCGCCTTCCGGTAGAACGACGTGCCGATGTGGCCGGGCAGGTCCGCGGCTTCGATCATGTCGTACGGCTGGCCCAGCTTGTCGAGTCCGCGGCGATACGCATCCAGCACCGCGATGCCCCGATCTTCGATGGCCGCCTGGTACTTGCCCGACGCGCGAAACTGGCAGTCGATCCGGTACTCGTCCACCAACCCCTTGAGAATGCGCTGGCCGGTCAGGTTCAGGTTCATGCAATGGCGGGCCGTGGCGATGTCGCCGATGTAGTCGTCGGCTCCGATGTCGTGGGGGAGGTCGATCGCAAAGCCTGCGTTCCGGCCGGATGAGCCGAAACCCACTTGCTGCGCATCCACCAGCACGACGGAGTCGTCCGGGAACCGGTGCGCCAGTTGGCGGGCAGCGGCCAGGCCGGTGAAGCCCGCGCCGATGATCGCCCAGCGCGCACTGGTCTTGCCGGAATGCGCCGGCATCGGCTTGCGTGCGCGGCTTAGGTGAAACCAGCCGCAGGTGGAATCGTCAGCTGGTATCGCAGTTACTTTCGTCATGTGAGCCTCACTCCAGAGCGCCTGCCTCGATGTCTCCGGCTGCGCCCTTCTTCGTGTCTATCATTTGTAGACAAAGAATATTTCTACGATAGACAAACGGCTATGAGGGTTTACGCTCGGCCGACGAACGCGCTCATACCGTTGCTTTTGCAGCACTTTTTAGGGGAGATGCGTGATTGGCCGGGCGGTTGGCCTAGAATGTCTACGATTGATAGACAGGGGTCTGAGATGGCAAGAACCAAGGCGGGCGCGGACGACGCGCCGATTTCCGACGCATCGGTGGATCGCAAGGCGCTTCTCGCCGACGCATTGCGCCGGCGAATCGTCAGCATGGATATGGCGCCTGGCGCAGTGGTGGACGAGCTGGCGCTGAGCGAGGAATTTGGCCTGTCACGCCCTCCGGTGCGGGAGCTGATGCGGCAGATGGCGGCCGAGGGCTATATCGAACTGGAAGCCAACCGTGCGGCGCGGGTGTCTTCGATGAACCACCAGTCGCTACGGAATTTCTTCCTGGCCGCGCCGATGATCTACATCGCCACCACGCAACTGGCCGCGACCAACGCCACCGCGCGGGAGATCGAGGAATTGAAAGCCATCCAGGGACGGTTCCGCGAAGCCATCGAGCGGAACGACGTGGAAAACCGCGTGCTCAACAACGACCAGTTCCATTTGCAGATCGGCAAGATGGCGCACAACCCGTATTTGATGCCGAGCCTGCGCCGCATCCTGATCGACCATGCGCGGCTGGGGAAGATCTTCTACCGGCATCCCGCACCCGTCGACATGGAACTGGATCTCGGCAAGGCGGCCGACCAGCACGACGAGATCATCGAGGCCATCGCGCGCCATGATCCCGAAACGGCAGGCGACATCGTGCGTGCCCATATGGATCTCTCGCGCCGACGCATGAAGGAATATGTAGCGCCGGTGGGTGTGGAGGTGCCGCTGGTTCTGTAGCTGCAATGGTGGCTGTAGCTCGCTGCCAACACCCCTCTTCCCTACGCTCCATGACAGGACGGCGATCTGCTAGCCTCGCAGTCGATTCCACGACAGCGCCGGGGGCGTTCCGGTCCATCACGAACTCCGATAAGTCATGCGGACGACGCCACGATCTGGCGATCCATACAGACGTCGTCCCAACAAGATTGCCTCTAGATAACATCGACGTCGATCCGCAACGACGCCGCGGCGCCAACCAGCAGGCTGGCGGGGCCGCGACGTCATGCGTCTGAAGCGCCGATCGCCGATCAGTCGACGCGTTTGATCTCCGTGTAGTCGCCCTGCGTCCGCAGCGTCATCGTCACGTCCTTGTCGCCACGGTTGCGCCAATACCAGCCGTGGTTGCCGTTGAACGCTGCCTGGATGACCCCGGTGTCTTCGCCAACCTGACGGCCCTTCTTGTACGAGATGGATCGACCACCTCCGTCGCCGTGCGCGTCGAAGTTGACGGCGGCACCATTGGCCGTCCAATCGAAATACGCCTTGTCGCCGGCCTTCATCGTGAGCTTCACTTCCGCACCCTGACCAGGACGCAGAACTAGGCTGACCTTGTCCGAACGCCCCGCTGCGGCAGCGGGCTGCGGCGCTGCTGGCGGCTGGGCAGTGGCGGCGGTAGCGCTGACTGACGCCGACGGCGCGTCGTGGGCATGCGCATCAGGCGATGCATGGTCGTGGCCATGCGCCGGCTCGGGCCGAATCCTCGGTTGCAGGCTTGCTTGCGCTGCCTTTCGGTCGGCAGCCGTATCGGCGGCGGCCTCCGCTGCGAGTTGTGCCTTGGTTTCCCCCATCTGCGTGAGGCCGAGAGCGCGGCCCAAGCCTGTCGGGTCGATCGCATACTCCGAAGGAAGCACGATCGTGATCAGGATGGCGGCTGCTGCTGCGGCCGCACTGGCGGTGGAGCGAAACAGTTGCGCGGAAGTCGGCAGCTCTGCGCGAGCCGGAATATCGGTGTTGTACATGCGTGAGAATCCTTAGGACACGAAGAGGCCGGCGAGCTGATATCCGATCAGCACAAAACCGGCGGACATCATGGCGACGTTGGCGGTGTAGGCATGGCGCAGGAAGCTGCCTGTGCGGCGCCAGTAGCCCATGACGATCAGGATGGCGGACAGCGCCAGCAACTGGCCGATCTCCACACCGACGTTGAACGCCAGCAAATTGGGGACGAGGCCATCGGGCGAGATGTCGTACTCGATGATCTTCGTCGACAGGCCAAAGCCGTGGAAGAAGCCGAAGATCAGCGTTGCCACCCTGGTGTTGGGCTGGAATCCGAACCAGCGCTGGTAGGCGCCCAGGTTGTCCAGCGCCTTGTAGACCACGGACAGGCCGATGATTGCGTCGATGATGTAGCTGTTGATGCCGATGTTGAAATACACGCCCAGCAGCATCGTGGTGGAATGCCCGATGGCAAACAGGCTGACATACAGGCCGATGTGCCGCAGGCGGTAGAGGAAGAAGATCACACCCAGCAGGAACAGGATGTGGTCGTATCCGGTCACCATATGCTTTGCGCCCAGGTAGATGAAGGGCAGCACATGGACACCGGTGATTTCCTGGATGTAGCCCTTGTCGCCTTCGGCAACGGCGTGCGCGAACGCTGCGCCGCTCATGGCGAACAGCAGCAACGCGGCAAGGGTCACGAACATGAGGCAGCGGCGCAATAGGGGCGCGTTCCAGCCTCCGTGTGATAACGGCATTTGCATAAAACTCCGAAATTTCTGGATGTTGGGGCGGCCGCAGCGCGGCCGGTCAGGCGAGAGGGGTGTGCTGACGCGGTGGCCGCTCGATTTGCCACGGAGACCCGGGCAATCGCTGCGGCACGTGAGCGGCTCGCCAGCCGTAGTCCAGCCGGCACCGCATCGTATGCACCACCGGCGGCAGGTGCATCACGTCGTGCTGGTGATCGGATGCATCGTGCCCATGCACATGGCCGGACACGCTTTCGGTTCCGGTGTCGATGCCTGTGTCGTCATCGTGCGAATGCCCGGCAGCTACCTCCGCAGCCAGCATCTCGCGCGCGTCATGCGTGGCCGATTCGCCGCGCCACGGCGCCTTGAACATGCCGACCAGCAGCGCGATCGTGACGAGCGCCAGCAGCGTGGCGCGCCATGCAAATGGGGTCACGTGCTCGCCGGTATGACGCCATGACTTCGCAATCGGCATCCGTTCAGCCCCGATCCGGGTCGAGCACGTAGCCCATCCCGCGAATGGTATGGATCAGCCGGATGTCGAACGGATCGTCCACCTTGGCTCGCAAACGACGAATCGCTACATCCACGACGTTGGTGTTGGTTTCGAAGTTCACATCCCAGACCTGCGAGGCGATCATCGCGCGCGACAACACCTCGCCCTGCCGGCGTACCAGAAGATGAAGCAGCATGAATTCCTGGTTCGTCAGCTCGATCCATTTACCGCCGCGATACACGCGTCTGCCGAGCAGGTCGATGTCGAGATCGCGCACCTGCATGCGTTCGCAATCGCGCGCCGATGTCTGCCGCAGGCAGCGGCGCAAACGCGCGAGCAGTTCGGCAAACGCATAGGGCTTGACCAGATAGTCGTCAGCGCCCAGCTCGAACGCGCGCACGCGATCCGCAACCTCGTCGCGTGCCGACAGGAACAGTACGGGCGTGTCGCGCAGCGTCTTGATGGAGCGGATGACGGCCCAGCCGTCCGCGCCCGGCAGCATGACGTCCAGGATGACGGCGTCATATTCGCCCTCCCTGAACGCATGCATGCCGTCGAGCCCATCGTTGACCACGTCGACGCTGAAGCCCGATTCCGAAAGTCCCTTGACAAGATATTCGGCTGCCCGCACCTCATCCTCGACCACGAGCAACTTCATGTGATCCACTCCTTCCGCATTCCAGCCGCGGTACTCAGCGCGAATCGGGCCAGCGCGGGTGATCGTCGTCGATGGTGAACGCATGGCGATGGCTGGTTTTACCGGTACGGTCGCCTTCTGCAAGGTGCGTGGCATCGCCTTCCGCATGATGGTGTTCGATGATGTCGGGATCGTTGGCAGGCCAGAAGCGCCATGCCGCGAGTACGCCAAGCGCCGAGATCGCGGCCAGCGCGGCAAATGCTGCGGTCATGCCGAACCGCGCGCCGATCTGTCCGGCCAGCGGATACGTAATGAGCCAGCAGGCGTGCGACAGCGAGAACTGCGCGGCGAACACGGCGGGACGGTCGGCGGACGTGGCGGAGCGCCGCAGCAACCGGCCGCTCGGGGTCTGCGTCATCGAGTAGCCAATACCGATGACGAACCACGTCAGCAGGAATACCGGCCACTCCACGGCGGGCGCGAATCCCGTCAGTGCAATGCCGAAGGCCAGCCCTGCCGTCATGATCGTGGCACCGGTCAGCATCGCAGGACGATCGGGACGGTCGTTGAGCAGGCGCGGCAACAACAACGCCACCAGCATCGATCCAAAGCCGAACGCGGCCAGACCGAATGGCACATCGGAAGCGGGACGCTGCAGCTTGCTCTGCACGTAGACCACCGTGTTCACGATCACCATGGAACTCGCGGCCGCTGCAGCAAGATTCAGCGACAGCAGTCCGCGCAAACGCGGCGTGCGCAGATAGATCGACATCCCGCGAATCGTCTTCGCGTAGATGCTGCCCGAACGCTCGACAGCGCGCGATTGCGGCAACCGCACGGACACCACCATTGCAGCCGAAATCAGGAAGCCGACCACCGTGCCGCCAAACAGCCAATGGAAGCTGATGACCGATAGCAGCGCCGCTGCGAGCGCCGGGCTCGCCAGGCTCTCCATGTCATAGGCGAGGCGCGACAGCGACAGTGCGCGGGTGTAGTCCTTCTCTTCCGGCAATACATCGGGAATCGTGGCCTGGAACGTCGGCGTGAATGCCGCCGATGCCGATTGCAGCAGGAAGATCAAGATGTAGATCTGCCATACCTGCGTCACGAAGGGCAGCGAGATGGCCACGCCTGCGCGAATCAGGTCCATCGACACGAGGAACGCCCGCCGGGGTAGCCGGTTCGCGAAAGCGCCCACCACGGGCGCAATCCCCACATAGGCCACCATCTTGATGGCGAGCGCCGTGCCCAGCACGCTGCCAGCATCGGCACCGGCAAGGTCATACGCCAGCAAGCCAAGCGCAACGGTTGCAAGACCAGTGCCCACCAGCGCGATGACCTGCGCAAGAAACAGGTGTCGGTACGTTCGATTGGCAAGGACTTCAAGCATCGACACACTCCCAATCAGACATGATCACGACTCCAGCACGGGTTCAATGTTCGCCGACTGCGATGCACGGCGCCGCAGCATCATGCCGCAGATCGCCGGCAGCACGAACAGCGTGAGCACGGTAGCGGTGACCAGCCCGCCGATCACCACCGTGGCCAGCGGCTTCTGTACCTCCGCGCCCGTTCCCGTGGCAATCGCCATCGGCACAAAGCCGAGCGACGCCACCAGCGCGGTCATCAGCACAGGTCGCACACGCTCCATCGCGCCTTCGATCACGGCAGTGTTCGGCGCCATGCCGTCCTCCATCCGCTTGCGAATGGCGGAGATCAGCACCAGTCCGTTCAGCACCGCCACGCCTGACACCGCAATGAAACCAACTGCCGCCGAGATCGAGAACGGGATGCCGCGCAGCAACAGTGCGAACACGCCTCCGGCCAGCGCCAGCGGTACAGCTGTCAGCACCGTAGCAGTCAACACTGCACTGCCGATGGCGAGATACAACGCGGCAGCAATCAGCACGAAACATGCAGGAACAATGATTGCTAGCCGCTTGGTGGCGGCCTGCAGGTTCTGGAACTGGCCACCCCACTCGATCCACATTCCCGGCGGCAGCTTCACTTCCCTGGCGATACGGTCCGCCGCATCGTCGACAAAGCTACCCAGGTCTCGACCATCGCCAACGTTAGCCTCGATATAGACGCGGCGCTTGCCGTTATCCCGGCTCACTTCGTTCAGGCCCTGCGTGAAGCGGAACTGCACCAGTTGGCGCAAGGGAACGGAGGCGCGCGATTGCCCATCCACCGCTGGCAGCATGACGGGCAATGCGCCGAGCACATCGAGGTTCTCGCGTTGTGCGCCGGGCAGGCGGACAACGATGTCGAAGCGACGATCACCATCGAACACCTGGCCTGCAGCCCTGCCCGCCATCGCAGCGGAAATCGTGTCGGCCACTTCCTTGACGGTCAGGCCGTAGCGCGCAATCGCCGCACGATCGAACACCAGATCGAAGGTGGGAAAGCCACCCGTCAACGGCACGCGCACGTCCGTTGCACCCGGCGTCTTGCGCAGCACCGCCGCAATCTTTTGCGCCGTGGCGGCCAGTTCATCAAGGTTCTCGCCATAGAGCTTGACGGCTACATCGCTGCGCACGCCACCGATCAGCTCGTTGAAGCGCATCTCGATGGGCTGCGTCACGTCGTAGTTGTTGCCCACCATCGGCGCGGTCTTTTCGCGAATGCGCTCGATCACCTGCTCCTTGGTCGTGATCCCTTCCGGCCATTCGCTCTTGGGCTTCAGGATGATGTAGTTGTCGGATGCATTCGGCGGCATCGGGTCCGCAGCAAGGCTTGCCGTACCGGCCTTCGAATACACGGTCTGCACCTCGGGCAGCGTCATGACCGCGCGCTCCAGCGGCAGGTCGATCGCCACAGACTGGTCAATCGACGTGGACGGAATCCGCACCGACGACAGGTTCAGGTTCTGCTCGTCGAGCGTAGGCATGAACTCGCGGCCAACGAACGTGAACGACAGCGCGGCCAGCGCCAGCACCGCAACGCCTGCGCCGATGAACGGTGCGGGGCGCGCGACAGCACGTTCCAGCCACGGTCGGTAACGTTGTTTGGTCACCGCAATCACCTTGACTTCGGTCTCCGACACTTCCTTGCGCAGCAGCACGGCAATCATCGCGGGCACAAACGTCAGCGATAGCACGAAGGCAGAGGCCAGCGCCAGCATCAGCGTGATGACCATCGGCGAGAACATCTTGCCTTCCACGCCCTGGAAGGTCAGGCACGGCAGGAAGACCAGGAAGATGACGAGCTGGCCGTAGATCGTCGGCTTCACCATTTCGCGCGACGATGCGATGACTTCTTCAAGGCGCTCTTCCAATGTCAACAGGCGACCCTCGTGCTTCTGGCGCTCGGCCAGGCGGCGCAATGCGTTCTCGACGATGATGACGGCGCCGTCGATGATCAAGCCAAAATCCAGTGCGCCCAGGCTCATCAGGTTGCCCGAGATGTTCAGGCCGTTCATGCCGATGGCACTGATCAGCAGCGACAACGGGATCACCATCGCGGCAATCAGCGCCGCGCGCCAGTTACCCAACAGCGCGAACAGGATCACCACGACCAGCAGCGCACCCTCGGCCAGGTTCTTGGCTACCGTCTCGATCGTCGCGACCACCAGTTGCGAACGGTTCAATGTGGGCACGATCACCACGCCGGGAGGCAAGGTCTTGGTGATCTGGTCGAGTTTGTCGCCCACGGCCTGCGCCACTGTGCGGCTATTGGCGCCCACCAGCATCAGCGCGCTGCCGACCACGGTCTCCACGCCGTTGCGGCTTGCCGCACCCGAGCGCAGTTCGCCGCCGATATTGACGTTGGCCACCTGACCCACCGTGATCGGCACGCCTTGCCGCTGCGCCACCACGGCGCGTGCGATCTCGTCCGCCGTCTTGATACGGGCATCGGCGCGCACCAGATACGACTCGCCGGAGCGGCGGATGAAGTTGGCGCCGACGGACAGGTTGGCATCCTCCAGCGCCTGGCCCAGCTCCGAGTACGAGATCCCGTAAGCCGCCATCTTTGCCGTATCGGGCTCCACTACGAACTGCTTGACGTAGCCTCCGAGCGAATCGACGTCCGCCACGCCCGGCGTGGTGCGCAGTTGCGGCCGGATGATCCAGTCCTGCACCGTGCGCAGGTAGGCCAGCTTCGACACGCGATCCGACAGACGTTCGCCACGGTCAGTAAGGAAACTGCCATCGCTTTGCCACCCGGGTTCGCCATCCTTCACGGTGGCACCCTTGCCATCAGGGAACTGGTACTCGACGCTGTAGTGAAAGACTTCGCCCAGCCCCGTAGACACCGGACCCATCTGCGGCTCCACACCGTCCGGCAGATTGGGTCGCGCCTGTGCCAGCCGCTCAGTGACCTGCTGGCGCATGAAGTAGAGGTTGGCGCTTTCCTTGAAGATCACCGTCACCTGGCTGAAGCCATTGCGGGAGAGCGAGCGCGTGTTCTCCACGCCGTTCAGGCCGGCAATGGCAGTCTCGATGGGGTACGTCACGCGTTTTTCCACTTCGACGGGACTCAGCGTGGGCACCACGGTATTGATCTGCACCTGTTTGTTCGTGATGTCCGGCGTCACGTCGATGGGCAGCAGGTTGAGCTGCCATGCACCGAACACGCCGACAACGGCGGTCAGGAACAGCACGAGCCACCGGAAGCGGACGGCGCCGCTCAGGATGCTTTCGATCATTCGTCGTCCCCGCCGGCCTTGTTCATTTCTGCCTTGATCAGGAACGCATTGCGCGTAGCTACCTGCTCACCGGCGCGCACGCCCGACAGGATCTGCGCCACACCGCCGCTACGTGTTCCCACCAGTACGGACTTCGGACGGAAGCCCTGCTGCGTGCGCACAAAGACCACATCGCGGCCATCGAGATTCTGCACGGCGTCTTCGGGCACCGACATCGCATTCATATCGGCAGCCTTGGTATGCAGACGCACCTGCACCCCTTCGCCCACGATCAGGCCGTTGTTCGCATCCACCGGCGTCACCACTACCGTGGCGGCGCGAGCACTGCCGGAGACCGTCGGCGTGACGGCCTGCACGCGGCCAGCCAGCGGCGCACCGTTGGCCAGCACGATGGTTGCGTCGCTGCCGGCGGCAATGCGGCTGGTGTCGGCGGCAGTCACATACGCTTCGACTTGCACGGCACCCGATCCGGCCACGCGGAATAACTCAGCCTGAGGTGCAACATAAGCGCCGAGGGTGACCGCCTGCGCAGTGATCTTGCCGGCGATGGGACTGACGACGGCCACCGAGCGACCATCGCTCGAAACCTTGGCGGCCTGCGCCACCGTTGCTGCCCGTTGCACCTCGGCCTGCGCCACATCCAGCGCCATGCGCGCCGCCTCCATTTCCTGGCGAGGCGTCACGCCTTGCTGGAACAGGCTCGATTCACGTTCGTACGTCTTGCGAGCGAGATCCGCGCGGGCCTGCGCGACTTTGCGTTCGGCGGCCATGGCGGCGGCCTCGGGGCTATCCACGAGTGCGAGCACGTCGCCGGCTCGCACGGCATCGCCAAGCTTGCGCTGGATGCGCAGTATGGCACCCGCTGCACGCGAGACGATGACGGCCTCGCTGCCCGGCATCGCCGATACCGTGGCCGGTGCCAACACTTCCGATCCGACACCGCCAGCCGATACCGGCTCCACCGCGATATTGGCCGCAGCGAGATACTCGCCGGGGATCTTCACTTCGGCAGGTTCGGCGGCCGGAGCCGAAGCGGCGGCCTTCTCCGGTGCAGCAGCCGCCTTGCCGGACTCGGCACCCGAACCCAGGCCGCGCGCCACGCCAAAGCCAACCAGTGCCGCTGCGGCGGCAACTCCGGCGATCATGGGCCAGCTCGGTTGCCGGCGCTCGTTCTTCGTCATCATCGTGCTTCCTCAAATGCCAGACGGCCGTCCGCCTGCGCCATCGCCGCCAGCGCGCGCACGCGGGCCAGTCGGGCATCAATCGTCAATTGCCGCGCTTCCACCAGTGCGCGCCGTACGGCAAGCAGTTCCACGAGCGGGGTCTTGCCGGAGTCGTATCCAATGCGCCCGAGCCGATAGGCTTCCGAGGCAGCCTGCTCGCCTACGGCTGCAGCGGCAAGCTGCTGGTCAGTGGCCATGGCCTGCGAGATCGCCGAGCGGCGTGCCGCCACGGCCTCAAGTCTCGCGTTGTCGAGTCGGGCCTGTGCCGCCGATACACGCTCGACGGCTGCGTTCACGCCATAGCGGTTCTGATCGAACAACGGAATCGATGCGGTCACGCCAACGACATACCCGCTGGCATTGGTCCAGCCATAGCGGCGCACACCCGCGCTCAGCGCGATATCGGGAATCCAGCGTTTGCGTTCGACATCGACCTGAGCGTCCAACGCATTGCGTTCGGCTTCGGCTGCCAGCACGCTGGGGGAATCGGCCGCTGGCAAGCTTTGATTGGGCAGCGACGGCTTCACGGACAGCAGCGAACTGGTAAGGCTGGTATAGGGTTCGGTAGCGCCCGTTATGGCGGACAATCGCGCGAGCGCTTGTGTCGCATCGTTTTGCGCGGCGGCTTCCGCAGCCTGCGCAGCCGAGACACTGGCCTGCGCCTGCGCGGTGCGCAACGAGGCTTCCTTGCCCGATTCCACCAGCGCGCGCGCCGCCTTCAGTTCATCGTTGGCGCGTCCGAGGTTTTCGGAGGCCAGCGTCTTGCGCGCGAGCATGGCTTCCGCCGATGCATACGCGACAGCCAGTTCCGCCGAGTAGGCGACCTGGATTTGCCGCTCTCGCGCCTGCGCGGCAGCGAAATTCCGCTCGCCCACTGCAATGCGTGCGCCGCGTTTTCCGCCGATTTCCAGCGGCTGGCTCAGTGTGTAGGTGTTTTGACGTTGGCTCGAGCCATCCGCAGCAGGCGCGCCGAGATTCTCGATCACCGTGTCGATACGCGGATTGAGCCATGCGCGGGCCTGCGCAGCGTCAGCACCTGCAGCGCGTACCGTGGCCGCTTGTGCAGCCATGGTCGGTGCGAATGCCAGAGACTGCCGCAGAAGATCGGCATAAGGCGGGGCTTCCGCTGCATGGACTGTTGCTGCCGCCATCAACATCAGCGCGGCAGCGGCACCCGCCTGTCGCGCGATCGTGGGTAATGAGAAGGTCACCTGATTCATTGCGAGAAAAGATGAAGCCGAAATTGGCTGCTCCACTTTTCAATACGGCGCCCGATGCAAGGCCCCCTCGCAATGCGACTAAATCTTTTTTCCTTCGGCTTCCAGTAGCGCCGTCAGCCTTGCCCGCGCCCGTGCCACCCGGCTTTCCACTGCCTTGGGCGAGATATTGAGCGCGGCAGCCGCCTCGGCATGTGACATCTCTACGAACGAGGTGAGGATGATGACTTCGCGCGATGCGCGGTCCAGCTTGTCGAGAGTCTTGTTGATATGTGCGAGTTCGCGCCGCGCGCCAATCTCGCGCTCGGGACCGGGCGCATCGGTGGGGGCGACGTCGGCGACTGCCGCGTCATTGACGTCCGCCGCACCAAAGAAAAAATGCCTGACACGCCGAAATCGATAGAGGTCGCGCATCTTGTTCAGACCGATGCGGAACAGCCACGGACGGAAAGCCTTCTCTTGATCGAATTCGTCCAGCGCGTGCCAGGCAGCAATAAACGTGTCCTGCACGACATCGTCGATGTCGGTCTCTGGAATGCCGAACGAGCGTGCAGCTTGAGCGAGCGCGCGCGCGTGCCGTTGCACCAGTTGGCCAAAGGCGTGCTGATCGCCGTCCGCAGCGCGTTCGGCAAGGAAATTGTCTGTCGATAGTCCGGTCACTGCGACCCGCGACGCAAGGCATCCACCAGCACACGATCATAGGCCGCGCGATGTTCGGGCTTCAGCCCCGCACGCATTTCAAACACGTGAACGAGCGTGGCGCGCTGAAGATCCCCCGCAGCCCGCTCCACTTCCTGCGTGGCCGCTTCGACCTCGGGGGTCCATTGCGGATTCTTCGCAATGGCATCGGCCAGCTTGCCGTTGGCCGCCCGGAGCCGCGTTTCGATTTCCCGCCGGCGCTCGGCAAACGCCTGCTCCTTCAACTCCAGGATGCCGCGTTCGTTGGCATCCAGCGGCACCGCATCGTGCAGCACCTCGTGCAGGCTCGTATGCGAATCCTCGTTCGTATGCGTGAAATAGATGCCGCCGATGGCAACCAGGACACCCACCAGCGCGCCAACGAGCGTGGAGAGCGATAAACGGAGCGTGCGCGACTTCATCATTTCCCGATCAGCAGGCTGAATGGCGACGCCGCAGACGGGGCGGCCACCCATGTGGGCTGGGGCTTTTCCAGCAGGCCGCCAGCAATACGATCAATCGCGGTAAACGCCACCAGCGACGCCAGTGCGGCGCAGACGACCGCGCGCCAGATGTCATGGCGCGCGGCCAGAACCATCTGCGCAGGCTCGCGGCGAATCTGCCGCTGGACGCCGGAAATATCGAGATCACTCGATGCCTCGTGCGTCACTTTCTTTGCATTCTCAAGCCAACTGTCGATATCAGCCATGGCCAGATCTCCGATCTCTAGGTGCGGTGGACATTCTATATACGGCGCTGATCCCCACCTCCCCTCGCATTTCGGCGTCCGGTCAGCCAAGCAGGATCCAGGTCGGCAAGATGCCTTCGGCATGGAGTTGGTCCAGCGATTCAAACAGCAGCGCCGCCAGCGGAAACCAGATGGAATCGGCCACGTTTCGATGGAAGGACCCGAGATGCACCGTCCAGCTACGCTCGGATCGATAGAGCGAACGGTTCGGGAAGAACGCAGGGGTTCGCGCAAAATATTCCGTGAAGGACGGGAAGTTCCTTGCCAGCAACCGGTCTTCTGACCGGATCACGGCGGGATAGACGAGCGCAAAGGCAATTACGAGAAATCCCACGATGATCATCGAGCCTGTCATGGCGCCCAATCCGGCGATGCCCAGGAAATTGCAGACATAGAGCGGATGGCGGCACATCGAATACGGCCCCTCCACCACCAGTTCCTCGCTCTTCCTGCCCGATATATAGAGCGCGCACCACAGGCGCCCGATGGTTGCTGCGACAACGCCCAACACGCCGACGATGGCCAGCAGCGACGAGAACCGCGAATCGTCCCATCGAGAGTCACCTACCAGCAGTGCAATCAGCACCACGGCACCCACACCACGCCAGACCCCAATACGATGTCGGGTCAGAAAGCTGTCGATAGACGAAGAAAAGACGGAAGCCTGGTATTGGATTGGCGACATGGATATACGAGGACGTGGGCTAAGGAAGATCGGGAGACATGCAGCGGACCACAGCAGAGCCGGCGCAATGGAAGGCCCAACTGTTCGCGGCATTCTATGCAGCGCCATCGACGATCCGGCTTTATTGCCAAGATGTAATTGCCCGTCAATCTTCGGGCTCCAGCTCAGGGAACGCGCTTTCCCCCCGATGGCGAGCAGGTCGCCGAGTGACGAAAGCGCCCTTCCCATAAGGAGGTTCGCCTCTGCGCCTTCGTGCTCTCGACGCGGCTTCATTCCATTGCGTGGGCCGGGGACTTCCGCCACCCATACCTGCAGTCCTGTAGAATGCCGCGCCATGTCGCGAATCATTGCCATTCTCATGATGCTGATTCTCCCGCTGCACGCGCTGGCTGCGGCGGAGCGACATTTCGCGCATGCATCGTCCGAGGCTTCCGATGCAGGGGATACGATCGAGCATCTCGCCGCACACGCCGAGAACATCCCGCATCATCACCACGACGAAGATGGCACGGACGTGGACGACGATTTCCTCTCTGCCAGCCACCAGCTCGAATTCGACCTGCTGTCGAACCTCCTTGGCGCCTTGCCGTCGATGGCCTCGCCGCTTCTGCTTGACATGACGCACGTAAAGCCGGCCTTTGCAGCCCGCGCCGTGCCCGCCGTCGCCTTCGGTCCCCCCTTACGTCCACCTCACGCGCCCGCCTGACGGCGGGGCCTTGTCCTTTCCTGCTCGCCGTGTCCTGACGTGACACGGTGCCCCGCCGTGACGCTTGTCGAGCCATAAGCGTTTGGGGAAGTCATGCAGAAGTTTTTCGTATTGCTGGCCGCATCGTTCGCGATGCTGGCCGACGTGTGCGCGCAGACACCGGCAACGGATCTGCACGCCTTGTTCGAGGTCGCCTGGGAACGTTCCGTTGCCATGCAGACCACGGCAGGCCGCCGGCAGGAAGCCGCCGCCAGCCGCGTCCAGGCCAACGCGCTGATCGCGGGCTCGCCCTCGATCGACCTGCGCCATCGGGGCGACCAGTTGACGGATCGCCGCGGCATCCGCGAGAGCGAAGTCGCGCTCGGCGTGCCCGTCTGGATGCCCGGACAGCGTAGCGCGCGGGGCGCACTGGCGGACGCACAGGCTGCCGAGGCGGAATCTTCGATGATGCTCGGTCAGCTCGCCGTCGCAGCCGAAGTGCGCGAACGGGTCTGGCAACTCGCCGCCGCAGAATCGGAGAACGAGGTGCTGCGCCGCCGCACGGCCGTCGCGAGGTCATTGCGCGACGATGTTCAGCGACGTGTCACCGCAGGCGACCTGGCCCGCACCGACCTGCTGTTCGCGGAACAGGATCTGCTGGCAAACCGTGCTTTGATGACGGAAAGCGAAGCACGCGTCATCGAGATGCGCGCGCGGCTCATGCAGACCTCGGGCGTCCAGGCGTTGCCGCTGCGCTACGACGAACTGCCGGCGCCAGTGATCGCCGGCGCACCGCATCCCCGGCTCGACGCCGCGCTGCGGGCCGTCGAGCGCGGAGAACGCCAGATCGGCTACCTGCAAAAATCCCGACGTGACGCGCCCGAAGTTGGCGTGACCTACCGTCGTGACTCCGCTGGCGGCGGCCTGCCCAGCGACCAGACAGTCGGTGTTTATGTGCGTTTTCCGTTCGCCACCGACGCCCGCAACCTGCCGCGCGAAACTGCTGCGCAGACCGAACTGATGACCGCACGTGCGGAGCGGGACCGCGCCGAGCGCGTCGTGCAATCCGAAATCGATACCGCGCAGCAGACGCTGGCGCTGGCCGAGCAGCAGCTTGCGCTAGTCACGCAGCGCAGCGCCACGCTGACCGAACGCGCCACCCTTCTGCGCAAGACCTTCAATGCCGGCGAGATCGGCCTGCCCGAAGTCCTGCGCGCGCAAAACCAGGCACTGGATGCCGAAGTCGAACTGGCCCGCGTCCGCGCGCGGCGCGGCTTCGCCATTGCCAACATGAACCAGGCACTGGGAGTGCTGCCATGATCCGACTGCTGATGTCATCCCTCTGGCTCTGCGTGGCCCTGACCTTACCGGCCGCGCACGCAGCACCAGGCGCCCACGGGCCCAATGGCGAACACCTCGATGCGCCGGGCGCTACGGCATCCGGTGCTACCACTCGCCCGGTCATCGAAGCCAACACAGAGAGCTTTGAACTCGTTGGCACGCTGCAGGACAGCGAGTTCTCCGTCCTCGTCGATCGCTATGTCACCAACGAGCCGGTCACGACCGGTACGTTGGAAGTCGAACTCGGAGCGCTGAAGGCGCAAGGGAAGTTGAATGCCGACATCGGCAGCTTCTCCTTCACCGAGCCAAAGCTGCTGGCTGCACTGCGGCAGCCGGGAGACCACGCGCTGGTGTTCACACTGCTCACCGGTAACGACACGGACCTGATCGAAGGAAAGTTGCACGTGGCGCAGGGCGGGGGCGCGCATGGCCACTGGTACGCGAGCCCCGTTGTAAAAATCGGCGCGGTTGTTCTGGTCGTGCTGTTCGTGATGGTGATGGCATGGCGCCTCCGTCGTCGCCGCACCGTTCGTTAAGGGCAAAGCCATCATGAAGACATTCCTGACCCAGACCCTCGTCGCCCTCCTGGCGAGCCATGCCTTGTTCGCCAACGCCGCCCCCGGTGCCCATGGTCCCGGCGGCGAGCATCTCGATGCACCGGGTGCAACAGCTACAGCCAGCGGACTCGCGCGCCTGCCGGATGGCAGCGTGCAGATACCCAAACTCGCGCAACGGCGCATGGGGATTCGCACCGTCATGCCGCAAGCTGGCGAGCATCCGCAGACGGTGCCGCTGAACGCCTCTGTCGTGATGGACCCCAATGCGGGCGGCCGTGTACAGGCCGGTCATCCGGGCTGGCTCGAATCCCCGCGCGATGGCTTTCCGGTATTGGGGCAACGCGTCACGAAGGGACAAGCGCTGGCGGTATTGCGGCACAAGAACGAACCATTCGATATCGGCAACCAGCAGGCGCAGCTCGCGACCTTGACGGCCAATCTCAAGCTGGCCCGGCAACGGCTGGAACGACTGGAATCTCTGCAAGACAGCATTCCGCGCAAGGATATCGATGCGGCGCGCGCGGAAGTGCAAAGCCTGACGGGCCAGCGCGAAGCCGTGGCTACGAGCCTCCATCCCACCGATACGCTGCGCGCGCCTGTTGGGGGTGTCATTGCATCGGCAAATGTGATCGCGGGACAGGTGGTGACCGCTCAGGACATCCTGTTCGAGATCGTCGATCCGCAACGGCTCATGATAGAGGCGCAGAGCGCGGATGCCTCGCTGGTCGGCCGTATCCGCAATGGCGTACTCGTCGACGGCGGCAAGCTGATATTCGTCGGCGCAGGCCGCAGCCTCAGGAATGGCGCCGTGCCGCTGACATTCCGGTTGACCGACGGTTCGACGACGTTTGCCGTCGGCCAGCCCGTCACCGTGATCGCGCATCTGTCGGACACCGTGAAGGGTATCGCGCTGCCGAGCGAGGCCGTAGTGCGCAACCAGAACAATGAACCGACTGTCTGGATCAAGTCGGGCGCGCAACGCTTTATCGCCCAGCCGGTGGAAATTCGCATACTCGACGCACGGACCATCGTGGTCACGCGCGGCCTGTCGCCGGAGAACCGCGTCGTTGTGAGCGGTGCCTCGCTGATCAATCAGATTCGATAAGGACGCGCCATGTTCAACTGGATCGTCCGCGCCAGCCTTGGCAATCGCCTGATGGTGCTCGCCGTCGCCATCATCCTGATGGTGTACGGCGCGCTCACCGCATGGCGCACTCCGGTCGACGTGTTCCCTGACCTCAACAAACCACTGGTCACCGTGATCACCGAAGCCGGCGGCATGGCACCGCAGGAAGTGGAGCTGCTGGTGTCGTTCCCGATCGAGACCGCGCTCAACGGCATGCCCGGTGTCACCCGCGTGCGCTCGGTGTCGGGCGTGGGCCTGTCCATCGTCTATGCGGAGTTCGACTGGGGAAGCGATATCTATCGCAACCGCCAACTGGTGTCCGAACGGCTGGCGTTGGTCAAGGAGCAATTGCCCGGTGGTCTCACGCCGATCCTCGGCCCGGTGTCGTCGATCATGGGTGAGATCATGCTCGTTGCGCTGCCTGTCGATGCCGCGAAAGTCAGCCCCATGGTGGCGCGCGAGTACGCCGACTTCGTGCTGCGCCCACGGTTGCTGTCCGTGCCCGGTGTGTCGCAAGTCATTCCCATCGGCGGCGAGGTCCGGCAGTTGCGCGTAGAACCCGACACCGCACGTATGGCGCAATTTGGCATAACGCTTGCCGATGTGAGCCGTGCGCTGCGCGACTTCGCCGCCAATTCAAGCGGTGGCTTTATCGACCTGAACGGTCGCGAATACCTGATCCGCAACCTGGCGCGCACGACGCGGCTTGAAGACCTGCGCGGATTGGCCATCAGCTATCGAGACAACGCACCGGTGCTGCTGGAGCAGATCGCGACGGTGCGGCACGCCGCGGCGGTCAAGCGTGGCGACGCGGGCTTCAATGGCCTGCCAGCCGTCATCGTCAGCGTGCAGAAGCAACCGGCAGCCGATACCGTCAAGCTGACGCGAGAGCTTGAGCAAGCGCTTGGAGAACTCAAGCAGGGTCTGCCTGCGGGTATGGCCGCTCCGCAAATCCTGTTCCGACAAGCCGACTTCATCGAGGCATCGATCGGCAACGTAGTGGAGGCGCTGCGTGATGGCGCCATCATGGTGGCCATCGTGTTGTTTGCGTTCCTGCTTAGCGCGCGCACCACGGCGATCTCTCTGATCGCCATTCCGTTGTCGCTGGCCGTGACGGCGCTCGCGTTCAAGCTGCTGGGCCAGTCGATCAACGTGATGACGCTAGGTGGTCTGGCCATCGCCATCGGCGAACTGGTCGACGATGCCGTGGTGGATGTCGAGAACATCCTGCGACGGCTCAAGCTGCGGCGGACCATGGACAACCCACCGTCCGTACTCGATGTCATCTGGCGCGCATCGATCGAAGTCCGTTCGGGCATCGTCTACGCCACGCTGATCGTCGTGCTGGTGTTCGTACCGCTGTTCGCGCTGCCCGGTATCGAAGGTCGATTGTTCGCGCCGCTGGGCATTGCCTATATCGTGTCGATCCTCGCCTCGATGCTGGTATCGATGACGGTCACGCCGGTGCTGTCGTACTACCTGCTGCCGGCGATGAAGCGCCTCGATCATCCAGACAGTCCGCTGGTGCGATGGCTCAAGGGCGTGGAAACGCGGGTGCTGGGCTGGGCCTTCCCCCGTGCGCGGATGGTGCTGTCCGCCGCCGTGGCAACGGTGCTGCTCGCCGCGGCCACCGTGCCCTTCCTGCCGCGCGCATTTCTGCCAGCCTTCAACGAAGGCTCGCTCGTGATGTCGCTGATGTTCAATCCCGGCACTTCGCTGGCCGAGGCCAACCGCATGGGTGCGCTGGCCGAAACGCTGATCCGGCAGGTGCCCGAGGTGGTTCAGGTCGGCCGACGCACGGGCCGCGCGGAACTCGACGAGCATGCCGAAGGCGTTCACTCGTCGGAAATCGATGTGGACCTAAAACGCTCCGGCCGCAGCCGGGAAGTCGTGATGGCCGCCATTCGCGCGCAGCTATCCACGCTGCCGGCCTCGGTTGCCATCGGTCAGCCAATCTCGCACCGGCTCGATCACCTGCTGTCTGGCGTGCGCGCGCAGATCGCGCTCAAGATCTATGGCGACGATCTCGACACGCTGCGTGGACTCGCAGAGAACCTGCGCGGACGGCTCACTGGCATTCCCGGGCTGGTCGATATTTCGGTAGAGAAGCAGGTGCTGATTCCACAGGTCAATATCCGGCTCGACTATCGCAAGGCAGCGCAATACGGCATCGCGCCCGGTGATGCACTGGCGAGCCTGCAAACGCTCGCCGAAGGCGCGCGCGTCTCGCAAGTCATCGAAGGCGTGAAACGGTTCGATCTCGTTGTACGCCTGCCCGATGCCGGTCGCACACCGCAGGATCTGGCGCGCATCATGATCCAGTCTCCGCGCGGCGCCATCCCGCTATCGGCCATTGCCACGGTGGAGGAAGCCGACGGCCCGAATCAGGTGGGTCGAGAAAACGGCCGGCGACGCATCGTGGTCTACGCGAATACCGATGGCTCCGACATGTCGCGCATCATCGGCGGCGTACGCGACGCCATCGCGCAATCGGGGCTGCCCGGTGGCTACTTCGTCAGCGTGGAAGGCCAGTTCCAGGCGCAGGAACAGGCTAGCCGCCTGATCGCGCTACTGGCGCTGGGTTCACTGGCGATGATCTATCTCGTCCTGTTCTCGCGCTACCGTTCACATCGGTTGACGCTCGCCATCATGGGGAACATCCCGTTCGCGCTGATCGGCAGCGTGGCCGCGATGTGGATCGGCGGACTGACGCTGTCGGTGGCGTCGATGGTGGGCTTCATCACGCTCACCGGCATCGCCACGCGCAACGGCATTCTCAAGGTGAGCCACTACATCAACCTTTGTCGCTTCGAGGGCGAGCAATTCGGCATTCCCATGCTGGTGCGCGGATCGCTCGAACGGCTCACGCCGGTGCTGATGACGGCGCTGGTGGCGGCGTTTGCGCTGGTGCCGCTGCTGATTTCGGCGGATGCGCCCGGCAAGGAAATCCTGCACCCCGTGGCCGTCGTGATCTTTGGCGGACTGCTCAGCTCCACACTGCTCGATGCCGTGCTCACACCAGTGATCGTCTGGTCCTTCGGACGCGAACCCATCGAACGGATTGTGAAGGAAGGCGGACGCGAAGCGTATTGATTGCACGGATCGCACTGGATCCAAGGGCTTTGTGGCGACGCCCTGGAAGTCGCCCGTTTTCTGGAGTTATCCCATGAAGAAGTTGATCGCCATCGCCATTGCTGCCGCCGCCCTGGGCACCGCCGGTCTCCCATGCCCACGGCGCAAAGCCGGCGCAGTACGGCGGCGTGGTGCAGACCGCTAGCGACATGCAGTTCGAACTGGTGAAAAAGGACGGCAAGATCAGCCTGTACGTCGACGATCACGACGAAAAGAAATCCGTCACTGGCGCCAAAGGCAAGCTGACCGTACTGGCCGGCACGGACAAGAAGGAAACCACGCTGGCACCGGGCAACGACAACGCGTTGGTTGCCAAGGACGCCATCGCGCTGCCGTCGGGGGCCAAGGCGGTTGCAACGGTGACGTTTGCCGATGGTCAGACGGTGACGGTACGTTTTTCGGTGAAGTAAGACGATGAGGATCGGCGACCCTGACAGGAGGGTCGCCGATCATTTGCGCTGCAATCGACACTTAGCTGCCGTACACAACCCTTCTTTGTAGAGACCTCTACAACATTGAAGCAGGAACTTCGACCCACTAAGCTGGGCGCATGACTCCTGTTCCGTCCTCCTCCCCGTGGGTGCTGCTGATCGTCAGCCTGCCCACATCTGCCGCCACCGCCCGCATGCGGTTCTGGCGCGGCATCAAGGCGCTTGGTGCGGCGGCCTTGCGCGACGGGGTCTATCTGCTACCCGATCTCGCTGGATTGCACGAGCCACTGCGAGCCCTCTCTACCGACGCGATCCAGGAGGATGGCAAGGTCTGGACGCTTTCCGTGCATGCCACCGCCCCCGAGCAGGATGCCGAATATCGCGCGCTGTTCGATCGCACGGCCGAATATGGCACGCCCGTAGCGGAAGCCAGTGGCTTTGAAGCGATATTGGCCGGCGCACGCGAGCGACTGTCCGATGACGACGCATTGCTGGAGGAGGTCGGTTATGTCCTCGACTCGCTCTATACGCATTTCTCCAGCGCGCGCAAACGCTAGGACACGCCAGTTCGTCGACGGCTTCCAACTCTCCGCAACACTCTCTACGCAAGACAATGAACTATCTCGTGCTCGTCGCCGTGACAGTGATCACGGAATCGGAGGTCGCGTGGTTGTTCCTCGCGGCCGGCGTGCTGGTGTGGTTCGTTCGCGCCCCGCCAAGATGGCTGCGGCAAGGCAGACTGAATGCGATAGCGGCTACCCCGCTGGCGGCGGGCGGCTTGATGAGTACGGTTGACTGGCCGCTTCTGTCGCAAATCGCCGTGTTCTTCGCCAAGGCTGGTGCGTTCGTATTCGGTTCCGGGCTTGCCATCGTGCCATTCCTGTACGGTGGCGTGGTGACCGAGCATCACTGGCTGAACGACAAGCAGTTTGTCGATGCCGTAGCCGTCGCGATGATCACACCCGGCCCAGTTGTCATCACGGTGGGCTTCATCGGCTACCTCGTGGCGGGCTTCCCCGGCGCCTGCGTCGCGGCTGCCGCAACGTTTCTGCCTTGCTACCTGTTCACCGTTCTCCCTGCGCCGTATTTCAAGAAATACGGCAAGCTGCCTGCGATCCTGGCGTTCGTCGATGGCGTGACCGCAGCGGCGATCGGCGCCATCACCGGGGCGGTGATCGTTCTGGCGAAGCGTTCGATCGTCGATATCCCGACTGCGTTGCTGGCGCTCGCCACAGTTGCACTGCTGCTCAAGTTCAAGAAGCTGTCAGAGCCGATGATTGTTGCTGGCGCTGCATTAATTGGTCTGGTGGTCTATCCATTGCTGCACCATTGATACGGCACACCATGCTTTCCCGCCTCATCGTGCCGTCCGGTGTCGACGCAACCGTCCTGCCGCTTCTTGCCGGACGCTCGTTGCGTGGCTTCTGCGATGGCTTCATTGCCGTGCTCCTGCCCGCATACCTGCTGGCCCTCGGCTTCGACGAGTTCGCGGTGGGAGCGATCAGCAGTGCCACGCTGATCGGCTCCGCACTCGCCACCATCCTCGTCGGATTTGTCGGCCATCGCTTTGCACAGCGACGCCTGCTGATGTTGGCCGCCGTCCTGATGGCGGCCACGGGTGCGGCCTTTGCGGGCTTGACATCGCTATGGCCACTGTTGATCGTCGCATTCGTCGGCACACTGAACCCTAGCTCGGGCGATGTGAGCGTGTTCCTGCCGTTGGAACAATCACGACTGGCTGAGGCGGCGACACCCGATTCACGCACGGCACTGTTTGCACGCTACGGTCTTGCGGGTTCCCTGTCCGCAGCGTTCGGGGCGTTGGCCGCAGCCATTCCGGGCTGGATGTCCATGCATGCCGGCGTATCGTCTCTTGACGCCATGCGTCTGATGTTCGCCGTCTACACGCTGTCGGGCATCGCACTGTGGGCACTCTATGCGAGGTTGCCCGATCCACATCCGCAATCAATGTCGCCACCAGCACCGTTAGGTCCATCGCGCTGCATAGTCGTGCGGCTGGCAATGCTGTTTAGCGTGGATGCATTCGCAGGCGGCCTGGTCGTCAATGCCTTGCTCTCGCTTTGGCTAATGCAGCGTTTCGGCATGACTTCCGGTGCAGCAGGACAATTCTTCTTCTGGGCGGGACTGCTGACAACCGCGTCCCAACTCGCCGCCGTCCCGCTCGCCCGGAAGATCGGACTATTGAACACCATGGTGTTCACGCATATTCCATCCAGCATGTTCCTGATTGCGGCGGCGTTCGCACCGTCGTTGTCCCTGACGCTACTGTTGCTGCTGGCGCGCAGCGCACTGTCCCAGATGGATGTGCCAACGCGTACGGCGTTCGTGATGGCAGTCGTCACCCCCGCCGAGCGCAGTGCGGCAGCAAGTCTCACCGCAGTACCGCGCAGCCTGGCCGCAGCGATCGGCCCGATGCTTGCCGGTGGCCTCATGGCAATAGGCTGGACCGGAGCCCCTCTGCTGGCCTGCGGCTTGCTGAAGATCGGCTATGACCTGGCCATCCTGGCGGCGTTCAGGCAGACCAAAACGTTGAACTGACGAAACTAAGATGCAACCCATCGCAAACCTCCGGTAGCCGGGGCGGCGACTCTACATGACCGTTCACCGGCCAAAAGCTGCCGGTGGCACTGCAATGCTGAGGGGACTGCGACGGGTCGGCTACTGCCGGTCTGGTTTATCCCGTTGCAGGTACCCTCCTCTATGCGAGGTGGGCGACTGTACCTACGACATCCTGCGGTTACCAGCCAGTCTTCTTTCCGATCTTCAAACGCCGCAGGATCGGAGCATTTCATACCCGAATCAAAGCGCCAGGCGTTATTTCGGAAACAACAATGTCACCACGGCGCGACCGCCCCATCCATGTGCCCCACTGACAGGCGAATCCGCCCAGTATGTCGCGAACAATCCGAAACTGACCGGCTGATCCCTGATCTTTACAAGCTTGCTGACACCCGCATGAACCGGCACGCTCCATTGCGACTGTTTCCAGTCATAGGTGGACTCGGTATTGATCGTGTACGTCCACGCGGTGGGCGTCGTATAAGCAAGGAATGGCTGTAGGAAGGTACTGCTTACCGCTGGCCTGCCGTTGTCGCCCGCAACTGACCAGATATGGTTCCCGAGCATCCCGTAGGTCCACGGGCCATGTTGAACGAGGCCCACTGCGGTTGGGCCCAGACCCCACTTGCGACTGCTGAGCTGGTTTTCGGTACCCGTGGGCAATAGCATTGCCGGCCCCACTCCCCAGATCAAGCCGCCCGCCGTGGGCGCTTTCGGTGAGAAAAACAGGCTCTGCACCGTATCTCCCAGTCCGGTCTGCGATCCCGAGCCAGGCGTGACCGATGACTGATAGGTAAAGGGCAAGATCGTTCGCGATATCAGGTTCCAGTCCTGATTGAGCGAAATGGGAACGACTGGCTGAAAGTTCATCGTCAGTCGATCCCCATCATGGGCCGGCCCGATTCCGCGATCGTAGTTGAACTGAAACGGGACGCTGATCAATGCTGCGACGGGATTGCTCAACTTTTTTGCCAGATCGGCCGAATCTTCCGCGTGGGCTGACGCTACGGTTGCGCCGAACAGCGGCATGGCGATCCTTAACATGGATCTGACTGCTCTCCCTCGACGACACATGGGTAGCTCCTTGAATACCGGGAATCTGACTGACCGGATTTCACCGAATGGTGGCCATGGTGCCTATGGCGAGGCCATCCGCGAAATGAAAGATTTCTGAACTGTTTTGAAACTTTGCGAGAAATGCGAAGGGGGCAGCTTTTCCGGGCACTGGCTCGGCATACTAGGTCAGATTGGGCATGAGCCGATATTGCCCTGCTGACTAACGGAGCACCCCGATGACAAGCCTCTCGAAGCGCATCACCATGAGTCTGGCGGCAGCAGTTCTTTGCAGTGTGATCCCGGCAAGTCAGGCAAAGGATTGGCCTGACCCGTTGCTGGAAACAGCCGGAACGCCGGAGAACGTCGCGAAGGGGAATGAGTTCGATGCGTATCAACTTGGCCTGTCGGCCTACGTCTGGGGTTATCCGCTAGTCAGAATGGAGCGCGTGGCACGGGAATACATCGACGTGCCAAATCCGAAGCCTTCCACCAGCTATCGGGCCCCGCTGAACCAGATCGGCTGGGCGCGGGACCTGGCCACGCCGTCGGCGCTGGACATGCCAACCGCGAACAACGACACCACGTATCTGAGCGCGGTGGTGGACCTGTCTCGCGAGCCCTACATCCTCTCGGTTCCGGACACCGGCGGACGCTACTACGTAGTGGACACCTTCAACATGTGGCAAGAGCTGGAGCATTACATTGGCCGCCGCGTGACAGGCACCAAGGCCGGCCGCTTTGCCCTTGTCGGCCCGGGCTGGAAAGGAAAGTTGCCGGCGGGTGTCAAACGGCTGGACATCAAGACCAGCAAGGTATGGCTGTGGGGCCGTATGCGTGTCTCCCCTGGCGAGGATATGAAGAAGCTGCACGCCCTGCAGGATACGTTCGACCTCCGCCCGCTGTCGGCGGTGGGCAAGAAGGACTGGAAGGCACCTGCCGCCTCGCTCGCGCCACTGCCGGATATCGGAACTGATCCCCTTGGGTTCTACAAGCACCTGGGCGCGGCGCTGAAGGACAACCCGATTCGCATCGAGGACAAGGCGCTCGCAGAGCAGTTCGCGCGGATCGGCCTCACGGCAAAGGGATTCGACCCGACCAAGCTCAATGAGAGCCAGCGCAAGGGCCTGATGCGCGCGATCAACGATGCGCCGCTGATTGCGGTATCGGCCGTCGCCCAGGCATCGGAAGTGCGCCAGGGCTGGAATTACGTGCGAGGGCTGGACAGTTTCGGATACGACTATCCCTTGCGCGCTGTGGTGGCCGGGCCCTACCTTGGCGGACAGGGCGAGAAGGAAGCGGTGTACCCGATCCGCTACACGGACCAGGCGGGCCAGCCACTGGATGGGGCGAACGACTATGTGGTGCGGTTCTCGGGTGAGCCACCCAACAACGCGTTCTGGTCGCTGACGATCTACGACGCCAAGACCAAGATGCTGATCGACAACCCCATCAGCCGATACAAGTTTGGCAGCGATACACAGGACATCCACAAGAATGCTGACGGCAGCTTCTCGGTGACCGTGTCGCCGCGACGACCGGCCGAGAGCGTCAACTGGCTGCCATCGCCGAGCGGGGGCTTCTACGCAATGCTGCGTATCTACCAGCCGAAGGACGCGATCATCTCAGGCGCCTGGAAGCTTCCGCAGATGGAGCGTGTCAGCAAGTAACGCAAGACATGACTTTTGGCGGCAATCCGGCCGTGCCGACGGCGCCGCCTTCTGACGACCGAAACGTGATGAACGTTAGGGAGCATTGCGATGGATCGACGTCAATTCCTGGTTTCCACCGCGGGCGGTGCCCTTGCCGCCACGACGGGCGCACCGGCGGACGCCCAGCCTGCGGGCGCTGCCCCCGCGCAGGGAAGTCGCGAGCCTCTGGGTGGCCAGCCTCCACCGGGAAGCGCGCCGTCCGTCAAAGACTTCGATTACCAGATCAAATACCACCGCGCCTTCGAGGCCGTGCTCTGGAACATGCCGGCGATTGCGATTTTCGCGTTCCGTCGCGCAGCGTTCGCGGACCTCGGGATGCAGGACAACGACATCATTGCGTACTCCGCACCGGCAACGCCACGGCTCGAGGCCATCACCGCCAATAGCTCGACGCCCTACATCGCCGCCTACACCGACCTGCGCAAGGGCCCGGTAGTGCTGGAGGTACCGAAGGCCGGACCCGATGGCAGCGTCTACGGACAGGTGGTGGACGCGTGGCAGTTTACGATTGCCGACGTGGGACCATCCGGCATGGACAAGGGCAAAGGTGGCAAGTACCTGTTCACGCCACCGGGCTACAAGGATCCGATCCCAAAGGGCCATATCCACGTGGCGTCACCAAACTACCGGATCGCCCTCGCTTTTCGTTCGGTACGCGCGCCCGGCAAGTCCGTGGAGGACGCCTACCACTATGCGCAACGGCTGCGCATGTACTACCTCTCCGAAGCTGCCAGCCCGCCGCGCCAGCGCTTTGTCGACCCGGCCAACCAGCGGTATCCGACGCTGCCGTTCTATGACGAGCGGCATTTCGCGGACATGCACGAGATCCTGAGCGTGGAGCCGGTGAAGGAGCAGGACAAGGTGATGATGGGGATGCTGAAATCCCTCGGAATCGAGAAGGGCAAGCCGTTCACACCCGACGACACCGCGAAACGGGCGATGCGTCAGGCAGCGATCGACGCCTGGTTCTTCCTGCAGCAGTGGTTCGACACTGAAATGGTGAAGCGCGTCTACTGGCCGGATCGGCACTATGTGTCGTTACTGCAAACCGATGCCAACCGTCGCTTCACCTTCACCTACGACGATCGGATAGACCTGATAGAGCGTGCCGCTGAGTACTTCTGGTGCACCTATATGCCCAAGGAACTGGGCGTAGCCCCTGCCACGCACTATATGGTCGCCCTGGCCGACAAGGACGGCAAACGGCTCGAGCCCGGCAAGCTGTACAAGGTGGACGTGCCGCGCGACATGCCGGTCAAGCAGTTCTGGGCGCTCACCGTCTACGACCACGCCACGTTCGCCTTCATCTACAGCGATTCCAACCGCACCACCCTGTCCTCCTATGATCTGGACAAGATGAGGAAGAACCCCGATGGCAGCGTGACCATCTACGTTGGACCCCGGGCACCGGGGGGCTTGGAGTCCAACTGGCTACCGAGCGAGGGCAAGCGCCCCATGCCGACCATGCGCTTCTATGGCGCTACCGACGCCATGAACAACAAGACGTTCAAGATGCCGGACTTTGAATTGGTTGGCACGTAGGCGCAGGTGCGGGCACGCGAAGGCTCCCCGAGGCGGTCGGTCTGCGCCTCAACCGCGCCAGAGCTTGTGGCGGCCTCCTACGGCCGCCCTGAGAATCGATTCTGCACATTGGCCAGCGCATAGCTGGTGCGAAGCGACAGCGACGTGGTATCGGCGTCGGCCGAATCGAATGTCTGGCCCCGCATTCTTGGGCCGATCTCGCCCGATGGTGACCGGGAGCTCAAGCAACTGGAGAAAGACGGTTGGATCCGCGCACCTACTCTCGCTTTGTGATTCCTGATGTGCGGGGGCTCGAATGCATCGAGCGGCGGGTGTAGCGATTTTAGGCAATGGAATGACCGTTGAACTACTAGCTTCAGTCGCCCGCAGCTCAAATCTGAGCGTCTGCAATGGGTCGATCGGAGACCTTCGAATGCCTCGCCGCCGAGCTACCTGAGCATGGATATGACAGCATCGCGGAACCACCGGTGTGACAGCGACGTGTCCCAACGTGCATGCCATGCAATCGAATACATGCGATTTGGTAACTCTTCGGGCAATTCCAGCATGTTCAGGTCGAACTGGTCTGCCAGGATTCGCGCTACACGCACCGGCAGCGTTATTGCCGCGTTGCTGCCTTGCATGGCGAACGGCGCCAGGGACAACGTCGACACGTACATCGGAAATTTGCGCTTCGACAGCCCATGCTTTTTGAGCATGTTGTCGACATCGTTGTCGCGTCCAAGCATGTTGATCGTGCTGATAAAGCGCATGTCTGCGAGATCGGCCAGTTCAAGCCGCTTGTCGCCAAGCGGATGATCGCGCCGCACAAGACATACGCGCCGCTCTTCGAACAGTGGAAAGAACGTGATGTTGCGCGCCTGATGGTCAAAGCGACCGATTGCAATGTCGACAGCACCAGTTTCGAGATCCTCGACGGGCGTGACATCCCCGTACGCCGGGAAAAAATAGGCACCTGCATCAGGCGCCGCGGATTCCAGGAACCTATGCAGCAACGGGGCCAGCAGGAGTTCGACGGCACTCGTCGTGCCGATCTTGAATACCTGCGTTGACTCTGACGGACGAAACCCCCCACCCTCCTCCAGCGCCTGGTCGACGGCTTCTAGTGCCTGCCTGACCGTGCCGCGTAGATTGCGAGCAAGTTCAGTGGGCTCCAGTGTTCCTCGCACCCTGACAAACAGCGGGTCAGCCAACTCCTCCCGTAGTCGGGCGAGATCCCGACTCACGCCCGGCTGCGTGCGCACCAGCCTTTCCGCGGTCTTGGTGACGCTGCCCGTCTCCATCAGGGACTCGAATACGACCAGCAGATTCAGGTCGAAACGTCGGAGTGATAGGAAATTCATTGTTTGGTTTGGATTTAGGACCGCCCTCAAAGAGCATTCGAGATTAACGCTGAAACATACCCGTTATGGTATGTCATACGGCATAAATATGATGAAAAGTTGAGGTTTCCTGGGTCCATACTTCTCGCACAAGCAGGTGTTGCAGATCGCAGCGGCCTGAATTGCGGAGACTGAAGATGAAGCATTTTTTCCTGGCCCTCGCGTACGGTAGTGCTGCGGCCGCCACTTGTCTGCCCTTTGTCGCATTCGCTCAGGACAACTTTCCGGCCAAGCCGATACGGCTGGTGGTGCCGCTTCCCCCGGGGGGCGGTGCGGATGGCCTTGCGCGCATCTGGGGCGATTACGTGGCGCGGCATCTGGGCACGACCGTCGTAGTGGAAAACCGTGCCGGCGCGAATGGCTCGATCGCGGCTGCATACGTCGCCACCCAGCCGGCAGACGGCTACACGATCCTGCGTGGCACACAGTCCAATCTCGCGCTCAACCGTTTCTCGTTTGGCAAGCTGAATTACGATCCTGACCAGAGCTTCGCCGGCATCGGCATCCTTGCCACCACGCCGCAGGTCTTGCTCGCCAACAATGCGCTTCCAGCCAACAACGTTGCCGATCTGATCCGTCTGGCCAAGGCATCGCCGGGCAAGTACTCCTACAGCACCGCCGGCAAAGGCAATTCGACCCACTTGAACATGGAGATATTCGCCAGACAGGTTGGCGTGGATCTGCTGAATGTTCCCTACAAGGGCAGCGCCGCTGCCCTGCTGGCCGTAGTAGGCGGCGAAACCCAATTGACCAGTGCCGTGGTCTTCTCCGCCATCCCGTTCATCCAGGACAAGAAAGTCAAGCCGCTAGTCGTATTTGCCGACAAGCGCGTGCCCGAGATGCCCGACGTCCCCACGCAGGCGGAAGTCGGTATCCCGAAGTCGCTGGGCGGTGGCTGGTACGGTCTCGTGGCGCCGAAGGGTACACCCGACGCCATCATTCAGAAACTCAACGTGGCCACCGCGAAGATGTGGGCGGACCCCGAGTCCCGGCAAAAGCTGGGCAGGATCTACATGACGGAGCCATCGGACAAGTCCACGGCCGCCGTGGCGAAAGCCACCCGGCTGGACGCCGAGCAATGGGGCCCGTTGGTCAAATCGCTGAATCTGGCTGCGCAATAAGACCCCGTTGCGGGCAGCTTGCCTCGCCCTCTTAAAACTGCAGGATGAAGGATATTCGAATGCGTGCAGCGCAATACTTCCCGCTGGTGGACGTGACCGGCGACCCATACCACCGCGGACTCCAGCATGGGCGGGCAGTGCCCGAACGCATTGCGGCGGGCGCCACGCTATACCGTGCCCAGCTTGGCCGTCGTGGCCTTGACGATGCCACGATCGACCGTCTCGCACGCGCCATGCTCCCGCAGATCGAAGCCTTCGAGCCAGCCTATCTGGAGGAAATCCGAGGCATCGCCGAAGGCGCGGGCACGTCCCTTGAAGACGTCGTCGTCATCAATTGCCGCACAGAAATGCTCTATGGCTTTTCGACCATCGGTGCCAGTGCAACATTGGAAGACGGCAACGAGGACGGCGATTGCACCGGACTGGTGGTGTTGCCAAAGCGCTCTGCCACGGGCCGGCTGCTGCACGCCCACAATTGGGACTGGCGTCAGGAATGCGTGGACACCTGCATCGTGCTGCGCATCCGCGCCGACAATGGCCCGGATATCCTCGCGTTCACGGAAGCCGGTGCCCTCGCACGGCACGGGTTCAACAGTCATGGCGTGTCGCTCACGGGAAATGCGTTGTCCTGCCATGAGGACTATCAGCATGGCCCAGGTGTTCCGGTCGTGCTCTTGCGCCGACGGCTGCTGGAGTCCCCCAACCTTGCGCATGCGATGCGAACCGTATGGAGCGCGCGCCGCTACTGCTCCAGCAACATGATCCTCGCGCAGAGCAGCGCGACCGATGGGGCATGCGCCAGCCTCGAAGCCGCGCCCACCGACGTGTACTGGACCCTTCCCCAGGACGACGTGCTGGTGCATGCCAATCACTGGCTTTCGCGCGTGGCAGTGTCGAGGCTGCGGGACCCTGGCCTTGCCGCGCGGCCCGACAGCCTGTATCGGCAGCATCGCGTGGAGAACGGACTACGGTCCATTACGGACCGGGGCATCGAATGGAACGACGTCCGCACCATCCTGGCCGACGATTTCGGATTCCCCGATGGGGTCTTGCGCAGCCCCAAGCCTGGCGATTTCAGCAGCATCTCGGCGACGGTGGCAACAACCCTGATGGATGTCTCCAAGAAGGTCATGTGGATTGCGCGCAAACCATACGAGTGCCGCGAGTTCCAGGAATACACGCTTTAGGACCAGGCCACTCACGTCCTGTGCGGTAGCCAGAGAGATGTCGTCATTCCGGAGATTTCGCGTGCCATTCAGTGCATTGGACCTTTTCAAGATTGGTATCGGGCCATCCAGCTCGCATACGGTTGGCCCCATGCGGGCAGCACAGCAGTTCGTGCAGACGCTGGAACACCACGGCGCGCTCGGCAGCGTGACGCAGTTGCGAAGCGAACTATATGGATCGCTTGGTGCAACCGGGAAGGGACACGGCAGCGACACCGCGATCCTGCTGGGCCTTTCCGGCCATGATCCCGAAACGGTCGACGTCACACGTATCCCGGAATACCTGGCCGAGATCCGCAACACAGGCACTCTTGCCCTGAATGGCGACCAATCGATCGCCTTCGACGCGCGCAAGGACGTCGTCTTCTATCGACGTAGCTTGCCCTTGCACGCGAATGGCATGCGCTTCGTCGCGATTGCCGCTGACGGCGCGGAACTCAGGTCGTCGACGTTCTACTCGATCGGCGGCGGGTTCGTCGTGCCCGAGCCAGCGACGGACCGGGAAGGCATGGAGTCACCCCAGGAGGTGGCGCTGCCACTGCCATTCGACAACGCCGATGACTTGCTGGCCATCGCGGCGACGCTGGGCATCTCGATCGCCGAGGTCATGCGGCGGAACGAGGAGACCTGGCGGCCCGCCGCAGACACCCGTGGCGCACTGCTGGCCATCTGGAAGACGATGCAGGAGTGTGTGGCGCGAGGTTGCCGCACCGAAGGCGTTCTCCCCGGCGGCTTCCATGTTCGCAGGCGCGCGGCGCCCCTGTTCAGCAAGTTGAGCACGCGTGGCGCCTCCGGCGACGTGCTTGATGCCATGGACTGGGTGACGCTGTACGCCCTGGCCGTCAACGAGGAAAACGCGGCAGGCGGCCGCGTGGTCACAGCGCCAACGAACGGCGCTGCCGGCATCATTCCGGCCGTCCTCCACTACTACATGAAGTTCGAAGCTGGTGCCTGCGAGGACGGCGTCGTCGAGTTCCTGCTGACCGCCGCCGCCATCGGCATCCTCTTCAAGAAGAACGCTTCCATCTCGGGCGCGGAAGTCGGATGCCAGGGCGAGGTCGGCGTCGCGTGCTCAATGGCGGCGGCCGGACTGTGTGCGGTACTGGGCGGCACCGTCGAGCAAGTCGAGAATGCCGCGGAAATCGCCATGGAACATCATCTCGGGCTGACGTGCGACCCTGTGGGTGGGCTCGTCCAGATACCGTGCATCGAAAGAAATGCCATCGGCGCGATCAAGGCGATTGGTGCCGCTCGGATGGCGCTTCATGGTGACGGCAGTCATCACGTCAGCCTGGACAAGGTCATCAAGACGATGCGCGAAACCGGTTCCGATATGAAGACCAAGTACAAGGAAACCGCGAGAGGCGGTTTGGCGGTCAACGTCATCGAATGCTGACACCGGACATGTGATGTGTCGCAATAGCTGCCGCCGACGCCGTAACCGCAGAATGCAGAAACGAAATCTCCGTTCAAAACTGCAAAACACCGAAGCCTGCTCGTGTTGAAATGATCCCCGCTGAGGGGATGACACGCGGTCAAGCGTACGGCCACGTACGTCGCCTTTAGCGCCATATTCTTGGCATGCTCACCGTCCATGCCGCGCAACAGTCTTTTCCAACGTAGCACTTTATCTGCGGGGGCGGTTGCGGTAGAAACACCATCACGTACTCGCAAGAGTCAACCCCGTTTTCGATTTGGTCTTGGAATCCCAAACTCGCTCTCATTGGCTGCCAACACTTTGCCGCGGGCTGGCAGTGCTGCCCCTGCCCGTGTTGCACGCCATCGGTCGTGCGCTAGGCCGTCTTGTCTACATGTTGCCCGGGCGATATCGGCAACGCCTCCAGGAGAATGCCGCGCAAGCTGGCTATCCGGATGCGAGTTTTGCGCGCCACTCGGCCGGAGAGGCCGGCGCCATGATCCTCGAAACCTGTCGCATCTGGTTTCGTAGTGACGACAGCATCACGCGCGTCATCTGCGACGACTGGGACGTCATTGATACCGCCCGCGCCGAGGGCAAGGGCATCTTGTTCCTCACACCACACCTGGGCAGCTTCGAGATTACGGCGCGATATGTTGCCAAGCGGATGCCGCTCACCGTGATGTTCCGCACGCCCAGCAAGGAATATCTGCGAACGCTGATGGACAGCGCTCGCTCCACCTCCGAGTTGACCGCTGTGGCAGCCTCGTCGCAAGGCGTGCGCGCCTTTCTACGGACGCTGCGTGAAGGCGGTGCCGTGGGCTTGCTACCCGATCAGGCACCGAGCCTTGGCGAGGGCGTGTGGGTTCCTTTCTTTGGCCGACAGGCGTTCACCATGACGCTGCCGGGAAAGCTGGCGGCACAGACTAAAGCAGCCGTGATCCTCGCGTCGGGCGAGCGCCTGCCAAGCGGGCGCGGATGGCGCCTGCACCTGACGCGGCTGCCCGGCGAGATGCCGGAAAAACCAACCGCCCAAGCTGCTGTCCTCAATGACGCGATGGAAACGTTGATTCGCCGTTTTCCCGAACAGTACCTCTGGAGCTACAACCGCTACAAGGCGCCTCCAGGCGCGCCGCCTCGGCCAGCCGAATAAGCGCGCCGCGCTACCGACCGGATCGGTTCGCGCACCATCATTGCAGGAAGCATCGGCATCGGCATCGGCATCGTTGCCTGTTTTCGGCCGCTTGCGGAAGTGCGGCGCACGACCGGCGCACGACCGGCGCACGACCGGAGCTATACTTCGCGGCGATGCGTCCAGCGCATCTCCACCCAGCACCGCGAGAACCCACCCCATGACCGAAGCCACCGCTCTTACGCCCGACGAATTCCAGGAGCTCGACGATCTGCTGGACGACCTGCGCCAGCGCGCTGAGGAAATCCCACAATGGGAATTCTGCGACGGCTTTCTTACGGCCCTGGTCTGCACGCGCCGCCGCATCCCCGCTTCCGACTACCTGCCCATGCTGCTGGGAGACGGTGCTGTGCTCGACGTGCCCGAGGGCAGCCCGCTGCCGTTGCTGCCCGCGTTCCACGACGCGGCCCAGCAGACCCGCTTCATGGCGCTGTGGCAGCGCCGATGGAATGAGGTGGAGCACCAGCTCGACCAGCCCGTGGAGACACTGGAGGATGACCAAACCTTCTATCCTGAGGCAATGGACATCCGCGGCGCCGTCTTGAGCCTGCCCCAGGAAGAGCGCCCTGAGATGGATGGGCGGGAAATTCCGTCGTTTGGCCAAGTGTGGGCGCTGGGCTTCATGTTCGTGGTGGAGAACTGGCCCGAGGAATGGGCCGCCCCGCGCGACAAGGAGGTCGCCCAGTGGCTGGACGACGCGCTCGAAAGCATCGTCGCCCTGACCGAGGACGACACCGGCGAGCCCGAAGTCCGCATGTACAGCGAAGATGGCCCGCCCAGCACGAGCCGAGCGCGCCTGGAAACCTTTGGCGAGGCGATCTGGGCGGTCTACGACTTGCGCCAGATCTGGAAGAGCCTGGGCCCGCGCGTGGAGGCCGTGGTGACAGGCGACCAGCCCGGCCGCAACGACCCGTGCCCTTGCGGCAGCGGCAAGAAGTTCAAGAAGTGCCACGGAGGATAAGGGCAAGCCGCTGTCTTGCAGTGGTCAGTTGCACGTGGCAGGTCGGCGCGACGTCTGCCTGATTACCCGGGGCCCCTCCGGCCCTTCAGAAGGCAACTAGCATTTCGCCTTCTTGGCCTGCCCCGGTGGGCAACCGCCATTTCCCTTGCCGCGGCCGGTGTAGTACTTCTCGCCTTTGGGGCCGTTGTGCTTGCGCCAGTAATCCGGATCGCGATACTCCCCGCCATCCCAGTAGTAGCCCCTGCTATCTCGGCTGCCAAAGGTGATGCTGACACCGGGCGCGTGGATGCTCGTATTTCCAACGAAGACATTGACATCAGCCGCGCTCGCGGCCCAACCGCTGCATGCGAGCGTAATCGCAACGACAGATTTCTTCACGGAAGCTCCTTGTTGTGGGGAGAAAGAAGGAAACCATCGATACTACCTTGGGTTGCATATCGGGCGTCAATGGCAATGCCCAAACCGGAGCTCGCCATTGTGGGCGGGGGGCAACTCCATGCGACGTTACAACTGGCACGTTCGCGTTCTCTTCGGATTTCGCGCGTATCGCGCTTTGATATTCGGGACAATTTTTCTCGAGATATCCCGCGTCTAAACTCAGGCGCTCGAACTTCGGAGCCAGCTTAACGGCGAATACGGCTGTTTCATTCCTGTTACAGATCGTTGCAATGCCGCCCCGTTGCCGCGAACGCGCTTCCCCTATGCTGCAGGCTCCATCGAGCCCTGAGGAGGGTCAAAAAAATGATAACGAGAAGCCAGCTTAATCTAAAGAGAATATTCGCCGTTTTGCCGGTGCCCTTTATCGTGGTTGCGTGCGGTGGCGGTGACGGAAGCAGCAGCGACAACGCACCGACTAATGGCACCCTGCATGTGGCAATGACCGATGCCCCGTCCTGCGGTTTTGATCACGTCTATGTCACGGTCAACAAGGTGCGGGTGAACAGCAGCAGCAATGCCGGGGACAACGACAGTGGCTGGACGGACATCACGCTGCCCGCGCCGCAAAAGGTGGACCTGCTCTCTCTTACCAACGGCGTGTTGTTCGACATTGGCCGCGCACCCTTACCCGCCGGCCAGTACCAACAGGTGCGCCTGGTGCTGAACGCGAACCAAGGCAATTCCCTGGCCAACTCCCTGGTCGTCTCGGGCACGACGAACGAGGTGCCTCTGGCCACGCCGAGCGCCACCCAGAGCGGGTACAAGATCATTCAGCCGTTTACGGTGCCTGCGAACACGCTGGTTGACCTGATTCTTGACTTCAATGCTTGCAAGTCGATTGTCCAGCAGGGCAATGGCTCATACAGCCTGAAGCCGGTAGTTACCGCCACGCCGTTGACCGTGAGCGGCACGATCTCCGGATTCGTGCCTGCCGCACAGGCTGGCGCCACGGTCTACGCAGAGCAGAATGGCCAGGTCATTCGCGGCACAGTAGCCGATGGCAATGGGCAGTTCGTCCTGACGCCCCTTATCCAAAGCAGCACCAACGGCACCTATGACATAGTGGTTGTCGACAATAAGCTGCCGTCCGGCCATGCAACCGGCATTATCCGTAATGTGCCAGTTACGGCGAGCGCGACGACCACGGTATCGACCTCGGGCGCCCCCATCACACTGCCAACGTCCGTCACCAACACTGTGTCCGGCACGGCCACGGCATCGGCACAGGCGTCGGTACGCGCGCTGCAGAGTATTAACTCGGTGTCGTACGAAATTGCCTCGGCGAACGCCAACCTTGATACTGGCGCGTATTCGCTGACGTTACCGGCCGCGGCGCCAATGATCGGCACATACAGCCCGACACTGCCAATCGCCCTGACGGCCGCATCGGTTGCCGGACAGTATTCGGTGCAGGCGACGAGCGCGTCCGGTGCGACGCAGACCAGTGCAGCGAACGTTTCCGGCGGCGGCCAGAGCGGCGTGAACTTTAATTTCTAACCCAGTGTGAAGAGGGGCGTCAGCCTTCCTAACTATGAAAGCCATCATCGTCATGATGACCCTTAGCACCACGCTGCTCGGTGGCTGCGCTTACTACGTGTCCGACCCCGGTCCTGCGGCCCGTCCCCAGGGCGGGCCGGGCAACAACTTCTGTCCGCCGGGCCAAGCGAAGAAAGGCAACTGCTAATCCGGCCCGCTTCAACGTACTAAGGCCGGCGATACAGGCCGGCCTTTCCTCTACCCAATGCGAGTGCAAACGAGAAGCGACTGCCTCAGTGCAACCATTCGTAACACGAGCAGCCATAACTGGCCGTCATCGTCTTCAACACTTTGAGTGACCGTACCTGCTCGGCCAACGCTTCGCGCAATCGAATGACTTCCTCGGCCGATGGGTCCAAGGCGGGCGAAACACCGCTGCAACGCCCGCAAGCCTTGGCGAGCCGTCTAATTTTCTGAGGCGGGCGCGACCGAGACCGCCACCGCTTCGGTGTAGACCGCCTGGACCCGATCGCCCTTCTTTACGGTTGTCATATGATCCGGATCGCTCACCTTCAAATCGACAAGATTGCCCCGTGGGCCTTTGACCGTTATGGTCTGCGCCTCACGATTTACGGCGACGACCTGCGATACAACGGTAACCTCGCGCCCCACCGTTCCGCCCGGGCGCTCGCCGGGCTGTGAGCGTTCGGAAATCTCCTTTTCCTTCATGGAAGCCGCGCCGCTCCCCTTCTTCAGGCTGACTGTCAGCGCCTCCCGATAAGACACCGTCACTTTGTCTCCCAACTTCAATTGTTCGAAGTTGCGGGCCTCGGGGCCGACGGTCATCTCGACGGTCTTTCCCTGTGGTGTCTTGAGGGACAGTTTGCGATTCGCTGCATCGATGGCGGTGATAACGGCTGTCGCGGTTACCATCCCCGTCGCCGTCGCCTGACCCGGCGATCGAGTCACATCCGTTTTTACGTCAGGCTGTGCCTGCGCCAGCACGGCGGTCGACAGCCCAAGAGCACTGAAAATGGAAAGTAGAAACATCTTCTTCATCACGGTACTCCTTTGGACATCGGTGAAGGTCAGACCGATCCGATCTGGATTCTAGGCTTTCATCTCTGGTTCACTAATGGCCTTTAGACCTACCAGATCCGCCCTCGCACGATCTTGCATCACTTTCTCGCCCGACTATGCTGTAACAGGGGAAATCACATTGCATCCCAGGAATTTGTTTATGCATCAATCATTTCCACATTTGAGAAAGTGGGTAGCCGAGTTATCGCTCCTGGTGCTCGCTCTCGTTGTCGAAAGCAGCCTGGCAGCCGAGTTCGGAACCACGGAAGGCCCTGAGCCGGACAACATTCTGGAACTGGCCGAATTTTTGCGTCGAGATCCTTACGAACTCGAACTTCTGATTAGCTTCGGGACATCCAAGGGCGGCTCGGCCGGGCATATTGCACTGGCGGTACGCAGCGATGGAGCAGCCGACGAAACGGTGTATTCCGCAAATTTCTACGCCGACCGTGCACCTGAACATGAAGGTCGCTTCTACACTAAGGAATTGGTGGTCGGTGTTCCCAAGATGGAGTATTTGTTCAAGACGACTTCATCGCTGGATGCTCTTGCGGTCTTTGGCCTCGACTACGGCGAAGTTTATAAGCGCTCGGTCATCGGCATACGGGTCTTCGGCATGCCATCCTCCGAGAAACAAGCGTTGGTTTCATACTTCTCGCGTATCAACGGCGACTATCACCGGCACGTGAATAATGCGGAGTATCACCACGGCGAGGTCAAGTACGACTATCTGAGACTGAACTGTGCAAAGGTTATTGGCGCAGCGTTCAAGTTCGGCGCAGGCTATGAACGTCTTGAGGTCAACGATCCTCAGCTACTCCGTGGTCGGCGCGTCGTTGCGGCGGCGACAGCAAATGTCCCTACCGAAATGGCCCTGAAATTGATGGAGCAGTGGAATCTGCGTCAATACAAGATGGATGTGGTTCTATACAAGAAATTCGAAGCATCGGAATATATTGAACCGCGTGAAGATCCAAAAGTTGCCTTCAAAAATCTGCCCGACCGCTTTCCGTCGGTGTTATCACTCGATTTCCGAAGAGAGCAAGGTGAGTATCGCGATTTTGACAACCTCTTTGCCATGTACTTGCTCTACAACCTCGGCCGTTTTAGCGTGCGCATTGACGAAGCGACTAAGCGACTTCGAATCGAAAAAGAGAAAGAACCCATGACGTATGCCGACGCAGTCTCTCTTGCAAAGACAGCGGCGAAGTCCGATAGCGAAAATTACCGCCGTCGCGCCCTGTTCCAACCCGCGGGAATCCGGATCGGCGAACCGGCAAGTAACAGGCATCTATATCACTTTCCGGATATCGACTCGGGTCCGGCGCTCCGCTAACACCGGGGGACGGCGGGGAGCGCAATGGCGGCATGTTGCAGTTGGTGGGGATCGCTCGGTCAAAGTCTTTCAGCGAGCGCTACGACGAAGCCAGAGAAAGCCCAACACACCGACGATCGGCCCCGGCAGGAGAAGCCAGGAGATCTTCATACCGAGATCGCCCAGCAGTGTGGAGACCAGCGCGATAGACCCCACAGTCAGCGCAAATCCGATCGAGTTCTGGATCGCCAGCGCGCCACCGATCAATGCCGGCGGGCATGCCTTGGCCGCGAGCGCCGAAAACTGTGGAGAGTCGGCCACGACTGCGGCGCCCCACACCAGGAAGAACAGCAGCAGCCAACCAGGCGACAGCGTATCGGCGGCCACTGGCAGTAGCAGGCAACACACACCGGAAATGACCAGCGCGGTCAGCGCGACGTTGGCACTTCCCACCCAACGCGTCAGCCATCCACCGAAGACGCACCCGAAGGCGCCGATACCGATCACGGCAAACGCAAGTGCGGAAACGCCCTGCCCCCCAAACTGGGCAGGAAGCGACGTGCGCGCGATGAGCATGGGTACCATCGTCCAGAACGCGTAGAGCTCCCACATATGCCCGAAGTAGCCCACGGCAACAGCGCGAAACTGGCGGGCTCGAAAGGCTCGCAACGGATTTCCTGGATTCGGTCCGTCAGCACGACGCGCCGGCAAGTGCGGGCCATTGCCCAGGTAGATGACCATACCGGCTGCAATGCACGCCAGCACAGACGATCCCGCCATCACGAGTTGCCACGGCCACTGCGCCGCGACAATGCGCAACCCGTGCGGCAAGGCAGTTCCCAGGGTCAGCATGCCTACCAGCAACGCGAGCGCGGCGCCTGCTCTCTCGGGGGCCCACCCAATCATCAGTTTCATCCCGATCGGGTAAATGCCGGCAAGACAAATACCCACGGCGAACCGAAGTCCGATTGCCGCCGTGAAGTCCCCGGACAAGCAGGCAAACCAGGCATTGAAGGCGGCGCCCAGCAACGCCGAAATACAAAAAATACGACTCGCGGAAAACCTGTCAGCCAGACCGAACAGTGCAAACACAAGCGTGCCAAGGATGAAACCACCCTGGACGGCTGCCGTGAGCATGCCAATATTCGCGGCGGTCAGCCCCCATGCCCTGGCGAGGTCATCGGCAGCGCTATTGGCGCTGAACCACAAGGATGTGCCAAACAATTGGGCCGTGGCTATCGCCAGTACGGGATTGAGACGAGACGTCCGCGATCTCGAGGCGGTATTCGATGGGGGAATCATGTTCTGAAAATGCATGCGGCGCTGGCTCCCGACGCGAATGGCATCGCCAGCCAGCGCAGACACGGATAATTCTAGGGGAAGGAAATGTGTAGCGATGGGGAATTACTGCTTGCTCACTCCATCCGAATCACGGCAATGATCGACCTTGAACTGCATGAAAACCAGGGCCAGCCACTTGCCAAACTTCGTACCCACTACCGCATCAAGCCAACATGCGCGAATCCCAGCTTTTCGTGCGGACGAATGGAACTGGCATTTCCAGCCAAGATGGCGCCAACCATGATGTGCTCGCCTGACGAAGCCGCCGGCATCTGCTTCCAATAGTTCCGGCGCTGGGCCGCGCGCCAAAGTTGCATTACAATGCGAACCATTCTCATTTACTGAACGCGCCCCGTACTCTGCTTATCCGGGCGTAGCAGGCCAAACGTGTCTTCGTCCGATCTCGCGCAGCGTCAAGAACTCGAGGCTCTCTACAGCGGCCACCATGGATGGCTCCATCGCTGGCTGCAGGGCAAGCTGGGGTGCGCGCACCATGCCGCTGACGTGGCGCAAGACACTTTCGTGCGGATTATCAGCTCGCGCGATGCATTGCTTGGCATTGACCAGCCGCGCGCTTACCTGACCACCATTGCCAAGCGTCTCCTGATCGATCGGTCACGCCGGCAACTGGTGGAGCAGGCTTATCTGGCCGAGATCGCGCTCATTGCCGATACGCTGCCCGGCTACCCCTCCCCGGAAGAGATTGCCATGGCCGTCGAGGCCCTGGCCCAGATTGCCGATGCGCTCGAAGGCGCGCCGGCGCGCGTGCGGGAAGCGTTCCTGCGTCACTATCTCGATGATCAGACACAGGCAGCCATCGCCGTAGACATGGGCGTTTCCGAACGCATGGTGCGGAAGTATCTCGTGCAGGCGCTGCTGCATTGCCGGGCCCGATGCGCTGCCCTGGCGGATCACCCACTGTGAACATGCCGCATCGCTCGACTGCCGAACGCACCCCCGCATCATCCGAAGACCTGCTGCTGGAGCAAGCTGCGGAATGGATCGTCGCGCTTTCATCCGACGACCCCAACGAACGTGAACAGGCGCGTGCGGATTTCGAGAGATGGAAGCGCGCCGATCCTCGTCACGCGGCGGCCGCAGCAAGTTTCGAGCACCTGCTCGGGAAGGTTCGCGGCGTGCGCAACAGCACAGCGGGCTCTGGACGGCCAGCGCGCTCGGCGCTTGACGCCGCGGGTGCCGGCGTGCGCCGTCAGCAGCGGCTCAAGCGCGCCGGCATGGCGCTGGTCTTTGCCTGTCTCGTCGTCATGCCCGCGTGGCTGGCCCTTCATGCCTGGCCGCCCGCCTATCTGCTTGCCGATATCCGCACCGCTTCTGGCGAATGGAAGACGCACACGCTGATCGACGGCAGCCGCATCACGCTGCGCAGCGGGAGCGCCGTCAACCTGCACTACGACGCGGCGCGCCGGGTCGTGGAACTCGTACAAGGCGAAATACTGGTGGACGTGGCCAAGGATGCCGCCCGTCCGTTCGTGGTGGAGACCGCCGACGGCAGCATGCGGGCGCTAGGCACCCGGTTCGTCGTGGATCGCGAGGCTGACGCCACGGTACTCGACGTCATCGAATCCAGAGTCCTGGCCCAAACGCCACGCCAGCGTCAGACCGGGGAGCGCGAAGGGACCGCCGTACAGGCGGGCGAGCGCGTGCGGATCACGCCGGATGGCATCGGTCCGGTGGAGTCCATCGATGCGCGCAGTCTTGACGATGCCTGGCGGCATCATCAGCTTGTGGTCAATGACCGCCCGCTGGCCGATGTGCTCGACGAACTGGCGCGTAATCGACGGGGCGGGCTGTACTTCGACCGCGGCGCAGTAACCGGTATCCGCGTCAATGCCGTCCTGCCGCTGGACGATACGGACCGCGCGCTGCAGCTACTGGCAATCAACTACCCCGCCCTGCGCATCCGGACACTGACGCCCTACCTCGTGTACATCGACATGCCCGCCGCATCGGTCCGATAAACTTTTTCTTCGAACCGGTTCCGCATTCCGATCTTCATGCGTCAAGGCCATGAGAGATCACGAATCGAGGAACCGCAAGCATGTCCGCAACACCGCACCGCAACGCCCGCTTCCGGCGCCCAGCCCTGACCGTTGCACGCCGCCATATGCGGCTGACCCCGCTAGCCGTGGCGGCCCACCTGAGCTTTGCCGCCGCGCTCTGGCTTGCCACGCCGGCCCCCGCGAGCGCACAGACCGCAGCGCAGGCCACGCGGTATGACATTCCCGCCGGGCCGCTGGCAACATCGCTGAACCGCTTCGCGCAGCAATCCGGCGTATCGATCGTGATGGACGCCGGACAGTTGCACGGCATGCAGGCGCCGGCGCTGCACGGCAGCTATGGTCGCGAAGAGGGATTCGAGCACCTGTTGCGCGGCAGCGGCTACACCGCCGTACCGACATCGGCGGGCTACGTACTGCGCAAGGTGGCAAGCACCGGCGATGCGGCTCATGGCGCAACGCTGCCCGAAGTCGTCGTGCAGGCTGGAGGCATGAGCGGTACTACCGAGGGCACCGGCTCCTACACCGACTCCGGGCCGGTCAGCACGGCCACAAAGCTTGAGCTGGCGCTGCGCGAGACGCCGCAGGCGGTCACCGTCATCACGAATCAACGCATACAGGATCAGGGCCTGGCAACGGTCAACGACGTGGTGCAGACGGCTCCGGGTCTGACCTTCCGGCGTTTCGGGCCAGAGCGCGCGTCCTTCTATTCACGCGGCCTGTATGTGGACAACATCATGTACGACGGCCTGCCCGTGGGCCTGGACAGTTCCAACCTGTCGCAAGACCTGCTGGCCACCGACATGGCGATCTACGACCGTGTGGAGATCGTACGTGGCGCCACCGGCCTCGTGCAGGGCGCGGGCAACCCATCGGCGGCCATCAATCTTGTGCGCAAGCGGCCGACCAAGGTGCCGCAGGTGTCCGTCGGTGTGAAGGCTGGAAGCTGGGACCGCTATCGCGCGGAGGTGGATGCCTCGGGCCCGCTGTCGGAGGACGGCACCCTGCGCGGTCGCGCGGTGATCGCGGCACAGGACTACGGTAGCTACAAGCGCGGCGAAAACAGCAACGGCCAGACGTTCTACGGCATCCTGGAGAAAGATCTTGGGCCCGCCACCACGCTCACGTTGAGCGGACTGCATCAGGAAAGCCGACTGCACGGCAACGGCTTCACCGGTCTGCCCGTGGCGCGCGACGGCAGCGATCTCGGACTTCCGCGATCCACCTCCTACGCCAATGACTGGGAGTACTGGAACAAGACCACGAACTCTGGTTTCATCGGACTCGACCACCGATTCGACAACGGCTGGCGCATGCACCTCTCGGCCTACTATGCGCAGGCCGATGTCGACATGGAGGGCCATTACCTCAGCTACAGCTACGCCACTGGCAATTACAGCCAGCTGGGTGCGCGCAATGCACACCGGGAGAAGCAAAGCAGTGCGGATGTGTATGCCAATGGCCCCTTCGAACTGCTGGGCCGCAAGCACGAGCTGGTACTGGGCGCCAGCTACCGCAACGTCGATTTCAACGGCAATAGCCGCCAGGGCCTGGTGCTCAACAGCAACCTCAACCTCTACAACTTCAATCCGGGTGCCGTCGCAGATCCGAACATTCCGTTACGGGACTGGATGGACGCAAGGATCAGCCAGCAAAGCCTTTATGCCACCACGCGCCTGAATCTGGCCGATCGCCTGAAACTGATTCTGGGCGGACGGCTGGACTGGTTCGACTACAACGACACCGTCAACACTTATCCGAACTTCAACGCCAACACGCCATCCGTCAGTGCGCACAACCGATACAGCGTCAACAACCAACTGACGAAATATGCGGGACTGGTCTTCGACCTTGACGCCCACCACTCGCTTTACGCCAGCTACACCGATATCTTCAAGCCCCAGAATTATCTGGATGCCAGCAACAAGCTGCTGGACCCGGTGGTGGGAAAGAACTACGAAATCGGTATCAAGGGCGAGTATTTCGAAGGTGCGCTGAATGCCTCGGCGGCAGTGTTCCGCATCGACCAGAACAACCGTGCCTTCCGCAGCGCCGATCAGACCCAGTGCGCCAGCTACCCGACCGTAGTGTGCTACTCGGCCGCCGGCGAGGTGCGCAGCCAGGGTGTGGAGTTCGAAGTGCAAGGCGCCATCACGCCCAACTGGCAGGTGGGGGCTGGCTACACCGTGGCGATTGCGCGCTATCGCAAGGACGCCACAGCCAGCAACGTGGGCGCGATCTTCGACACCGACACGCCACGGCACCTGTTCAAACTGTCCACCATGTACCGGCTGCGCGGCTCATTGCAGGGCTGGCGCATTGGTGGTTCGATCTACGGGCAGGACTCCATTTACAACCAGGGCACCACGAGCGGTGTGCCATTCCGCATCGCCCAGGGTGCCTACACCCTGGTCGATCTGGTAGTGGGATGGCAGCCGATACCGAAGCTGGACTTGCAACTCAACATCAATAACCTCTTTAACAGGCGGTACTACAACGCGCTGTCCGGTAGCGTCAGTTTCCCGAGCAACGTCTATGGCGAGCCGCGCAATGCAATGCTGTCCGCGCGCTACCAGTTCTGATGCGGGGCCGCATGCGTGGCGCGCTGGTGGTGCTGCACCGCTGGTGTGGCCTCTTCATCGCCGGTTTCCTGTTTATCGCCGGCCTGACCGGCGCGGTGATCGCCTGGGATCATGAACTCGACGAGTGGGTGAATCCCCGGCTGTTCCAGGCCACCTCCGGTGCGACGGAGAGCCCGCTTCCGCCTCTTGAGCTGGCGCGCCGCATTGAGGCGGAGGAGCCGCGACTGCGGGTCAGCTTCCTGCCGCTGACGCTGGAGCCCGGTCATACGGCCATGCTGGGTGTTGCCGCGCGCATTGACCCCGCCACCGGCGCGCCATACGCCCTTGGCTTCAACCAGGTGGCGGTGGACCCGGCCAGCGGCCACGTGCAGGGGCGGCGTCAATGGGGCCAGATATCGCTATCGCGCGAGAACCTGCTGCCCTTCCTCTACAAGCTGCATTACACCATGCACATTCCCAAGGGCTGGGGTATCGATATTGGCGTGTGGCTGATGGGCGTGGTGTCCGCTGTCTGGATTGTGGACTGCTTCCTGGCGCTATATGTCTCGTTTCCCAGCGCGCGCGCCTGGCGTAAATCGCTGACCTTCCGATTGCGCCAGGGCGGATTCAAACTCAATTTCGATATCCACCGCTCCGGCGGCGTCTGGGTGTGGGGTCTGCTGCTGATGCTGGCGGTGACCTCGGTCTCGCTGAATCTGGGAACGCAAGTCATGCGACCGCTCGTGTCGGTTTTCTCTCCGTTGACGCCCTCGCCATTCCAGGTGCGCCAAGGCAGTCGCGAGCGGGAAATTGCCGAGCCGATATTGAGCCGCGAGCAGGCCATCGCGGCAGCCGAGGCCGAAGGTCGCCGCCGCGGCTGGACCCGTCCTGCGGGGTCCATCTTCTATGCTCAACGCTTCAGCATCTACGGCGTGGCGTTCTTCACACCGGAAGACGACCGGGATGACGACGGCATGGGGAACGAGGTCCTCTATCTGGACGGGAATACCGGTGCGATCCTCGGCGAGAAGGTGCCGGGGCAAGGCACTGCGGGCGACATTTTCATGCAGGCGCAGTTGCCACTTCACTCCGGCCGTCTGCTGGGCATGCCGGGACGCGTGCTGATGTCGTTCATGGGAATCCTTGTGGCGGCGCTCAGCGCGACCGGCCTCGTGATCTGGATGCGCAAGCGTAGAGCGCGCAGGACGAATCGCCTTCGGTCGTAGGTGGTCACGGGCCATCGCCAGCTCACGCCTCGGCGGCAACAGGCAGCCGAAACGGCGCACCGAGTCGGTTGAACGCATTCATTGCGGCGATCGTGATCGTTAAGTCGACAAGGTCTTTGGGCGTGAATGCTGCCGAGGCCGCGGCATACGCTTCATCCGAGGCATGCGTTTCGCTGACGCGGGTCACTTCCTCTGCCCAGGCCAGCGCGGCGCGTTCCTGGTCGGAGAACAGATGGTGCACCTCATCCCAGACCGGTATTAACGTGATCTTGTCGATCGACATGGTTTTCCGAAGATCGCGGCTGTGCATGTCGATGCAGTGGGCGCAGCCGTTGATCTGCGAAACGCGAAGAAACACAAGGTGGACAAGTTCTTCCGGCAGGTTCGTCTTCCTGGTTACATAGTGGTGGATACCAAATAGTGCCTTCGCGCCGTCAGGTGCGATGTCTTGCCAGTTCAAGCGGGTCATCTCGGTCCTTTCCTGTCGTTGAGGGACGTAAAGAGCAGTCAGGGCGCACGGTCCGTATATCGACGCCGGGCGCGGAACATGTCATAAAGCCACGTTACTCCGCCGGGCATTGGAGCAACAGACCCAAAAACTGCCAAAACGACTGATCCAACATGACCGACCCGAATGCGCCCGCTACGCTTTCCATCCAGGTGGACCGTGCCACAGCCGTGCCCATCGGCGACCAGATCCATGCGAGCCTGCGACAGGCAATCGTCGACGGTCGGCTGGCATCCGGCCAGCGTTTGCCGTCTGGCCGGGATCTCGCGACGCAGCTCGGT
>NZ_JBDKXK010000001.1:0-231866 GCF_039710735.1 Cupriavidus sp. DL-D2 | reverse complement strand
CCCCCCCCCGCGGCTCTGTTTGCCGACCGAGTCGCAATTTGCACGGCTTGCCCTCACCCCCGCCCCTCTCCCAGAGGGAGAGGGGAGAAAACAATGGGAAGACCGGACCTTACCGCCCCACCTCCGACAACCTCATCCCCAGCGCCTGCAGCGCCGGCGCCAGCGTCTCGCGAAACGTTTCCTCGCTGACCGCGCCATACGAAGCACTGCAACTCAGCATGTGCAAATCCTTCTCTCCCACCGGACGAAACGCCACGGCGCACGCGTGAATGGCCGGATGCCAGTCGCGGAACGACGCCGCGTAGCCATCGCGCTCGGCCTGGGCCAGTGCGGCGCGCATCGGGGTCTCCTGCTGCCTCCACTGCTCCGGGAACGCCTGCGAGAACTCCCCCAGCACCCGCTCGCGCCTGGCTGCCGGCAAGGCCGCCAGATAGGCGCGCCCCATCGAACTCGATATCAGGGACAGCCGCGAACCCACGCCCAGTCCGAGCATCGCGCCCGCATCGTTACGGATCGAGTCGAGGTAAATCACCTCCAGCCGCTCGCGCTTGCCCAGCGACACCGACACCCCATGCGTCTGCGCAAAGGCCAGCATGTGCGGGCGCGCCAGCGCCACCACATCGGACGCGGCCAAGTATGAGAACCCTAGGGCCAGCACGCCAGCATCGAGCGCATACTTGCCCAGGCTGTCGTCGTAGCGCAGGTATCCCAACTGCACCAGCGTGCCAGCCAGCCGGCTGACCGTAGCCTTGGGGAACCCCGTGCGGCGCACGAAATCCTGATTGCCGAGCATCGCCTCGCCCGTGCGGAAGCAGCGCAGCAGTTCCAGACCCCGCGCCAGCGCGGTGACGAAGTTGGGATCACTCTCGCGTTCGCGGGGTGCAGCGGCGTCGCGGACGGCATCGGTGGCGGCGGAAGCGGTGGTGGTAGCCAAGACGGCACTCCAGTCAAAGAAGGGTGTGGTCGATTGTCGAACGCAATTCGCCGGGGCCGCAAAAACGCCTGTTGCAGCGAAAACGGGTTCAGCTATACTAGCTCATCGGAACAAGGTTCCGCAATGCGGAACCAGAAAATATCTGGCTGAACCGGATTCCACCCTTACTCGCCGAACTACGAAGGAGACCTCCATGGCTGCACACGCCGAATTCAACTGGACCGACCCGCTGCTGCTGGATCAGCAATTGACCGATGACGAGCGCATGATCCGTGACGCCGCCGCGGCCTATTGCCAGGACAAGCTGATGCCGCGCGTGCTGCAGTCGTTCCGCAATGAGAAGACCGATGTGGAGATCTTCCGCGAGATGGGCGAACTGGGCCTGCTGGGCCCCACCATCCCCGAACAGTACGGCGGCCCCGGCCTGAACTACGTCAGCTACGGCTTGATTGCGCGTGAAGTGGAGCGTGTGGATTCGGGCTACCGCTCGATGATGAGCGTGCAGTCGTCACTGGTGATGGTGCCGATCTATGAATTCGGCACCGAAGCGCAAAAGCAGAAGTACCTGCCCAAGCTGGCCACCGGCGAATGGATCGGCTGCTTCGGCCTGACCGAGCCGAACCATGGTTCCGATCCGGGCTCGATGGTCACCCGCGCCAAGAAGGTGGCTGGCGGCTACGAGCTGTCGGGCGCCAAGATGTGGATCACGAACTCGCCGATCGCCGATGTCTTCGTGGTCTGGGCCAAGCTCATGGGCGACGACGGCAAGGAAGCCATCCGCGGCTTCATTCTGGAAAAGGGCTGGAAGGGCCTGACCGCTCCGGCCATCCACGGCAAGGTGGGTCTGCGCACGTCGATCACCGGCGAAATCGTCATGGACCAGGTCTTCGTGCCCGAAGAGAACCTGATGCCGAACGTCAGCGGCCTGAAGGGTCCGTTCACGTGCCTGAACTCGGCCCGCTACGGCATCGCCTGGGGCGCACTGGGCGCCGCCGAATTCTGCTGGCACACCGCCCGTCAGTACACGCTGGACCGCAAGCAGTTCGGCCGCCCGCTGGCCGCCACGCAGCTGGTGCAGAAGAAGCTGGCCGACATGCAGACCGAGATCACGCTGGGCCTGCAAGGCTGCCTGCGCCTGGGTCGCATGAAGGACGAAGGCACGGCCGCCGTGGAAATCACCTCGATCATGAAGCGCAATTCGTGCGGCAAATCGCTCGACATCGCCCGCGTGGCCCGCGACATGCTCGGCGGCAACGGCATCTCGGACGAATTCGGCGTGATCCGTCACGTGGTGAACCTGGAAGTGGTCAACACCTACGAAGGCACGCACGACATCCACGCGCTGATCCTGGGCCGCGCCCAGACCGGCCTGCAAGCCTTCTTCTGAGCGCTCGGCAGAGCAAGAAAGAAAAAGCCCGGCGCGAGGCCGGGCGGAAGCACACTACCAAGGAGACGACGGGCACGCCCATCGTTTTACGACAAAGCTTCTGAAACAAGTCATGCAGTACTGAACCGGGCCGGGGTGAAAACCTCGGACCCGGTTTTTCTTTACTTGTTCGGCTGCGGCGTCAGACGCAGATACGGACGCACCGCCTTGTAGCCCTTCGGGAATTTCTGGCGGATCACCTCTTCGTCCTTCAGCGACGGCACGATCACCACATCGTCGCCATCCTGCCAGTTGCCCGGCGTGGCCACGCTGTGGTTGTCGGTCAACTGCAGCGAATCGATGACGCGCAAGATTTCGTTGAAATTTCTACCGGTGCTTGCAGGATAGGTAATGATCAGCCGGACCTTCTTCTTGGGATCGATCACGAACAGCGAGCGCACGGTCAGCGTCTCATTCGCGTTCGGATGAATCATGTCGTACAGCTCGGAGACCTTGCGGTCGCCGTCGGCCAGGATCGGGAAATTGACCGAGGTCGACTGGGTCTCGTTGATGTCACCGATCCAGCCCTTGTGCGACTCCACGCTGTCCACGGACAGGGCAATCGCCTTGACGCCGCGCTTCTCGAACTCCCCCTTCAGCTTGGCGGTCAGGCCCAGTTCGGTCGTGCAAACCGGGGTGTAATCGGCCGGATGCGAGAACAGGACACCCCAGCCATTGCCGAGCCAGTCATGGAAGCGAATGGTGCCCTCGCTCGATTCTTGCTCGAAGTCCGGTGCGATATCGCCAAGACGCAGTGCCATGTGTAAAAGTCTCCGGGAACAGAAAAGTAAATAAATGTAGGGTCAGGTGAACCAGCTTAGCCAGATTGCCATCCAACCCAAACGAATATAAAGTCACTACAAAATCACTCGAAGTCATAAAGACTTAGGGGAGCGGGCTAAGTTTCCCGCTCCGCCGGCCGATGACACGTTGCGTGACATCCCCGAGGGTGCCTTGTACTGACGAGCTTGAAACCGTGGCCGACCGCCACATATGCTACTTGGACGACAAGAAACGCCACAAGCCAGTGCGAGCAAGGCAAAATGTCACCACTTGAACCAACCGCCCGCAAACAGGAGAAACTGATGAGCGATGTCAAGACCGTTCTGTCCGACGCCGAAGAACTGCTTAAGCAAGCGGCCTCGACCACCGGCGAGAAAGCTGCCGAACTGCGCGAGCGTGGCATGGGCCTGCTGAAGCAAGCCAAGGAAAAGGCCCAGGACCTGCAAGACGCAGTCGTGACCAAGAGCAAGGCAGCCGCCCGTGCCACCGATGACTATGTGCATGACCACCCGTGGCGCGCCGTGGGCGTGGCAGCGGGCGTGGGCCTGCTGATCGGCCTGCTGCTGAACCGCAAGTAAGCATCGTCCGCAGTACGCCCCGTACTGTCGTACCGGCCACCGGCTGCGCATCTGTGCCGGTGGCATGCAATTTGTATATGGACTGGATGAGCGGCCCCATCGGCCGCCGCTGGTTCTTCCACGCAGATGCCGCCCTGCCGGCGCATCGCTTTTCCGCCGGAGCCGCATGAGCGAATCCCCTTCCCCCAAGTTCCTGGACTCCCTGCGCAACCTGACCGGTTCGGTCGTGTCGATGCTGCAGACGCGCCTCGAACTCGCCAGCGTCGAACTGGCCGAAGAGCGCACCCGGCTGATGAAGGTGGCGTTGCTGGCCTGTTTTGGCCTGGTCTTCTTCGGCATGGCGCTGATGACCTTCACGCTGCTGATCGCCATCCTGTTCTGGGAAACCTACCGCTGGCAGGCCATTGGCGCCATCGTGGTGTTCTACCTGATCTGCACGGCCGCCTGCCTTTTGATCGCCCGCCACAAGGTTCGCAACGCGCCTCCGCTGTTCGAATCCACACTGGCTGAACTCGATAAAGACCGGGAGATGCTGCGCCAATGACCACGCCCGAAGACGAATCCCTCGATAGCCACCCGCGCCGCGACCATCCTCGCCCCGTCCGCTTCACGCGGGAAGTCAGGCTGCCGCTGGCTGTACGCAAGGAATTGCTGATCACACGTGCCGCGCTCGAGCGCTACGACGCCCACCAGGCTCTGCAGCAAGTCAAAGGCGGCGCGCGCCGCATGACTAATTTCAGCGCGTGGCTGCCCCGTGTGACCAGCCTGACGCGCTCGTCGGGCTGGCTCAAGATGCTCGGCATCACGCGCAACTATCCGATGCTCAGCACGGCCATCACCCTGGCCCTTCCGCTGCTGCGCCGGACGCCGGTAGGTCGCGTGACCTGGAAACTGTCGAAAATCGGCGCGCTCGCCGGCGCGGGATACTTTGCCTACAAGACGTGGAACGAGTCGAAACGCCCGGCAACGCGGCGACCGGCGCGGCCCGCTGACGTAACGCTCGAAGTATCGGTGCCGCTGGACACGGGCTTCCGCGATCCGCTCGTGCGAACGCCGCCAGTCTGATTCATCCAAACACCCAAACGCAAAAAGGGCCTGTGACTTGCGCCACAGGCCCTTCGTAATGCTGGTGGGTCGTGCGTGACTCGAACACGCGACCAACGGATTAAAAGTCCGCTGCTCTACCGACTGAGCTAACGACCCGGAAAAACTGAATCCGCGATTATAGGGAGCACCCCTTGGCGTGTCAAGCCGAAGGGCGCCCAGCGCACGCTCAAACCATACGCTCCAGACGCCACATCTGGTACTTGAACGCCAGGATCGCGCCGACGATGATCGTCGCGAACACGATGAACGAGCCGACTGCCAGCGTCGATACTCCCGAGAGTCCCTGCCCGATCGTGCAACCCAGCGCCGTGACGCCGCCCGCGCCCATCAGCATGCCGCCGACCATGTGATTGGCCACGTCCTCGGCATTGCCGAAACCTTCCCAGCGAAACGTGCGCGACACAAGCGAATAGGCCCACGCACCAGCGATCACGCCAAGCACGCTGACGATGCCGATCGTGAGCACCTTGCTCTTGTCACTGAACATCATCAGCCAGTCGAGCGTATAGGCATACGGCGCGACAAAGCTCAGGCTTTCCATGCGACCGCTGTTGGTGGCCACGAACAGCTCTTCGAGCGTGTTCGGATCTTCGGACACATAGCCGAGGTGACCCGACACGTACCACATGCCGACGATGATCAGGCCGACGGCCACGCCGCCCAGCAGGTTATCGAAAGTGCGAAAGCCGTTGCCGATCAGCGCCCAGATCACCAGCACCACGCCGATCACGGTGCCCAGCACCAGTTGCAGCGTACCCCGCGCCATGCCTGTGGCCTGCGCCACCAGTGAAGGCAGGTCTTGCGTGGACGGCAGCGTCACGGCCACGGTATCGACGGTATTGACGCGCACCAGGCCAAACAGGCCACGCAGCGTCATATAAGCCGACAGTCCGAGGAACACGAATACCACCAGCGACTTCAGGTTGCCGGCGCCAATCCGCACCAGCGTCTTGCTGCCGCAGCCGGACGCCAGCACCATGCCGAAGCCGAACATCAGGCCGCCCACTGCCGCGGACAGCCACCCGAGCTTCGCCGATGTGTAGATCGTCTTCGTCGGATCGATCAACCCCGCCCATGCCAGCACGCCGGTGCCGATCATCGCCACGCCGATGGCCAGCACCCACATGCGCATGCGGCTCCAATCCCCGATATTCACGATGTCCGAGATAGCGCCCATCGTGCAGAAATGCGTGCGCTGCAGGACCGCGCCGAACAGGAAGGTGAGGACGAAGGTAGACAGCAGCACGGTGTGCGTCAGCGCGGGAATATCGATGTCAGGCATGTCTCAGGGTTTGGCTCGTGGAACTGCTGTTTTTATTAGGGACGGCGGCCGCTCAGGCAACCGCCTGGTAACGCGTGGGATCGGCAACACCGGCCTGCTCGAAACCGGAACGGCGAATGCGGCACGAATCGCAGACACCGCAGGCGCGGCCATCGTCATCGGCCTTGTAGCACGACACGGTCAGGCCATAGTCCACGCCGAGCTTCACGCCTGCACGGATGATCTCGGCCTTGGTCATGTCGATGATCGGCGCATGGACGTGGAAGCGTTCGCCTTCGACGCCCGCCTTGGTGGCCAGGTTGGCCAGCGCCTCGTAGGCCGAGACATACTCGGGCCGGCAATCGGGATAGCCGGAGTAGTCCACGGCATTGGCACCGAAGAACAGGTCGCGTCCACCGATGGCCTCGGCCCAGCCGAGCGCCAGCGATAGCATGATCGTGTTGCGCGCCGGCACGTACGTAATCGGAATGCCGCCCACGGCACCATCGGTCGGGACGTCGAGCGTATCGTCGGTCAGCGCGGAACCGCCAAAGCGGCGCAGGTCCAGGTCGATGATCTCGTGGCGCCTGGCGCCGAGCGCTGTGGCTACTTTCTTCGCCGCGTCGAGTTCCGAGGAGTGGCGCTGGCCGTAGCGCATAGACAGCGCATAGGTTTCAAACCCGGCCGCGTTGGCCATGGCAAGTACGGTGGCGGAGTCCAGGCCGCCAGAAAGCAGGACGATTGCTCGTTTGGTCATGGTGAGGTGCGCGCAGAACAAGCGCGCTGTAGTCACGCCCCGAGGGCGAAGCGCGTATTTTAGCGCGACAGCGCTTTCCCACCCGCCTGTTTGCTCCCCTCTCCCGCGAAGTGGGAGAGGGGTCGGGGGGGGAGGGTCGGCGGTTCAACCTACGACTTATCGCGTTTTGAACCTCGTTACCCTCTCCCCCTGCCCCTCTCCCGCCGCGCGGGAGAGGGGAGAAAACAAGGCGCAACAACGAGACACCCCAAAAGAAAAAACCCGCAAACATCGCGGGCTTTTTCCTTGCAGACTGCGTCCGGTTACTTCAGCGTCTTCAGCCGGTTGCTGGCGGCCTGGGCGCCTTCGGTGCCCGGATACTTCGACACCACCGTTTCCAGCGTCTTCTTCGCAGCCGGTTTCTGGCCGGATTCTAGCTGGTTGTTGGCGATGGCGATCATGGCGTCAGGTACCTTCGCGTGCGTCGGGAACTGTTGCACCATGTTCTGCAGGACAAACGTCGAGCCCTTGTAGTCGCGCTGCGCGTAGAGCGAATTGCCGAGCCAGAACTGGGCCAGCGGCAAATATGGGCTTTGCGGATACTTCTTGGCAAATGCCGAGAAGGCATTGCCCGCACCCTTGAAATCGCCCGACTGGAACTGCTTGAGCGCGGCATCGTACTCAGGCTTTTCGGTGGGTTGTGCAAGACCTTCCTTGCCGTCCACGGTCACCTGCTGGGGCTCGAATTTCTTCAGGCGCCCATCGAGGTCGGTGTAGTAGTCCTTCTGCGTTTTCTGCAGCGTTTCCACCGTGTTCTGCAACACCTCGTTCTGACCGCGCAACCGGGCTACCTCCTGACGCAGACCTTCCATCTGGTTCTGCATGTCGAGCAGCTGGCGGCTGTTCTGGTCAATACGCTGCGATGCGGTTGCCTGGAAACCGTTGAACTGGTCCCGCAACTGGATCACGGCCTTGCGCGCCTCGTCGTCGTCAAATACGCCGGCGTGCGCGGAACTGGCTGCCAGCAAGCCGCCCGAGAAGGCAGCCAGCCACAGCAGTGTGGAAACACGAGCATTCATGAAGGCTATTCCGTGGATCAGTCAGTCGATCAATAGACGATATCGGCGCGGCGGTTTTCGGCCCACGCGGCTTCATCGTGACCCGTAGCCTTCGGCTTTTCCTTGCCCAGGCTCACGGCTTCCATCTGCGACTCGGGCACGCCCAGCGACGACAGCGAACGACGCACGGCTTCTGCACGCTTCTGGCCCAAGGCCAGGTTGTACTCGCTCGTACCGCGTTCGTCGGTGTTGCCCTGGATCAGGATCTTGCGGCTCTTGTTGGCACCCAGGTATTGCGAGTGGGCTTGCAGCAGGCTCTGGTAGTCCGACTTGACCGTGTAGCTGTCGAAGTCGAAGTACACGCTGCGCTTGGCCAGCGGGCCGTTCGGATCGTTCAGCGGATCGACGGTCACCGGCGCCACGGCGCGCGGATCGGTTTGTGCGCCACCCGTGCCGGTACCGGCCTTGGAAGCGTCGTCGAGCTTCACACCCGAGCTGCAGGCACCCAGGGCGAGCAGGGCGGCAAGGGCGAGCGATTTCGTCATCATTTTGGTCATGGCTGAGAGACTCCTCGTTTCTTCTATCTACTTACTGCATGAAAGGACCCCAGGACGGCTCGCGAACCTCGCCGGACTGGAGTGACAGAACCTGTTTCGTACGACCGTCCGTCGAGACAGCCGCCAGCACCGAGCGACCTCCCACACGCGTGGCGTAAAGGATGTACTTGCCGTTGGCGGCAAAGCTCGGGGCTTCGTCGTTCGACGTATCGGTGAGCGAAGTAACGTCACCATTTGACAGGTCCTGAAGCTGCAGGCGGAAACCGCCCGAACGCGAGATGTAGGCCAGGTACTTGCCATCCGGCGAAACCCGCGGACTGACGTTGTAGTTGCCCTTGAACGTCACGCGTTGCGCGGCGCCGGATTCCTCGCCGCCAGCCGGCATGCGATAGACCTGCGGCGCACCGCCACGATCGCTCGTGAAGTAGATGCTGCGGCCATCGGGCGAGAATTGCGGCTCGGTGTCAATGGCGCTGCTGCGCGAGATGCGGCGCAGGCCGGATCCATCCGCGTTGACCAGGTAGATCTGCGTGTTGCCATCGCGCGAGAGCGCCACGGCCAGGCGCTGGCCGTCAGGCGACCACGACGGCGCGCTGTTGTTGCCCTTCTGGTTCGACACCAGCGTGCGCTTGCCCGTGGCCAGGTCATGCACGTACACCACCGGCTTCCTGGCTTCGAACGAGACATAGGCCACGCGGCGGCCATCCGGCGACCACGACGGCGAGATGATTGGCTCGGTGCTGCTCAGCGCCACCTGGGCATTCTGGCCATCGGAGTCGGAAATCAGCAGTTGATAGCGTCCGCCTACTTTCGACACATACGACAGCCGCGTGGCAAACACGCCGCGCTCGCCGAGCAGCTTTTCGTAGATATAGTCGGCGATCTTGTGCGCGGTCACGCGCAGCTGGCTCTGCGAGACCGTGAACGCCAGGCCGCCCAGGCTCTGGCCCTTGACCGTGTCGTACAGGCGGAAGCGGACTTCGTACTGGCCGTTGCCCGCGGGAGTCACGCTGCCGGCCACGAAGGCGTCGGCGCCCTTCGCCTTCCAGCTGCCGAGATCAACCTGTGCCGATTCGGCCACGGTGGCCCCGGCGGGGTCGATATTCTTGAAGCGACCGCTGTTCTGCAGATCGCTGCGGATGACGGCCGTCAGGTTCTGCTGGCCTTGTCCTTCGCCCTGGAAGTTGGCGGTGGCCACCGGGTACTGGTTCGAACCCACACCGGTGATTTCAACGTTCAGTTGCGCGTGTGCCACGCCAGCGGACATCAGTGCCGCTGCCAGCCACGCCATCAGCGCGTGCCGGCTCTGGTCACGGGTGGGGGTGGCACTCTGGCGGCGAGACAGCCAGTTAGGGGCCCAAAGCTTTCGCATGCTGCTCCTCAGTCGATTTCAGGATTCATCGGTACGGCGGGCAGAGCAAGTACGACAGCACGGACGGCGTGCAGCTTGGCGCATGCCCCGTCTACGTGCGTCTTGCACGCTGCCGGCCGCGTCAGGCAACCGTTCATGGTAGCGATCGGACCGAAGCCCCACGATGTTGGTTGCATTATGTTGCAAATCATGGCTTTCTCGCCGCATCGCCGATCAGTCCTTGGGACGGACCGTGATCGTGAATTCGAACGTGGGCGCCTTGCCGTCCTCGTCGCGCGGCAGCGGGTCCGACCGCTCGACGCCACGCAGCACGGCGTTGTCCCAGTCCGAGTTGCCGCTCGACTTGGCCAGGCGCTTGGACAGGATCGAGCCATCCGGTGCGAGCCGGACCGCCACCACGGCGGCCGGATTCCCGTCAGTATCACCGGCAAAGATAATGTTCGGCTTTACGCGGCGGCGTACCTTGTCCGAATAGCCCGGCGACGCCTTGCCGCCCGACCCTGCGCCGGAGCCTGCCGCATTGCCCACGCCACCGCCGGTCGCACCGGCCGTGCCGCCGCCTGCCAGCGCCTTGAGGCGAGCCAGTTCACTGTTGCGCGCCGCGTTGGACGCAGCTTCGCGCTTGGCCTTGGCTTCGGCATCAGCCTTCGCCTTGGCCTGCTTCTCGGCATCGGCGCGGGCCTTGGCCTGCTTGTCAGCGTCGGCCTTCGCTTTCGCATCGGCTTCCTTGCGGTCCTGCTCGGCCTTTTCCTTGGCGGCCAGAGCGGCCTTGTCAGCCTTGTCCTTGTCGGCTTTCTCTTTGTCGGCCTTCTTCTTCGCGTCTTCCTTGCGCTGCGCTTCCAGTTGCTGCTGGCGCTGGTCTTCCTTGCGCTGCGCGTCCTTCTTTTCCTGTTCCTTACGCGCCTGCTCGCGACGTGCCTCGGCCTCGCGCTCGGCGGCTTCCTCGGCCTGCTTGCGCTTTTTCTGCTCCAGCGCGATATCGGCGGCTTCCTCGACCTTGCTACGCACCGCCGGCTGCGGCGGCTCCGGCGCCGGCTGCACCACGGGGCGCGGCGGCGGCGCGGGCGTGACATCGGGAATCTCTTCCCAAAGCTCGGCCTCGGCGCCTACCGGCGTGCTGCTCTGCCACTGGACGCCGAAATACAGCACGATGCCAAGCAGCAGGTGCATGAACAGCGCTGCCAGGAACGAGCGCATGGTGCCGCGCTCCCGGACCGGCTCGTACGGATAGGCGGCGGCCTGGGCGCGCGGGGCGCCTTGCTGAGGATGACGTGACGAGAGGGTGGCCACTTTGCGACGTTGGACGCTGGGAACGCTTACTTGGACTTCACCATCAGGCCGACGCGCTTCACGCCATCGGCCTTCAGTACGGACATCACGTCGAGTACGGCTTCGTACTTGACGGCACGGTCGGCGGCGATCACCACCGGCTGGTCCGGATTCTCGTTCTGGCGCTGGTGTACGAAATCGATCAGGCCGCGCTTGTCGAGCTTGCGCTCGAACGAGCCGCCCGAGGCGTCCTTGCCTCGCGCCGTCAGGGCGCCGTCCTCATGCACGGTCACCACGATGGGCGGCGTCTGCTGCTGCGGGGTGGCATTGGCCACGGACGGCAGGTCCACCACGGCCGGGCTCACGATTGGAGCGGCCACCATGAAAATCACCAGCAGCACGAGCATCACGTCGATGTACGGCACGACGTTGATCTCTGCGCTGGCCCGGCGGCGCGAACCGCCGCGGCGCTGAATGGCTGCCATGGGGGATGCTCCTCGACTGTTTAGCGGCTCTGACGCTGCAGGATGTTCTGGAATTCTTCCATGAAGCTTTCGAACCGGATGGCCAGACGATCGATCTCGGTGGCATAGCGGTTATAGGCAATCACGGCGGGGATGGCGGCAAACAGGCCGATGGCCGTGGCAACCAGTGCTTCGGCAATACCCGGGGCCACCGATGCAAGCGTAGCCTGCTGCACATTCGACAGACCACGGAACGCATTCATGATGCCCCACACCGTGCCGAACAGGCCAATGTACGGGCTGACGGAGCCGACCGACGCCAGGAACGGCAGGTGCGATTCGAGTACATCCATCTCACGCTGATAGGCGGCACGCATGGCGCGGCGGGCGGCGTCGAGCAATGCGCTGGCGTCGTTGCTGCGCTCGCGGGCCTTCAGGAACTCGCCCATGCCGGACTCGAAGATCCGTTCGAGCGCGCCCGTGTTGTGGCGATTGTTCACGGCGCTGTTGTAAAGCGCCTGGAGGTCGCCGCCGGCCCAGAAATCACGTTCGAAGCCTTCGGTCTGCGTGCGGGCGGCACGCAGTGCGAGGTGCTTGCGGAAAATGTAAGTCCATGAGAACAGCGACATCACCAGCAGCAGCGCCATGACGGCCTGTGCCAACAGGCTGGCGTGCATCACCAGCGTAATGATCGACATGTCTTGCGTGACGGTCACTGGATTCATCGGGCGTCTTTGATAGTGGCGAGAACAGGGGCAGGGATCGGAGCCGGCCTAAACGTGCTTTTGTCGACACATCCCACACGGATCTTGCCGGTGGCGAGCATCTGCTCGCCGCGCCAGGCTTCCTGTGCGAAATGGACCGATGCGGGTCCGACCCGTTCAATATGCGTACGAATCTCCAGCTGGTCATCCAGCCGGGCGGGCGCATTGTATTCCACAGCGGTACTGCGTACGACGAAGACCACACCGGACTGATCGGCGAGGGTCTGTTGTTCGACGCCGAGCGAGCGCAGCCATTCGGTGCGCGCCCGTTCGAAAAACTTCAGGTAGTTGGCGTAAAACACCACGCCGCCTGCGTCGGTATCTTCCCAATACACGCGCAACGACCATGTGAAATTTGGCATGGCGGGCATTGTAACGGAGCGCACTGGTTAACCCGCATGCGACTTTGCAACAGCAAGTTGCGAGCCATACACCACAAGGTCTTGACGAGACTGGTGTAGAGGGGCATGCGCCACCCGTGCACCGGCTTGCAGCAAGCCGCGCGTTCGCATAAACTCTGCGGCAACCATTCCACCTTGCGCGACTGGCGAAGTCAGTGGGTACTACCACGAGGAAGCGCAAGATCTTTAGGCGTGAAGTTCATAAGCGCCTGCCGCTCGCCTGGGCAGCGAATGGGAAGCAGGGTGCGCCCCGCACCGGCTGGTACATACCAGTCCGGAGCAGGACGCCGTGCTTTCCCCGCGCGCCCTATCCCAGATTCAGCCAAGATTCATCCCAGCCGGTCACACACGATTTCCATGCCGTTTGTGCCATCCGCTCCCCTTTTTACCGACGAGTCACGCCATGTTTGAACGCAGCCGTTTCACGATCGAGCAGATCGACCCCGAAGTCTTCGCCGCTATCCAGAAGGAAAACCAGCGCCAGGAAGACCACATCGAACTGATTGCTTCCGAAAACTACACCTCGCCGGCCGTGATGGCCGCCCAGGGCTCGCAACTGACCAACAAGTACGCCGAAGGCTATCCCGGCAAGCGTTACTACGGCGGCTGCGAGTACGTCGACGTGGTGGAGCAACTGGCCATCGACCGCGTGAAGCAGCTGTTTGGCGCCGATGCCGCCAACGTTCAGCCGAACTCGGGCTCGCAAGCCAACCAGGGCGTGTTCTTCGCCATGCTCAAGCCGGGCGACACGATCATGGGCATGAGCCTGGCCGAAGGCGGTCACCTGACCCACGGCATGGCACTGAACATGAGCGGCAAGTGGTTCAACGTGGTCAGCTACGGCCTGAACGCCCAGGAAGACATTGACTACGATGCCCTGGAAAAGAAGGCCCAGGAAACCAAGCCGAAGATGATCATCGCCGGTGCCTCAGCGTTCTCGCTGCGCATCGACTTCGAACGCATCGCCCAGGTGGCCAAGGCTGTTGGCGCCTACTTCATGGTGGACATGGCCCACTACGCCGGCCTGATCGCCGCGGGTGTGTACCCGAACCCGGTGCCGCACGCCGATTTCGTGACCACCACCACACACAAGAGCCTGCGCGGCCCGCGCGGCGGCGTGATCCTGATGAAGGCCGAGCATGAGAAGGCCATCAACTCGGCAATTTTCCCGGGTATCCAGGGTGGCCCGCTGATGCACGTGATCGCCGGCAAGGCCGTGGCCTTCAAGGAAGCGCTGCAGCCCGAGTTCAAGGCCTACCAGGAACAGGTGGTGAAGAACGCCGCCGTCATGGCCGAGACGCTGATTTCGCGCGGCCTGCGCATCGTCTCCGGCAAGACCGAGAGCCACGTGATGCTGGTGGACCTGCGCGCCAAGAAGATCACCGGCAAGGAAGCCGAGAAGATCCTCGGCGATGCACATATCACCGTCAACAAGAACGCCATTCCGAACGATCCGGAAAAGCCGTTCGTGACGTCGGGTGTTCGCCTGGGTTCGCCGGCCATGACCACGCGCGGCTTCAAGGAAGATGAAGCCCGCCAGGTGGCCAACCTGATCGCCGACGTGCTGGACAACCCGCACGACGAAGCCAACATCGCGAAGGTGCGCGAGCAAGTCTCCGCCCTGACCCGCCGCTTCCCGGTGTACGGCTGAGCCATCTGCCGACGCGTGCTCACCGCAGGATAGTGGGCACGCACTGACGGCGCCGCCGCAAGTTTCGGGCGGCGCCGTTGTTCCATCTCAAGTCCGCAGCTGAACTAAAAGATGCAAAATGCGGGCTGGATTCTTTCTTCAGGTGCTCAGGCATGAAATGCCCGTTCTGCGCTCACTCCAATACCCAGGTTCTCGATAGCCGCGTGTCCGAAGACGGGGATACGGTACGCCGCCGCCGGCGCTGCGAAGCTTGCGACCGCCGGTTCACTACCTACGAGCGCATCGAACTGTTCTTCCCGGCCATCGTCAAGAAGAACGGCTCCCGCGTGGACTACACGCGCGGCAAACTCAAGGATTCGATGCGGCTGGCGCTACGCAAGCGCCCGGTATCCGCCGAAGCCATCGACGAAGCCATCACGCGTATCGAAGAAAAACTGCTGGCGCTGGGTGAGAAGGAAATCCCGAGCAGCCAGGTTGGCGAACTGGTCATGCGCGAACTGCGCAAGCTCGACAAGATCGCGTACATCCGCTTTGCCTCGGTCTATCGAAGTTTCGAGGATGTCTCTGAATTCCGCGATGTTCTTGACGAGATCGCGACTCCCACCCCACGAAAGGGGTAGATCCCTCCCCAAAAATGCTGTTTAATTTGCATCGGCCTTCATCGAATAGAAGGCCGGTGCACGAGTGCGGTTGCATCGCACCAACATGACACCAAAGCGCCGCGCAACAGCAGCGCCATCCAGCGGACCCGGACCCTCAGAGGCCCGGACGCACAGTAGTCCAGCGCCCCCGGCAAAAAACAAAGAGAGCAGTCGCTTTTTTGACGGGAATCACAAATGGGTCAGTCTTTCTGCCGAAAGGCAGCAGGCTTTCTGACGCCTTTGCTGTCCGCGCCTGGATTCATTGCGGGCGTGGCAACGGATGCGCCGGGGGCTGTTCACATGCGCGCAATCGCACCTGGCAATCGCCGGCGCGCGCGCGGGGTCACGCTGATCGAGTTGATGGTGACCCTCTCGGTGCTGGCCACGCTGGCCGCCGTCGCCACTCCGAACCTCCAATCCTTCCTCCACAACAGCCGGCTGTCCGCAGACGCCACGCGGCTGTTTGCCGATCTCGAACTCGCACGCAGCGAAGCGGCCCGGCGCAACGCCACCGTCACGCTGTGCCCTGTCGATGCCGGCAACGCCTGCTCCAACAACTGGACCTTGCGCCGCATCCTGTTCGTCGATGCGGACAACGACGGTGCGTTCGACAGGACGGAAGAACTGATCCGCAACAGTGATCCGCCACAGACCAGCACCGACATTGCCGCTGCCAATCTCGGCACCACGTCGAACCGCGTGCGCATGCGCTCGACCGGAGTGTCCACAGCACCCAATGCAAGCTGGAAGTTCTGCGGAAAAAATGCCACGGATGCGGGCAAAACGGTATTCATGACCGGCAGTGGCCGCCCTTATACGCAGTCGCAGTCAACGTGTCCATGACGCCGACCCACATCTCTCCAATGCCCATGTCTCGTGGCTTCTCGTTGATCGAGGCACTGGTCACGCTGGTGGTGCTGTCCATCGGCATGCTCGCGCTTGCCAACCTGCAGTTGCAGACGTTGATGGATTCACGCACGGCATCGATGCGCAACTATGCCGCGCTGATGACCTACAACCTCGCGGACCAGCTTCGTACCAACAGCGTGGCCGTGAACAACGGCACCTTCAATTCACCTGCCGCCACGCCCGTTGCCGATTGTTTTTCGGCAGCGGGCTGCACACCCGACGAGATGGCCGCCACCACCTACGCCACGTGGCTGGCCAACGTGCAGGCCACCATGCCGAACGGCGACGGGATCGTCTGCACCGATAGCACGCCAAACGACGGCACCGGATCGGCAGCCGGGAAGAACGACTGCGAACCCCACGCTGACGCGCCGTATGTCATCAAGGTCTTCTGGAGCGAAGACAACGGCACCACCGTCCAGCGTTTCTCGACCGCGCTCATCCCATGACAACGTCCAACCGTCACATCTGCCGCCGCGCGGCAAGCGGCTTCACGTTGGTCGAGCTGATGGTCGGCATGGTGATCAGCATGCTGCTGATACTTGCCGCCACATCGCTCTTCATCTCGGAGCGGCGCACCCATGCCACGCAAGGCGACGTAGGCGAGATTCAGGAAAACGCGCGAGCCATCGCGCAGTTGCTGTTGCGTCAGGCGCGCCAGATCGGCTACACCGACTTCCTGTTCGCGAGCAACGAGTTCGCGTCACCAAGCCTGGAAGCCACCAACGATACCGGCGTCAACGCCAGCGATAGCCTGACCTTGCGCTACTTCGGCTCGTCACAGGCTGGCGCGGACCCGGCAGCCGCTGCGGATTCTCCCCATTTTCCGCAGGCCGATGGCAGCACGGTGGATTGCAGCGGCAATGACGTGAGCAGCAACGTGGAAACCACCGAGGTCTATTCAATCCTCAATGACCCCGATGGCGTGCCCTGGCTGCAATGCGTGGTCAACGGCGTGGCGACACCGCTGTTCCGCAATGTCGAAGCCTTCCAACTGCTGTTGGGCGAAGACACCGATGACGACGGCGTCGTCAATCGCTTCGTTCCACCCGGCGCCACTGCGCACATCGATAACGTGGTGGCGCTGCGCGTGTCCGTGCTGCTGCGCGGCGCCAGCACCAACAACCCGATCATGGAAAAGCCGATCGTCAACCATTTCGGCAACACCTATGCGCCGAATGACGTGGCGCCCGCCGGCGATGCCGGCAGCGTGGTGAGGATTGCGGCCGATGGCCGTCTGCACCGGCACTTCACGTTCTACATCGCCCTTCGCAATCGACTGCCATAGGCCGGCCATGCATCCTCCCCTCTCTCGGTCACCCCGCCACGCCAGACAGCGTGGCATGTCGCTGATCCTCGTCCTGCTGCTCCTGGTCATCCTGACGCTCGCAGGGCTTGCTGCCAGTACGATGAGCCTCAATGCCGAACGTCTGGCCCGCAACACGCGCGATGAGAGCATCGCGCTCCAGGCGGCGGAATCCGCGCTGCGCGACGCGCGCGCGGACATCTCCCAGGTTCGCATGCTCAGCGGCCTGACGGGCTCGTCGCCCACCTGCGATATGGACGGATTCAAGGGCTACTGCCAGCACGCGACGTCAGGCACGCAGGCCTGGGACCTCTATATCGAAGACCCACAACACTCCGTCGAACTTGGAGAAATGACCGGTCTCACGGCCGCGCAGAAGATGCCGACGATCCATGCGCGCGATGCCGGCGCCAATGGCGTGTCGAAGCAACCCCGCTATCTGATCGAACCATTCAAGGAGCCGACCGATATCGCGCTCGGCTCCAACAAGTACGTGTTCCGCATTACGGCGATCGGTTACGGCGCCAACCCTGGCACCAAGGTGATGGTGCAGGAAATCGTCCGCTTCTGACGACACCCCTTTGACACCTTCACCGTCAAACGCATCATGACCCAATCCACTTCCATCCGTCGCTTCGCGAGTCGCGCGCAAGGTGTCCTGCTTGCAACATCGTGCATGCTCGCCATCGCCACGGCCTACGCCGCTGGCCCGCAACTCAATCTGGCCCAGCAGCCGTTGTACACCGGCGGCAACATCTCCCCCATGGTCATGATCGACCTGACCAAGGACCACACGCTGCACCAGAAGGCGTACAACGATTACTCGGATCTGGACGGCGATGGCCAGCTGGATACGACGTACAAGCACAGCATCGAGTACGCCGGGTACTTCGACTCGGACAAGTGCTACGACTACGACAGGACCACGATCCAGGGCTTCGTACCGAAGTCGATCACCGACAGCAAGTATTGCGACGGAAAGACCTGGAGCGGCAACTTCCTGAACTGGGCCACGATGAGCCGCATCGACGAGGTGCGCAAGATCCTGTACGGCGGCACGCGATCGACGGATACCGCGACCACGACCGTGCTGGAACGTGCCTTCCTGCCGACGGACGCCCACGCCTGGGCCAAGTTCTATAACGGACCCGATGTGGCCCAACTGGTGCCGTTCACGGTGGAAGTCGCATCCGCTATTGGCACGCTGAGATCCAGGACGCCCATGACACTGTCCTCCGCAGTGGCCAAGGTTGTGATCGACGACATGAGCCAGGTAGAGCCAGGCGATCAGTTACGGTTCGAGCCGGCCTCGGGCGCAGCAGCGGGCACGTCGATGACGGGCTGGGTCATGCGGCGGAATCCCGGCAACGTCTCCGTGGTGTTCTACGCCGGCGACATCTCGAACCCCACCAACACGAGGGCAAGGTTCTCGTCCTGGATCGTGACAAACCTGACGCGGGGTGGCTTGACACTGTGCAACGTCACGCCGAGGGACCAGCAGAGCAGCAACTCGCAGTACAACCACCAGCCACCTCAGATCCGAGTGGCCGCGGGAAACTATGCAACGTGGGGCGCTTCCGAGCACCGGCAGTGCAGTTGGTCCTCGGAAGCCAGTAGCACGCAGCGCAACTTCCTGCCCACCATCGACGGCGTCACCATCTGGGGTTCGTCGAACGGCAATCGCGCGGCGATATCGGGCATGAATTCATCGGCAGAGAATCCATCTCAGTCCACGCGCGGCCTTGGCTTCGGGCAGGGGACCGGTGTATTCAACGCGCGCGTGCAAGTGTGCGTGCCCGGCCTGATCGGTTCCGAGAACTGCAAGCAGTACGGCTCCAGCTACAAGCCATTCGGGCTGCTGCAGAAGTATGGGGAATCGGGCCAGATGCTGTTCGGCCTGATGACCGGCAGCTACGACCGGAACGTTTCCGGCGGCGTATTGCGGCGAAACGTGACCAACTTTGCGTCGGAGATCCACCCGGGCACCGGTGAGTTTTCCTATGGCAGGTCAAGCGATGCTGTCAGAGGCATTGTCTGGAATATCGACAGGCTGCGCCCCTACGGCTACAGCTACAGAGAAGGCAGCTACGTCAATGCGGACCAGTGTAGCTACCAGCAGGCGAGCATCGAACGCGGCAGTTACGGCAATCCGATCAGGACGGCTTCGGAGGGCAACTGCTCCACGTGGGGCAACCCGATCTCGGAAATCTTCGTCGAGACATTGCGTTACTTTGGCGGCAAGCAACCGACCAGCGCATTCCTGCCATCCCGCTACGGCAAGGATGCCACGCTGGGGCTGACGCAACCCGCGTGGACCAACCCGATGGACCTGCCGCCATCGCATCCGAACCGGGCGCCTTACTGCACGCCGCTCAACGCACTGGTCTTCAACTCCAGCGTGTCCTCTTACGACAACGACCAACTGGGCGGCTTCAGAGACCTCAATGGATCTCCGGATATCAGCACCTACACGAACCGGGTAGGCATTGGCGAAGGGATCTCCGGCGGCAGGTGGTTCGCGGGAGGCGTCCGCGGCAGCACGATCGACAATCTGTGCTCGGCCAAGGCGGTCAACAACTTCAGCGACGTGCTCGGCATCTGCCCGGAAGGGCCATCGCAAAGAGGAACGTTCCAGATTGCGGGCGCCGCATACTTCGCCAGGACCAACCGCCTGCGATCGCCTGCTGCCGCCGCCGCGCTCGGCGTCCCTGACCGGGACACGACCTCGCTGAGAATGAACACCTATGCGGTGCAGCTCGCCACCAACACACCGAAGATCAACGTCGACGTGAACGGCAAGCTGGTGACGATCATGCCGGCACACCGGCTGCACCCGCAGTATCCGAACAGCATCACCGCGCCCGCCAGCACGGGCACGCTGGTGGATTTCAAGGTCATCTCGCAAACGGCCACCCACGGCAAGTTCTATGTGGCCTGGGAAGACTCGGTGGCCGGTGGCGACTATGACCAGGACAACTGGGGCATCCTGAGCTATCGCGTGAGCGGTGACAACATCACGGTGTCTACCCGTGTGGTGTCGGCTTCATCGTCCAACGGACAGGGCTTCGGCTACACGATCTCGGGCACCACGCAGGACGGCCCGCACTTCCACTCAGGCATCTACGATTTCCGGTACAACGATCCTGTTCCTATTGCGGTGATGCCGCGAAACGCACCCATCAACAACTCCGGCGGCTGCGCCCGATGTAATTTCGGCGATCCCGAAACCAGCGTCACCTATACCGCCAACGGCAAGGCCGCTTCGCAGTTCCACGACCCATTGCTGTACGCGGCCAAATGGGGCGGTTTCAAAGATCTCAACGGCAATGGCATCCCTGACCTCGCTTCCGAATGGGACGTGCGGAAGGCCGATGGCTCCAGCGGCTCGGACGGCCTGCCCGACAACTACTTCTACGCCACGAATCCCGGCGCACTGGCAGCGGCGCTGGAACGTGCCTTCCTCTCGATCCTGAAGACATCGTCCTCCGCAGCCGTGGCGGCAAGCACGTCATCGCTGCAGACCGATACCAGCATCTTTCAGGCGCGCTTCAACAGTGCGGACTGGTCCGGCCAGCTGCTGGCCTATGCATTGGACAAGAACGGCGACGTCGTCACACCACCACGATGGGATGCGGCCAACAGCTTCAAGGGTGTGCGCCAGACCGATCGCAAGATCCTGACCTACAACACCGCGGACAACACCAGCGGCGGCATTCCATTCCGTTGGGCCAGACTACCGTTGGCATATCGGACAGCCTTGAATGGCAGCGACTTGCAGGGTAGCAAGCGACTGCTGTGGCTGCGCGGCCATCAGGTCAACGAGGGCGGTGGCGAGTCCCAATTCCGCCAGCGGCCAGTCACCGTGCTGGGCGACATCGCAAATTCGAGCCCGCAATATGTGGGCAGTCCGGCCGCAGGCTATGTCGAACCCGGCTACGCGAACTTCGTCGTCTCGCAGCGTAGCCGCAAACCCATGATCTACGTGGGTGCCAACGACGGCATGCTTCACGCGTTCTCGGCTGACATGAGCGCCAACGGCGATGGAGGCAAGGAAATGTTCGCCTATGTGCCGTCACCGCTCTACAGCAAGCTGGCCAACCTGACGTCCAGTAGTTACGTCCACAACTACTTCGTCGACGGCACGCCGACGGTGGGCGATGTCCATATCAACAACAGTTGGAAGACCGTGCTCGTGGGCGGACTGGGCGGTGGTGGGAAAGGCATCTACGCGCTGGATGTAACCAATCCCACCGCCATCAACGAATCGACCGCCGGGTCGACTGTACTCTGGGAGTTCACCAGCAATGATGACCCGGACCTGGGCTATACCTATGGCAAGCCGGCCATCGTACGGCTCGGCAACGGCAAGTGGGCTGCCGTCTTCGGCAACGGGTTGAACAGCACTGAAGCGCGTGGTTCGATCTTCATCGTCTTCCTGGATCGCACACCTGGCAACAAGAGCTGGCGGCTCGGCACGGACTACGTGAAGCTGACGGTGAACGACGCCGCAGCGGCCCGGACCCGGTCCAACGGCATCATGCAGGTCTACATCGCCGATGCCAACGGCGACTTCGTGGCCGACGCCATCTACGCAGGCGACCTGCACGGCAACGTCTGGAAGTTCGACGTGAGTGGAAAGGTAGCGACCGACTACCAGGCCACGCGGCAGTTACTGTTCACCGCCACCGATGCGGCCGGCAATGCGCAACCGATCACCACCGGATTCGCCGGCATGCGACATCGTCGAGGTGGCCACATCGTGATGTTCGGCACCGGCCGATATGTCGAAGTCAGTGACCCCGGCAACATGAGCACGCAGGCCGTGTATGGCATCTGGGACAAGGGCAGCCACGCACAGCCGACGATCACCCGCTCGCAACTCGTGCAGCAGACCATCACCATGGAGACCCAGGCCAGTACCGGCGATTTCTACCGCGTCTTGAGCAAAAACCCGGTCAACTATGCGACGGGTGCGATGGGCTGGTACCTGAACCTGACCTCGCCGGGCACGGCCGCGCAAGGCGAGCGCGTGGTGTACGACCCGCAGATGCAAGGCACGCGTTTGATGTTCTCCACGCTGACCCCATCGTCCGACCTGTGCTCTGGCGGCGGCACCGGTTGGCAAATGGTGATGGATGCCCTGACGGGGGCCCAGACAGTTTCCATGTTCGACGTGAACCGCGATGGACGATTGGATGCTTCCGATCGTTTAGGCGGCAGCGGCGGTACCACTGGTCAAGCGGTGAGCGGCAAGAAGTCGAACGAACTGGTGACAAATGCGGCGGTGCTCGGCAACCACGCCTACCTGAGCGGCAACAAGGAGGAGCCCACCCACACCAAATTCAATACCGATGCCGCGCCCGGCCGTGTGTCGTGGCGACAGATCCTGCAATAACCACGGGACAGGCAACCAGGAAACCAGCACCATGATGAAAACGGTAATCACGCACAGCCGACACACCTCGCGGGCCAGTGGCTTCACGCTGATCGAATTGATGATCACCGTGATGATCATCGGCGTCCTGGCGGCGATCGCCATTCCGCAATACCAGCAGTTCGTGACCAAGACACGCCGCGCGGAGGCCAAGAGTGGCCTGGCGCGCGTGCAGGGTGCGCTGGAGCGCTACTTTACGATCAATAACGGGTACACGACCAATCCCCGGCAGTTGAAACTCACGCCATGCAGCGACACGACAACGCCATCCGGTGATACCTGCGAATCCAGCAACTACATCATCACCATCGCCGCACCGGCCGGTGGCTCCATCAAGACCGGCTTTGTACTAACCGCCACGCCAGCGGGCGATCGCTCGGACCCGACGTGCGGCGTCCTGTCCGTCAACAATCTCAACGAGAAGAAAGCGAGCGGCACCGACAGCGACACGCCTGGCACCTGCTGGTAACCCTCTGCGACAGAGGAACGTTGCCTGAATCAATTGTGGCAATCTCAGTCTCCGCCGAGTCCCTCGACGAAGCGAACACTCGCATAGAGTGACTACTCTGGCACTGGGAAAAAAGGCGAAAATCCTGGTAACCCCCGGAAACATGCCTTTTGGGCCGGTCACTGCAGCGTCAGGTATGTGTCTGAATTCCGCGACGCTCTTAAGGAAATTGCGATTCTCACCCCACCAAAGGGGTAGCCATTTCTTCAAAAAAGCCGTCTAATCTGCACCAACCTCCTTCGGGTAGGAGGCTGGCGTACAAGCGCGCGTTTTTCACGCAGCCAGGCAGCATAAGGGCGACAACAGCCCGGCGGTAACCGGTCCCGAAGAGGCTCGGACGCCAACAGAATTCCAGCGCGCTGCGCACAGAACAAAAAGAACTGTCGTTATTGGACGGGAGTCAAAATGGGTCAATTCCGCTGCCGTAAGGCAGCCGGCTTCACCATGCTTGAAGCATTGGTAGCCATCGTCGTGCTCGCCTTCGGCGTGCTCGGCGTGGCCAACCTGCTCATCAAGTCCTTCCGCTTCGCCCAGCAATCGTCTTATGACGTAGTCGCCCTGCAACTGGCCAACGATATGGCGGACCGGATGCGGGCGCATCAATTGCTGGTGGATGGCGGCGCCTTCAATCTCGATACCAAGCTCGGCACGCCACAGGTCTCCGACGCAGACAACCTCTACAAGACGGCATGTCTTGGGGCGTCCACCGTGTGCCAGCCCGTATCCGCCGCTTTCGACATGGCCGAATGGTCCCGCCGTGTGACCACCACCTTGCCGGGCGGCCGGGCCATCATCTGCCGTGACATCGGCACGTGGTCCGCGACGACCGGCTATGAGTGGAACTGCTCGCCTGCTGCGAATCCGACCAATGCGCCGCTGGTCATCAAGATCGGCTGGATATCTCGCTTCAATGACAGCGGCGATGCCGGCACGCCTGACGGCACCAAAGCCGATGGCTCGGCCACGGTTCAGATCGTCGTGGTGGTCACGCCGGGGGTATCCAGTTAAATGGCCCGCCCTGCACAACCCCTCTCCCGCCTCGGCCGCGCCCGAGGCTTCACGCTGATCGAACTGATGGTCACGCTGGTGATCAGCCTGCTGGTGCTGATGGCGGCCACGGCGTTCTACATCATGAGCCGCAGCAGCTATGTCGCCATCGACGATAGCGCCGCACTGGAGGAACGCGGCGCCTTTGCGCTATCCGTCATGACCCGTCTCATGCGCCAGACGGGTTACGTGCCCGTCAGCGATAACAAATCCGGCGGAATGATGCCCGTGTATGACGACAACCTGCGCGGCATCGACGCATGCTCGAATCCCAACGACAGCGAGACGATGGCATGCGGCCCTGGCGGGTCGTTGAATGCCAGCGATGCTGTCATGATCCGGTACTACGGGCTCAGCAAGTCGAAGGATGATCCCAGCCCTGACGAGTCCGTGGTGGACTGCTCGGGCCAGGGCGTGGCGGGCGCCAGCAACTCCGATACCGCCAGCGCCGATCGGGGACTCTCCATCCTCTATATCGGCAACGGCGCCGATGGCAAGCCGGCCCTCATGTGCAAGTACCGCGAGCGTGACGGCTCCGGCACCGAGAGCAAGACCACCTTCGTGACCCAGGAGCTGGTTTCGGGCGTGGAGACCATGCAACTGCTCTACGGCGTAAGCACCAACGATGACGATGTGCCGGACAAATACGCCACGGCCAGCGCCATGGCATTGACAGACTGGGTCAACGTCAAGACGGTGAAGATTGCACTCGTCGTGCGTGCCGACAACGCCAGCGCCGATGCGCAAGCGCCCGCCGCCATCTCGCTGTTCGGCCCGCTCTACACCGGCGACAACGCAAGCTACACGCCGACGACCGACACGAAATCCGTGAGAAAGCTGTATTCCGCCACGGTTCAGGTCCGCAACTACCAGACATGCGGAGAATCGACATGCATGTGAACGCCCAACCTGCATTGCGCGCTCGTCTGGCCGATCGTCCCGGCGCACGCGGCATCGCGCTGATCACCGCCGTGATCATGCTGCTCGTCATCACGCTGCTGGCACTGGCGGGCGCACGCATTGCGATCGATACCAAACGCTCTTCCCGCAACCAACGGGATTTCGAGATTGCGTACCAGGCTGCCGAGGCAGCGCTGTACGACGCCGAGATCGACATCAAGAGCGCAGCCGCGCCGCAATCGCGCTCCAGCCTCTTTGCCAAGGACTCGTTGACAGGATTCGAGGGCGGCGCATGCAATACCGGAACGAAGATGCCCTCGGCCTACCTGGGCCTGTGCGATACGTTCAGCGCCGCCGGGGCTCCGATATGGGACACCATCGACTGGACCGCGACCTCGGATAACCGGACCGTGGAGTACGGCACCTTTACCGGCCGGACCTTTCCCACTGGCTCGGGGCTCTCGCCATCCCGAAAGCCGCGATACCTGATCGAGCTGGTTTCCTACAAGGCATCGGGCGAAGCAGTCAACGCGTCCTACATGTATCGGGTCACCGCCATGGGATTCGGGCCAAACGACAGCACGCGCGCCGTGCTGCAAATGGTCTATCGAAAAGAAGACGCCGCTGACGCAGCGCACTGAAACGACTTCCCTCTTGCCATCGACTGCCACCCATCGACCGGGACCGCATTCATGAAGAACTTACCTCGCCTTTTCGCAGCATGCGCCATGCTCTGGTGCGCACTGCTGTCCGCTGCGCCGACGACCGTGCCGACCGTTGCAATTTCCAGCACGCCGCTTTACGGCCAGTCGCAGAACATCCATCCAAATCTGATGCTGACGCTGTCGGTGGAATTTCCGACCACAGGCGCTGCGTATCGGGGCACCTACGACAAGTCCCAGAACTACCTTGGGTATTTCAACAACACCAAGTGTTACGCCTACGACGCGACGAACGGCTACTTCACCATCTCGGGTGGCGCCGATGCCAACCACGAATGTTCGTCTGCATTCAGTGGGAACTTCATGAACTGGGCTGCCGCCTCGGCAATCGATGAGTTGCGACTTGCCATGACGGGCGGCGACCGAGTGATCGACACGCGCACGCAAACGGTGCTGCAACGCGCAATGCTGCGGGCGGACTTCTTCCGCAGCGGCAGCTACTTCCCCTCCAAGAGCATCAACGGGAACGGTACGACGAGCGCGCCTAACAAGGTCACGCCATTCAAGTACAGTACGTTGTACATGGCATCGTGCGGAAACCATATCTATTTCTCCGACAGCAACGACACCAGCGCCGGCTGCACCAATCTTAAGAGTTATGCCGACGTGACCAATAGCCGGGGTACAGTTACCGAACGGCGTGGCTTCCGCGTGCAGGTACAGGTCTGCGACAGCAACGAGGCCACGACGCGTACCGATCTTTGCTACAGCTATGACGGAACCAACTACAAGCCCGTCGGCGAAATGCAGCGCAATGCCGATCGCGTGCGATTCGCCGCCTTCGGCTACCTCAACGATCCCACAAACAACTCCGGTCTGACACAGAACGAGCGATACGGTGGCGTGCTGCGCGCGCCGATGAAGTACGTTGGTGACAACGCGGTCAATACCTCGCTCAACTCGATCACCAACCCGGCCAAGGAATGGGATGCCTACGGCGTGCTGCTGGCAAATCCGCTGAACGATGCCACGGGCAACAGCGGCGTCATCAACTACCTGAACAAGTTCGGCCGCACGATGGTCACGGACCTGGGCAAGCCCACTGACAATCCAGTTGGCAACTACAAGACGTACGATCCGCTCGGCGAGCTCTATTACGAGAGCATTCGCTACCTGCAGAACCACCCCGATGGCCCTACGCCCGAGGCGGTCAGTGGCGTCACCACCGCCTACGCCGACAACTTCCCGTACTACAAGACCTGGACCGATCCATTGCTGAACAGCTGCCAGCGCAACTACGTGCTGACCATCGGCGACATCAACACCCACCAGGACCACTACATTCCCGGCAACTCCGTCACCGGCCAGGGCGATCCCTCGCGTGCCACGGACAGCTGGAGCAAGTTCAATGTGGTGGAGTGGACCAATAAGGTCGGCGCACTGGAAACCAACCGGCCAGCAGCGGGCAACAGCAATCCGCTCGACTCGTCGTTCACGAACCTCGGCACGAAGAATCACCCGACATCGAGCTGGTCCAGCTACTACATGGCTGGCGTGGCCTATTGGGCGCACACCTCGGCATTCCGGCCCACCATGCCTGAAGCTCGCGTGACGACCTTCGGCATCGACGTCAATGAGAACGGCAACGGCACCGTTGGCGATTCACAGCGGCAGAGCCAGATCTACCTGGCTGCCAAGTACGGCGGCTTCAAGGAAGAAACGACGGATGGCGGCAACAAGGATGGCAACCCGTTCAAGACCCTCGGTGCAGGCGGTACCGTCGTCACAAACAACACGGAATGGGAAGCGGCACCAACGGGCTCCAACCTGCCGTCGAACTGGTTCCTCGCCAGCCAGCCGGCGCAGATGATCAGCGCTATCAAGCAGGTGTTCACACAGATCACGAGTTCCGCCGGTACGCTGTCGGGCATCGCACTGAGTGCCAACCGGATCATGACCGACGCTTTTGTCTATACGCCCGGCTTCGACCAGCAATGGAACGGCAAGCTCACCGCGTACAAGATGACGAAGGGCACCGACGGCCTTGTGACCGTCTCCTCCACACCGGCCTGGGAAGCGGGCGATCTGTTGTCCAAACGTAGCTTTGCGAGCCGCTCGATCTACACACTGAGCACAGCGGCCGGCGCGGGTGCGGCATTTCAGTGGGCCAATCTCGGCAAGACGCAGCAGGATGCCCTAAACCTCAATCCCGGCACCAACGTTGCCGACGGTCGCGGACAGCAGCGAGTGGACTATCTGCGCGGTGACCGGAGCCTCGAAGCCGACAGCCTTGGCAATGGCGGCGTGTTTCGTGGCCGCAAGACGGTGTTCGGCGACATCATTAACTCTGGACCGACGTATGTCGGTGCGCCCTCTGCGTCGCGCACCGGAGAAAACTACGGGACCTTCCGCGCGAGGTACATTGCTCGCCAGCCCATGGTCTATGTCGGCGCGAACGATGGCATGTTGCACGGCTTCAAGGCGTCGGACGGTTCGGAAGTCTTTGCCTACGTCCCGAGCGCTGTCATCGGCAGCCTGAACCAGCTCACCACCACTGGCTACAAGCATCGCGCCTATGTGGATGCGACGCCGGTGGTTGAAGAAGCGCAAGTGAACGATGCCTGGAAATCAGTACTGGTCGGTGGCTTCGGCGGCGGTGCGCAGGGCGTGTACGCCCTGGACGTAACCGATCCCGTTGGCACGCCGTTCAGCGGCAGTAACGTGATGTGGGAGTTCACGGACAAGGACGATGCCGATATGGGCAACGTCATGGGCACCCCGGTCATTACCAAGCTGCTCAGCGGCTACGATAGCAACAAGGCACCCGTCTACAAGTGGTACGCCATCGTCGGCAATGGACTGAACTCGAACCAGGCGGATGGTTACGCAAACACCGATGCCCCGAGCGTGCTGTTCATCCTGTCGCTCGACAAGACGCCCAGCGCTGCATGGTCTCTGAACGGTAACTACTGGAAGATCGTCACGCCCTCTCCTTCGACGACCGCCACGGCCAACGGCCTGAGCACGCCAGCGCTGGTATCGCAGGTCAGCGGCATAGGCCTGGCACTCTACGCCGGGGACCTGCAAGGCAACCTGTGGAAGTTCGATGTCTCGGGACTGCCGTCGACGTGGAATGGTGGCAGCGATGGCGCATTGCCTGAATACGGCGGCACTTCGCGCAAGCCGCTGTTCGTCGCCACATCGGCCCGCACCGGCACGCGCCAGCCGATCACGATGCAACCGGAGATCGTCTATGCGCCGGGCGGCTACATGGTGCTGTTCGGTACGGGCAAGTACTACGAACTGGCCGACACGAGCACGCCCACCACCGAGTTCAATTCGTTCTACGGCATATACGATGGTGGTGGCACGAACTACGTGAGCGATCGCAGCAAGCTCAACCAGTTGACGCTGACCTCCTACGACGGCGGCAAGTCCATCCAGTATTCGGGAACGGCTGCAGCTCCCGGCTACGTCGCGCCCCGGAAGCCCGGCTGGGTCATGGACTTCCTCGACTCCAGCGAGCGACAGGTAACGTCCGCTGCTGTTTCAGGCGGCATGGTGTACTTCAACTCGATCTATACGGCGACTGGAACGTGCGGCACCTCGGGTGGCAGCCGGAGCTACGGTCTCAATACGCTGACGGGTCTGCCATACCAGGGCATTTCGGGCTACCTCTCGACCAATGGCCTGCTGGGTGCGCCGGCCATCATCGTGACAAATGTCACGGTGGGCGACCGCGATTCGATCGGTGGCGTCAAGCAGCAGACCAAGACGACCGTGTATGGATTCGGCGCTGGCGGCACGCTGACATCCACCGCCTCCCCCATCAGCAGCGAGCGCCCAGGTCGCGTGAGCTGGCGCGAGGTCCGCAACTTCAAGATTCCGAACTGACCATGAGGGCCGTCGCCATGAATCGTCTCGACCGATGCCACCAACAAGGGTTCACGCTCGCCGAACTGATGGTCACAGTGGCAATCATCGGCATCCTGGCCGCCTTCGCCTATCCGTCTTACAACGAGTTCATCCTGAAGGGTCGGCGTACGGAGGCAAAGTCCGCGCTCATGACGAACATGCAGCTGTTCGAGCGGCACTACTCGCAGTTCAATACGTACGCGACCTCAAACACGGATCCCTCCCCCTGGGAGGGATACAAGAAGTACTCCGGCGATACATCGGGCGGCAGCGCGTACCGTATTCAGGCAGTCACTTGCGCCGGCTCCGTGGCCGGGCAATGCATTGAGCTACAAGCCATTCCGAATCGCGCCGACGCCACGTGCGGCACGCTGGTCCTGCAAACCACGGGCAAGCGGGACAATATGCCCAATGGCAGCACGCCTTCGCAAACCCCGAACTGCTGGTGAACATCATGCCAAGGTCACTATCACCCAGCACGGGCGGTTTCACGCTGCTGGAACTCATCACCACCATGGCGGTGGGCATTGTGCTGGTCGGGTTCGCCGTCCCCAGCATGACCCAGTTCATGCGGAGCCAACGCGCCGTCACCGTAGCGGGTGATTTCCACTCGGCGGTATCAAAGGCGCGAACGATTGCCGCGGCTTCGAACAGCTATGTGACCATCGCGCCGATTGAAGGCGATTGGCGCAAGGGTTGGCAGGTCTTCAACGAGCATGTGTCGCCCGACGGGGAATATACGGGAAGCGACAGCCTCATCGCCGAGAGCAACGAATTGCCTTCGGACGTCACAATCACAACGTCCACCACCCCTGCTGGCCTGTCGTACATCACCTTCTCACCCGCCGGCTACTCCCAGACGACAGGCAAAGCACAGATGTCGATGAAGGCAGGCTTCCAGATCGGCACCTCGAAACGTGTGGTCGACATCAGCCTGCTGGGCCGATCCCGCATCTGCAATCCCGATACCGCGCCAGCGACCTGCGCGATGCCCTAAGGTTCAGCGAAACGTCCGAGCTTTCCGACTCCCCCTCGGACACAAAATTCCACAGATCCACAACAACCGGACACGTTTTAGCGTCCTCTCCGCCGCTATCGTTGGCATCCGTTTCTTCCGAACGAATGCCCGATGTTTCCGACCCTTTCTTCCCACGCTCCGTCCTCATCCTGCCTGACGCATCGTAGGCATCGCGGCGGCTATACCCTTTTCGAATCGCTACTCTGCATCGCCATCGTTGGCCTTGCGGCCGTGCCGCTGGCCGGACTGTCGACTGGGTGGTTGCGTTGGAGTGGCGAGCACGAGCGGCTGGTGGCGACGCTTCGCCTGGCTGCGGAGCAAGCCGAGGTGGGAGACGACGCCTGGCCGATCGTCGGTGGCGATGCGTCGCGCGTGGCGCTGTGCGAGACCGCATCGCCTGACGGTGGATGCCTGCCCGGTTCTCGCCTTGCTGTGGCCATCTTGCCTGCCGAGGCAACGTCCCGGGTGGCACAGGACACTGTCATGCCGACGCGCATTGCGCTGTGGGCTTCGCCATGAAGAGGCGATTGCACAGCCACGGCTTCACGCTCGTCGACATGATGGTTGGCTTGGCATTGGGCATGCTGGTGACCGTAGCGGTACTGCTGTCCTTCTGGGCTGCGCGCGACGCCTATGCGAGCGTGGCGGACAGCATGGAGATCGAGGAACGCGGCCAGCGCGCGCTAGCCATCATCGGGCATGCGGTGCGGCAGGCCGGATGGATACCCGGGCAGGTCGCGTTTTCCCCGTTGCATCCCGCGCCCGTCCCGCCGATCGAAGGGCGCGATAACTGCGCGATGCCATCGATCGATGCCAGCCTCAACTGTGCACGCGCCGGCGTGCTACGCAGCGATGCGCTGCTCGTTCGCGTTTCAGGCAGTGGACGTGCAACGGACCCGACCTTGCCCGATGGGACGATGAGCGACTGCGGTGGGTATGCGTTGCCGGCGCGTGCCTTGCCGCCGGATGGCGCCCCGTTGCCCCACCACGCCGCGACTAACCTGTTCTACATCGGCATCGCCAGCGATGGCGTGCCGCAGTTGCTATGCCGATATCCGAGCCGCCAGGGCACCCGCGTGCGGGCTACGCGCTACACGTCAGGCACATTGGTGCGCGGTGTGGAAACACTGCAATTGCGCTATGGCATCGACGCGAATGGTGACGGTGCGGTGGAGCGCTTCCTGTCGGCACAAGGTGTGGATGCCCTCGGTGCCGATACGTGGCATCGCGTGCGAGCCGTGCAGATTGCCGTGGTGATTCGCGGAGAGCGCCCGACCGTCTTGTACGCGTGGAGACAGCGGCTCTCGCTGCTGCCTGTAGCGGCGGGGGAAGATGTCGTCGATGACGACACATTCACTCCCAAAGCGAAACCTGCACTGCGACGCCGCACGTTCGTCAGCACGCTCCGACTGCGCAATCCATCGCACTGCATGGAGGGCCTATGCTGACGCGTCGCAATCGCCGCAGGCATCGTGGCGCCGCGCTGATGACATTCGTCGCCACGCTGATGTTGCTGATCGCTGGCATCGGCGCGGCGTCAGTGCATTTTCTGCTGACAGGGCGGCAATTGGCGAGCCACCAACTGGATCGAGAGATTGCGTTCCGCGCCGCCGAAGCCGCGCTGCGCGATGCCGAAGCCGACCTGATCGCCGCGACGGCGTCTTCCAGCGACCGACTATCTGCCTGGCCCGCGCCCGGTAGCTGTGGCAGCGGCCCTCAGGCGGGTATCTGCCGCGCAGACGACGATGGCCGGGCATGGCAATCCTGGCTCGATGGCGCCGCATCGGATAGTGCGGGAATTCCTTTGGGTTCGATCACCGGCGCCACACTGCCGGAACTCCCGGCCGATGTCATCGGCGCCACCACCCTGCCCCGCTATCTCATAGAACTCAGCGACGATCCTGACAGTCCTGCCGCAGGCATGTGGCCGCGCATGGCCATCGTTGCCCTGGGTATCGGGCGCGATCCGAGCATCCGCGTCGTGCTCCAGACGGAGTTCCAGCCATGAGCAGCAGTTTGACGATGATCGCTTGGCTCATGGGTGCGCTGCTCTGCGGCTTGCAACCTTCTGCCCTTGCCACCCCCGGGCAATTGCCGCTCGGCTACAGGATCTCGGCGGGTGGACATCCATGGACAGGACGGCTGGAAGCGCTGGCGTTCCGTACAACGTCGCTGTCTTCGCAGGCGGTCCTCTCCCAATGGGAGGCCGGCGATGTATTGGATCGGCAGGATATCGACGAACGTCGGCTTTACCTTGGCGGAGGCAGACTCGATCCCCTGCGCTGGTTCGCTCTCGATGTCGACACCCAGGTCATGCTCGATGCCGTGGAACCCGGCGGCACGGGCCAATCGCGCATGTCGTGGCTGCGCGGCAGCGGTGCCGACGCGGCGCATCGCCCGCGCGATACCCGGCTGGCCAGCGCCACAGGCGCGCGCGTTCATGTCGTGCCGCCGCCCCGATGGCTGCCGATGCAGCCGGGCCACACGCCCTTTCGCAATCGGTACGCGCAGCGCCGCACCACGGTCTGGCTTGGCACGCGCGACGGCCTGCTACATGGGTTCGATGCAGTCACCGGACAGGAACTGGCTGCGTACCTGCCACGCACATTACTCCGCGACGCGGCATCGGTCGCTACGCCTGGCCACCCGCTTCCCCCTGCGCCGTGCCCCCGGCCGGAGAGCATCGACGCCGATCCCGCTGGAACATGGCGAACGTTACTGCTCTGCGCCATTCCCGCCAACAGGACGAACTCGTCTCTCCAGGCCGGCGCGGTATTCGTGCTTGATGTATCGGACCCCGATGCCGCCACGCCCATTGGCTTGCTCTGGGAGATTGGCGCCAATGCGCAGTTGCCGTTATCAGGCAGCGGGCCAGTGCGCGCTGCCATGTGGATGGAATATGGTGTGCGTCGATGGGCCGCTGTGACAATCCTCGCACCCGAGCCTGGATCGAACACGCCCGCCGCGTTGGCACTGCTGCCGCTCGACCGGCCGGTCAGCGCCTGGCACGAAACAGGAAAGGTGCGACGCTTGTCCCTGCCCGCATCGGGCTGCGGTGTCTCGGTACCGGCGGCCCGGCTATTGGCTGCCACGGTCCGGCGCGATGCCAGCGGCGTTGCGCGTGCCGTCTATGCCAGCGATGACCGGGGGCGGCTCTGGCGATTTGGACTCGACCACCTGTCGCGTGACACCGATGTCCCCGCGCCGATCTGCATGCATCGCCATGCATACAGTTCGACGGATACCGCAGAACCTCCGGTCGTCATCCAGACAGGTACGGGACCGATGGTCGTCTACAGCAGCGGTAGCGAACTCTCGGCGATCCCAGACCAATCCGGCGCTCGTCGCGAGCCTTCCCGTATCAAAGCGGTGGCAACGGGAGATGGCGTCGTGCTGCAGCCCGCAAACCCCAGGGGCTTGCCGGGAGACGCCGGCTGGACGATGCGAATGCCGCGTACCGACGAACGGATCGACACCCTCCACGCCGTCAGTCCCGTGCATCTCGCTTTCACGACCGTCACGCCCGATGGACAGCAGCGCAGCTATCTGGTGGATGCGGCACGCGGGGTGTCGGTGACCGTGAAGGACGAGAACGGCGCGCCAGTGCCAGCGGCGACTGGCCTGCCATGGGATGGGCAGACTGCCATGCCGATCATTACCTCGACTCCCACCTCGACCAGCGCACTGGAGCAGCCGCGGGCGCCCGCAACCTCCACGCGCGAGACCTTCGACCTTGCGTGGTGGCGCATCGAAGGCGATACCGCGCTTCCGATGCAAGAGGCCCGATGGCATCGCCAACGCGGACGGCTAGGCTGGCGCGAACTGATCAGGACACCGCAATGAACGCCATGAACGCCATGAACGAGCCCCATCGAACTCGGCGGTGCGCCGGCTTCAGCCTGATCGAGCTCTTGGTGGTGGCGGTCATCGCGGCGCTACTCACCGTATTGGCCTTGCCCGCCTGGCAGCGACACGCAGAGCGGGCCTGGCGGCTCCAGGCGCGCGCCTCGTTGATCTCGGCGATGCTGACGCTGGAGCGTCATGCGCTCATTACCACGTCGTTCGCAAAGGGAGCGGATGGCGCCAACCCGGCGGGCGACTGGCCATCGCCGGTGCCCGCGCCGCCTGCGCGCACCCGGCACTGGTTGACCGCAACGAGTTGTGCCGGCGCCGACCTGTCTCATTGCGTCGAGATCCGCGCGACACCAACCTATCCCGACGCATCCTGCGGCATCGTGATTTTGCGCAGCAACGGCGAGTGGCTTTCAATGCTCACCACCGACGATATTCCCATTCCACTGCCGGAGGCGTGCTGATATGCCGAAGACACCGGGCAGGGACGTACGGGGCGTGACGCTCGTCGAAATGCTGATCACACTGGCGGTCTCTGCGATCCTCATGCTGGCGGCCCTGCCATCGCTAAGCGATTTGGTGGCGGAGTATCACGTCGCGCGGGCGGCGGACCGGCTGGCGGCCTCGCTGGCGCTGGCGCGTACCACGGCGGCAGCACGCCGCACCGAGGTGATGTTGAGTCCTGCGGCCAACGCCAGGACACTAGACCGTGGCTGGCAACTGTCCACCGTGGCTACCCGCCCAACCGAGGCGCATCGCTCGCAGCCCCCCTTCTCCATGGTCCGGCTGGGCGAGCGGTGCCTGACCGTCGCGTTGCATGGCACGGCGGGAGCCGGAGGCGCACAAAGCCTGCGCTTGACAGCTGTGGGATACTCACGATCTGAGCGTGGTGGCTTCTTCGCTGCTACGTTCCACTTGCGTTGCCATGCCGCACAGCGTCAGGTCAGGCTTGGCGCGCAAGGGCGTATCCGGACTTGCCGACCCGGTGTCGATATCGATTGCGACCCACTGGAATCTACGAATCCGGCCCCGTCCGCTGCACGCTGACTGCCCCGACGCCTCCTCAGGATCCGACTCACCAGCCATGTTCTCCGCATCCGATCACACCGCCATGGAGCAGGCCCTGGCGCTCGCCGCCCGTGGCATGTTCACCACCACGCCAAACCCGCGCGTCGGCTGCGTCCTGATGAAGGACGGTCAGGTCATCGGACAGGGATTCACACAGCCGGCCGGGCACGATCACGCCGAGATCCAGGCAATGAAGGATGCCATCGCGCGCGGGCACGATCCCGCTGGCGCCACCGCCTATGTCACGCTGGAGCCGTGCAGCCACTTCGGCCGGACCCCACCGTGCGCGGATGCGCTGGTGCGTGCGCGTATCGCCCGCGTAGTGGCGGCGATGGAGGACCCCAACCCTTCGGTGTCCGGGCGCGGCCTGCAACGGCTGCGCGAGGCCGGTATCGACGTGCGCTGCGGACTGCTGGAAAAAGAGGCGCGCGATCTCAATATCGGCTTTGTGTCGCGCATGACGCGTGGCCTGCCCTGGGTTCGCGTCAAGGTGGCGGCCTCGCTCGATGGCGGCACGGCGCTCCATGACGGCACAAGTCAATGGATCACCGGCCAGGCGGCGCGCGATGATGGCCATGCGTGGCGCGCGCGCGCCTGCGCCATCCTGACCGGCATCGGTACCGTCCGCGACGACAATCCGGCGCTGACCGTCCGCGCTATCGACACACCGCGACAGCCGCAACGTGTACTGGTCGATTCCCGGCTGGAAGTGCCGCTCGACGCCCAGATCCTGAACCGCGACAGTGGTGATTTCGCCAAGCCGGTGCTGGTCTTCTGCGCGGTGGAGGACCCGGCCCGCCAGCGTGCGCTTGAAGCGCGCGGCGTGGAGGTCGTGGTCCTGCCCAACCGCCATGGCAAGGTCGAGCTGCGCCGCATGCTCGAAGCGCTCGGACAGCGCGGCATCAACGAACTCCACGTAGAAGCCGGCTTCAAGCTCAACGGTTCGCTGATCCGCGAAGGGTGTGCCGATGAACTGCTGGTCTATCTGGCGCCCCGCCTGTTGGGCGACGCGCAGGGCATGTTCAACCTGCCGCCGTTGACCAAACTGGAAGACGCCACCGCATTCCGCTGGCACGAAGTGCGGCAGATCGGCGACGACCTGCGCCTGATCGCACGTCGCGCAGACAGCAAGGACTAACGACCGACTTCATCGTATTCAGACAGAGGCAAATATGTTTACTGGCATTGTGGCGGCAGTGGGCCGCATCGAATCCGTTTCCCCGCTCGGCGATAGCACTGCGGGCGTGCGCCTGCGCGTGGCCGCTGGCGGCCTGGACCTCTCGGACGTGGGCATCGGCGACAGCATCGCCATCCAGGGCGCCTGCATGACCGTGGTCACGCTGGAAGCCGGCCATTTCGACGTGGATGTCTCGCGCGAATCGCTGGACAAGACCGTCGGTCTGGCACAGCCGGGTCGCGTCAACCTGGAAAAGGCGCTGCGTCTGGCGGACCGTCTCGGCGGCCATCTGGTGTCGGGCCATGTCGATGGCCTGGGTGAGGTGGTCCGTTTTGCCCCGGTGGGCGAGTCGCACGAGTTGCGCATCCGCGCGCCGCGCGAACTTGGCCGCTATCTGGCTTACAAGGGCTCGGTGGTCGTGAATGGCGTATCGCTGACCGTCAACACGGTCAGCGACGAAGCCGACGGCTGCGTGTTCTCGATCAACCTGATCCCGCACACGGTGGAAGTCACCACGCTCAACGAACTCGCGGCGGGCAAGCGCGTGAACCTGGAAATCGACCTGATCGCGCGATACGTCGAGCGGATGCTGTCGGCTTCCGGCGAGGCGACGCTCGGCTGACCCTGCCGCTCAGTCTCCGGCAGGACCGAACTTCGGCGCGCCCGCCGCATCGAGCGTCCCGTCGGGATGCTCGACGAACAACCCGCGTGCCACGTTGTGCGGATGCCGGGCGGCCTCGGCAATGCTGAGGACCGGCGCATAGCAGACGTCGGTGCCCCCGAGCAGCGCATCCCAGTGCTCGCGCGGCTGGCTCAGGAACAGCGCGGCGAATCGTTGCTTCAACGCCGGCCAGGTCGCGGTGTCGTACTGCCGGGCGGGATCGATGTCGTGCAGTCCCAGCTTGCCAAGCAGCAACGCATAGAACTGCGGCTCCAGGGCACCGATCGTGATGTATCCGCCATCGGCGCACGCGTAGACATCGTAGAACGGCGATGCATGAAACGGGCTGGGCTCGGCGCCGTCGAGCTGGCCGTTGTTGCGAACCCAGAGCGCAATGCCGCCGAGCATGGTCACCACATCGACAATGGCAGCATCGACCACCCGGCCACGGCCCGTGGTCCGCGCCTCGAGCATGGCGCACGCCATGCCGAAGGCCAGTCCCAGCGCGCCGCCCGCATCGCCCAGCAGCGTGGGTGGGGTCATTGGCACTTCGCCGGGACGCGCCGACAGCGACAACATACCGCTCAGCGCCACGTAGTTGAGATCGTGCCCCGCAGACTGCGCCAGCGGACCTGTCTGGCCCCAGCCGGTCATGCGGCCATAGACCAGCCGCGGATTGCGTGCGGCGCAGTCAGCGGGCCCAAGCCCCAGCCGCTCCATCACACCCGGGCGATTGCCTTCGATCAAGGCATCGGCATCCGCTACGAGGCGCAAGGCTTCGGCGTGGTCGGCGTCCTGTTTCAGGTCGAGCGGCACGATGCGCTTGCCGCGACGCAACGGGCTCGGCTTGTCGCCACCCAGCAGTTCGGCCACCGCCCCGCGCTGCCGGCGGGCAATGACGGTCACCTCGGCGCCCATGTCGGCCAGCATCCGGCCCGCCAGCGGTCCCGGCCCGAGTCCTTCGAATTCCACGATACGAATTCCATGCAACGGTGCAGTCATGCGCTTCTCTCCGATCAATGCCATCAGCCATGGATATGCCGTGCGCCGCACTTGCGCGCAACCGGGAAGAACCCGATGGCTGCGGCCCACCGCCGAGGGCGCTGGCACACGCCTTGGCGTACAATAGCGGCCTTGATTTCGCCGGTAACCCCAAGGTACCGGCCCTGCCCGCCATCCGCACCCGCCCGTCATCAAACGTCGCCCCAGCCATGACTATCGCCCGTACCGAAGACATCATTGCCGACATTCGCGCCGGCCGCATGGTTATCCTCGTCGATGAGGAAGACCGCGAGAACGAAGGCGATCTCGTCCTGGCAGCCGATTTCGTGACGCCGGAAGCCATCAACTTCATGGCCAAGTTTGGCCGTGGCCTGATCTGCCTGACCCTGACGGCCGAGCGCTGCCGGCAGCTTGAGCTGTATCCGATGGTGTCACGTAACGGCACCGTGCATGGCACCAACTTCACGGTTTCGATCGAAGCCGCCGAAGGTGTCACCACCGGGATCTCCGCCGCCGACCGTTCCCGCACCGTGCAGGCCGCGGTAGCCAAGGACGCCCGCGCTGCCGACCTGGTCCAGCCGGGACACATCTTCCCGCTGACCGCCCAGCCCGGCGGCGTGCTGATCCGCGCCGGCCACACCGAAGCCGGCTGCGACCTCGGCGCGCTGGCCGGCCTGACGCCCGCCGCCGTGATCTGCGAGATCATGAAGGACGACGGCACGATGGCTCGCCTGCCCGATCTGGTGGAGTTCGCGCGCGAGCACGATCTCAAGATCGGCACCATCGCCGACCTGATCCACTACCGCAGCCGCACCGAGAGCATCATCGAACGTGTGGGCGAGCGCGACATGCAGACGCCGTGGGGCACGTTCCGCAGCGTGATGTACCGCGACAAGCCGACAGGCCGCGCGCACCTGGCGCTGATCAAGGGCCAGCCGCATCCGGATCGCGCCACGCTGGTACGCGTGCACGAGCCGCTGTCGGTGCTGGACGTGCTGGAAGCCGGCCGCACCACGCACTCGTGGAGCGTGCCCGCTGCGCTGGAAGCGCTGCACGGCGCCGATACCGGTGTCATGGTGCTGCTGAACTGCGACGACTCGCCCGACCAGTTGTTCACGCAGTTTGCGGCGCTGGACGCCCCGAACGACCGTCCGCGCCGCAAGCCCGACCTGCGCACCTATGGCATGGGGGCGCAGATCCTCCGCGATGTGGGCGTGGGCAAGATGCGCGTGCTGGGTTCGCCGCAAAAGATGCCGAGCATGACGGGCTATGACCTCGAAATCGTCGGCTGCCATGCCATGGAAGGCGAAGCCAACTGCGACTGACGGTTGGGCCTGTCCGGATAGCAGGCACACAGAAATCATGGGCATTGGCGCCTGCCAGTGCCGGAACGAATCTACGGAGAATTGACAATGGATCACGGCTTCTACGAGAAGAACCTCGACGGCGAAGGCCTGCGTATCGGGATTGTGCAAGCCCGCTTCAACGAGCCCGTCTGCAACGAGCTGCGCGAGGCTTGCATGGCCGAACTGGAAAAACTCGGCGTCGAAGGTGAAGACACGCTGCTGGTGACCGTACCCGGCGCGCTGGAAGTGCCGCTGGCTCTGCAAAAGATGGCCGAAAGCGGCCAGTTCGACGCACTGGTGGCACTGGGTGCCGTCGTGCGCGGCGAGACGTACCACTTCGAGCTGGTCTCGAACGAGTCGGGCGCCGGTATCACCCGCGTGGGCCTGGACTTCAACGTTCCCGTCGCCAACGGCATCCTGACGGTGGACACGGACGAGCAAGCCCACGCCCGCACGCGAGAGAAGGGCCGCGATTGCGCCCGTACCGCCGTGGAAATGGCAAACCTGGTGGTCGCGCTGGATTCGCTGCGCGAGAACGAAGCTGGCGACGGTGAAGATGATGAGTGATGTGAACGACACCGGCGATAAGCCGTCGGGCGCCAAGCCGCGAACCGAGCCGAAGGCACCGCCGAAGAGTGCACGCCGCCGTTCGCGCGAGCTGGCGCTGCAAGGGCTCTACCAATGGCTGCTGAACCGCAACGACATCGGCACGATCCAGGCGCACCTGCATGACGCGCAGGGCTTCAACAAGGCGGACACCGAACACTTCAACGCCCTGCTGAACGGCGCCGTGCGAGAGGAAGCGCGCCTGACGGCAGCGTTCGAGCCGTTCCTCGACCGGAAAGTCGACGAGCTGTCGCCAGTTGAGCGTGCCGCCCTGCTGGTGGGCAGCTACGAGCTCGTGCACTGCCTGGACATCCCGTACAAGGTCGTGATCAACGAAGCCGTGGAACTGACCAAGACGTTCGGCGGCGTGGAAGGCTACAAGTACGTCAACGGCGTACTCGACAAGCTGGCCGCGCAGGTGCGGGCACCGGAAGTGGCCGCACGCCGCTGATCCTGGCGCCCACTGCCGACGCGCCACTTCGTGCGGCGGCCAGCCTGGACCACGACACCCGCTTCGGCGGGTTTTTTCATGCCGACTATCATGTCGAGGCGCACTCACCCAATGTTGCACCGGTTTCTTTCCCGACGGCCTGCCTAATCTGCCATGAACCTCCAGCACATCGCCACCGCGTCCCGCCTGGCCAATATCGAAGCCTTCCACGTCATGGAGCTGGCCAAGCAGGCGGCCGAGCTCGAACGTGCCGGACGGCACATCATCCATATGGGAATCGGTGAGCCCGACTTCACGGCGGCCGCCCCGGTGGTACATGCTGCGGAGGCCGCCATGCGGCGTGGCGTCACGCAATACACTGGCGCCCTGGGCATCCACGCGCTGCGCGAGGCCATTGCGGGCCACTACAAGACGGCATACGGCCTCGATATCGCGGAGCGTCGCGTCATCGTCACCGCGGGCGCCTCGGGTGCACTGCTGCTGGCCTGCGCCGTGCTGGTCGATATCGGCGCCGAAGTGTTGATGCCTGACCCGAGCTACCCCTGCAACCGGCATTTCGTGGCGGCCTTCGACGGGCAGGCGAAGATGATCCCGAGCGGCCCGGCCGAGCGTTTCCAGCTGACCGCCGCTCAGGTGGTGCAGCACTGGAATGAGAAGACGCGCGGCGTACTGCTTGCCACGCCGTCGAACCCAACCGGCACTTCGATCCTGCCCGATGAACTGAAGTCGATTCTGGACGAAGTCCGCAAGCGCCAGGGTTTTGCGATCGTCGACGAGATCTACCAGGGCCTGTCGTATGACGCGCCGCCCGTGTCGGCACTGTCCCTCGACGACAACGTGGTGACCGTAAACAGCTTCTCGAAGTACTTCAACATGACGGGCTGGCGGCTGGGATGGCTGGTGGTGCCAGATTCGCTGGTGCCGGCGTTCGAGAAGGTGGCGCAGAACCTCTTCATCTGCGCATCGGCCGTGGCACAGCATGCAGCCGTGGCGTGCTTCTCGAAGGAGGCGCTAGCCATCTACGACGAGCGCAAGGCGGAATTCCATCGCCGCCGCGACGCGATCCTGCCCGCCCTGGAGGCGCTGGGGCTGCGGGTGCCGGTAAAGCCCGACGGCGCGTTCTATGTCTACGCCGATTGCCGCCACGTCAACCATCCTGCCGCAGGCGACGCGGACAAGCTGACACAGGCCATCCTGCATGACGCCGGCGTGGTCATGGTACCGGGCACCGATTTTGGCCCCCATACCGCGCGCGACTACATCCGCATCTCGTACGCCACCTCGATGGCGAACATCGAGGAAGCGATGGACCGGATGCATCACTTCCTGCGCTGAAGGACCGTCAGCCGGTTATCGCCAAAACAGAAAGGGCACCCCGAGGGGTGCCCTTTCTGTTTGACCAGCGTTGACGTTCAAGCCGCCTGCGCGGTACCGCTTGCAGCTTCCAGCTTCTCGCCGTTCTGGTGACGGTCCACCGGAGCCTTGATGGTTTCCGTGCCGGTGAGGCCCAGCAGCGCACGCAGGCGTCCGCGTTCGGCCAGCACCTTGGCGCCGTAGCCGCCATCGGTCTGTGTCGTGGCGCCCACGTAGTACTTCAGGCCGCCTTCGATCGTACCCGCGCGGGCGATGCAGTCCTTGAGCACCAGCGCACCGATCTTGATGTTGGCATACGGGTTCAGTGCCGCGGCCACGCCGCCCACTGCCTCGTACTTGTCCGAATGCACCTTGGTCATCACCTGCATCAAGCCCTGCGCACCGACGCCGCTCTCGGCGTACGGATTGAAGCTCGACTCGATGGCGATCACGCCCAGGATCAGCAGCGGGTCGATACCGACCTCGCGGCCCGTCATATAGGCAGCCTTGACCAGTTGTGCCGTCGCCTGCGTCGCCACGCGGTACTTGCGGGCGATGTAGTCGGCCACGGCAGCCTGTTCACGCGCGGAACCCAGCGCGCTGGTATAGCGCGCATCCATCGCCACCCGCTGCACCGGAATCTGTGCGGCCAGATGGGCCACGGACGGCACCTTGCCGGCCGGCGTGTGGCTCCACTCGTCCACGCCCGACACGGTCGGCAGACCCTTGCCCGACGTCGACACAGTAGCCAGCAGACGCGCTGCCGCCACATCCGCCGACACGGCGGGCACGGCCGCGCCAACAAGGCTGGCCTCTTCGGCCACGGCGTTGCTGACGGCAGCATCCACCAGCACGGCAGGCGCTTCGGTTCCCGCCAGCGCACCGGCAAGGGACGTCCGCCACTGCGGGCTGAGCGTAAGCGTGACCGCTGCGGCCACGGACAGCACCCCGAGTGCATTCAAGGTGTACTTCAAAGTCGTTCGGCCGCCGCGCAACAAGGCGCGACCTGCCACCGGATGGGCCAGTCGCACCTGAAGTGCGCGGCTCACACCGGGTACCGGCTGTCTGACGCGGACCTGCAATGCCCGCCCGATGCCGGGAAGATGAAGGGTTTTCCAACCGCTCATACTTACCTCCATCCGCTGCCCCGTTGCGCGCGCCCAGACTTGCTGCGCGTGCCCGATCTCAACGTACTCAAGTAAGGATGCTGCGACCACCTAGCAGGGGTGTCCAAGCATCTGTTGGCGGGCGCTCCCCATGCGCCCAACGGGAAGCAGGATACAAGCCTGGGGAGCTGCACCCTGCCACTAAGAACTCCTATTACCTGGCATCCCGCCAGGGGACCGCACCGGACTCCTCCCGGGAATCCGTGGTGACGATCGGTGTGGAAGTATCGACGCTGCTTTTTTCGTTTCCGCCTCTTGACAGAGACAGGGAAGCCATGGTGCAGCGCAACACCCCACAGAGCAGACCGGATTGTAGGAACGCTTTTATAACCCGTCAAGAATAATGAATCAAAAACCTACTACTTTTAGCTATTTGTAACTAGGCTTTTTACGACACTTATATGGGGTCCAAGAACCTCGAAACGCATACCCTGCCTAGTCTCGCGTGCCGCCACCCCTTCGGGCCAATTCGTAATTTCTTTACAATTTGATGCTTGGACTGCCACGATTTTTTTGCGCCGATGAGGGGTCATGTGTATCGTCACACACACCGCGACGGCTCGCCGGAGATTGGCGCGGCGCCACATTCTGACCGGATTTCACCATGCAATACAAAGACTTACGCGACTTCATCGGACAACTGGAACAGCGCGGCGACCTCAAGCGCGTCCACGTGCCGGTGTCGCCCAACCTCGAGATGACCGAGATCTGCGATCGCGTCCTGCGCGCCGAGGGGCCGGCCATGCTGTTCGAACAGCCGCGACGCGACGATGGCGATATTTTTAAAGTGCCAGTGCTGGCAAATCTGTTCGGGACGACACAAAGAGTGGCGCTCGGCATGGGCGCATCGTCGCTGTCGGATCTGCGCGATATCGGGCACGTGCTGTCCGCACTCAAGGAGCCGGAACCACCGCGAGGACTGCGCGAAGCCGGCAAGCTGTTCACACTGGTCAAGTCCGTCTGGGACATGGCACCCAAGCGGGTCAGCAGCCCGGCGTGCCAGGAAGTAGTCTGGGAAGGCAACGATGTGGATCTGGCTCGGCTGCCGATCCAGACCTGTTGGCCGGGCGATGCGGCGCCGTTGATCACCTGGGGATTGGTCATCACCAAGGGGCCGCACAAGAAGCGCCAGAACCTCGGCATCTATCGCCAGCAGGTCATCGGCCGCAACAAGGTCATCATGCGCTGGCTCGCGCATCGGGGCGGCGCACTCGACTTCCGGGAGCACGCACTGGCCAATCCGGGCAAGCCCTTCCCGATCGCCGTGGCGCTGGGCGCCGATCCCGCAACGATCCTCGGCGCGGTGACGCCGGTACCCGACACGCTCTCGGAATACCAGTTTGCGGGCCTGCTGCGCGGCAGCCGCACGGCGCTGGCGGGATGCATCACGCCCAGCCTGTCGGAGCTTTCCGTGCCGGCTTCGGCGGAGTTCGTACTGGAGGGCCATATCCAGCCGGACCCCGAACACCCTTCGGGCTACGAGCATGCGCTGGAAGGACCCTATGGCGACCACACCGGTTACTACAACGAGCAGGACTGGTTCCCGGTCTTTACGATCGACCGCATCACCATGCGCCGTGATCCGATCTACCACTCCACCTACACCGGCAAGCCGCCCGATGAACCGGCCGTGCTGGGCGTGGCGCTGAACGAGGTCTTCGTGCCGCTGCTGCAGAAGCAGTTCCCCGAAATTACTGACTTTTACCTGCCGCCCGAGGGGTGCAGCTACCGCATGGCGGTGGTCCGCATGAAGAAGCAGTACGCCGGGCACGCCAAGCGCGTGATGTTTGGCGTCTGGAGCTTCCTGCGGCAGTTCATGTATACGAAGTTCATCATCGTGGTGGACGACGATATCGACGCCCGCGACTGGAAGGAAGTGATCTGGGCCATCACCACGCGCGTGGACCCGACCCGCGACACCGTGATGGTCGACAACACCCCCATCGACTATCTCGACTTTGCTTCGCCGGTCTCGGGCCTGGGCTCGAAGATGGGCATTGACGCCACCGACAAATGGCCCGGCGAGACCACACGCGAGTGGGGTACGCCGATCAAGATGGATCCGGCCATCAAGACGCGCGTCGACGAGATCTGGGGCACGCTGTTCGAAGCCGGCCGGTAGGAGGCCGAGGCCGGCAGGCTGGAGGACGGTCGGCTATCATCTGTCGACCATCCATCACGCCATCACTCTCATGGCCCGCGTCAGACGGGCCTCGGAGGAGACAACATGACCCTCGAAGCAGGGAAGCTGATGTGGACGCCTTCGCCGGCGTTCGCCCAGGCGAGCCAGCTGGCCGCCTACATGGACTGGCTGCGCCGCGAGCGCGGGCTCGATTTCCCGGACTACGGCAGCCTCTGGCAGTGGTCCGTCACCGAGATCGAAGCGTTCTGGCAGTCCATCGTCGATTACTTCGATGTCCGCTTCGACACGCCGCCTGCCTCGGTACTGTCCGAGCGCACCATGCCGGGCGCGCGATGGTTCGAGGGCGCCACGCTGAACTACGTGCAACAGGTCTTTCGCCACGCCCGCGAGCAGGATGCCGCGCAGCGCACGGCCATTCGTCACGCTGGCGAGAGCCTGCCGCTGGCCGACATCACCTGGGGTGATCTCGAACGTCGGGTGGCTTCCATGGCGCACGCCTTGCGCGAGATGGGCGTGGCACGTGGCGACCGCGTGGCTGGCTATCTCCCCAACATCCCGGCCACGGTCATTGCATTCCTCGCCACGGCCAGCCTCGGAGCGGTGTGGTCCGGATGTGCGCCGGACATGGGGCAAGTGGCAGTCATCGATCGATTCCGCCAGATCGAACCCAAGGTGCTGATCGCCGTGGATGGCTATCGCTACGGCGGCAAGGCTTACGACCGGGCACCAGTCATTGCCGATCTGGTGGCCGCCCTGCCCTCGCTGACCGATGTCGTCATCGTGCCGTCAGGCGACACTGATGCCGACATCAAGATCGATGCACGCGTGCGTCGGCATGCATGGGCCGATGTACTGGCACATGACGTGCCGCTGCGCATGGAGCCTGTGCCGTTCGACCATCCGCTGTGGATCGTCTATTCCTCGGGCACCACGGGTATGCCGAAGCCAATCGTGCATGGCCACGGCGGCATCGTGATCGAGCAACTCAAGCTCATGGCCTTCCACAACAACCTGGGCCGCGACGATGTCTTCCACTGGTACAGCAGCAGCGGCTGGATCATGTGGAACGCGCAGATCGCCGGGTTGCTACTGGGCACCACGATTGCGATTTACGACGGCAACCCTGCCTGGCCGGATGCCGGTGTGCTCTGGCGCTTCGTCGACGAGGCAAAGGTCACGATGTTCGGCGCCGGCGCCGCATTCTTCACCAATGCGATGAAGGCCGGCGTGGAGCCGGCGCAGATCGCGGATGTGTCCCGCCTGCGCGGCATCGGCTCCACCGGTTCGCCGTTGCCCGAGGAAGCCTATGCGTGGATCTACGAACACGTGCGACACGATGTATGGCTCGCGCCGATGTCGGGTGGCACCGACTTCGCTGGCTCGTTCGTCGCAGGCTGTCCGCTGCTCCCCGTGCATGCGGGCGAAATGCAATGCCGATGCCTCGGCGCCAAGGTGGAGGCATTCGACGATAGCGGCCACGCGCTGATCGACGAAGTGGGCGAACTGGTCTGCACCGAGCCCATGCCGTCGATGCCGCTGTTCCTTTGGGGCGACGCTGACGGCAAGCGCTATCGCGACAGCTATTTCGACGTGTATCCCCACGCGTGGCGCCACGGAGACTGGATACGCATCACGCCACGCGGCGGTGCGGTCATCTACGGCCGCTCGGATGCCACGATCAACCGGCACGGCATCCGCATGGGCACGAGCGAGTTGTATCGCGTGGTGGAAGAACTGCCTGAAGTGCTCGACAGCATGGTGGTCGATCTCGAATACCTTGGCCGCGAATCCTATATGCCGCTGTTCGTGGTGTTGCGAGAGGGCCTGCAACTGGACGAGGCACTGCGTGACACGATGCGCGCACGCATTCGCTCGGGGCTTTCTTCGCGCCACGTGCCCAACGAGATCGTGCAGGTGCCCGGCGTGCCACGCACGCTCTCGGGCAAGAAGATGGAGGTGCCGATCAAGAAGCTGTTGCTGGGCCATGCACCGGACAAGATTGCCAATCCCGATGCCATGGCCAACCCAGGCTGCCTGGACTGGTACTTCGCCTACGCCACCAGCTATCTGGCGCGTCAGTCACGCGTGGCCTGAGACGTGCGCGATGAAGGGGACGATTACGCGCGCCGCTCAGGCATCGACATCGAGTTCGTTGATCTCGTCGCGCTCGTCGCGCGCCGCGCGAATCCATTCCTGCAACTCGGGAATGGCGAGGATGGTCTTGCAGAAGTCCATCAACTGCGGATCGAGCTTCACGCCGTAGGTGATGAAGCGCGTAACCACGGGCGCATACATCGCATCGGCCATCGTGCGGTGCGCGCCGAACAGGTAAGGGCCGCCGTAACGATCCAGGCAATCGCGCCAGATCGTGGCGATCCGGTCGATGTCGGCCTGCGCACGGGACCACACCTTGAGGCCCGGGAAATGTCCTTTCAGGTTCATTGGCAAGGCCGCCCGCATGGCGGCGAAGCCGGAATGCATCTCGCCACAGATGGCGCGGCAGTGCGCACGCGCCACCAGATCGGCTGGCAGCAAGCCGGCCTGCGGCCGGATCTCGTTGAGATACTCGCCGATAGCGAGCGTATCCCAGACGGTCACGCCTTCATGACGCAGGCAAGGCACCAGGAAAGAGGGCGAGAGCAACAGGATTTCCGCGCGCACTGCGGGATCGTCAGGCGGCACGAGCACCTCCCGGAATTCGAGTCCCGCAAAGCGCGTCAGAAGCCAGCCGCGCAACGACCACGAGGAGTAAGTCTTGCTGCTGATGGTCAGGGTCGTCTCGGCCACACGTGCCTCCCTCCGCCAGTGGCGGGCGCAATGTTTGGATGGAGTCGTTCGCTTGCAGTATCGGTGGCGACGCCGCATTTCGCCAGTTTGCGCCGCGCGGCGCACCTTCAAGGTGCATCGCGGCGCGTCCGGTACATCCGGCTCGCACGTCATCGCAAGTTCGCAAGCGCCATGCCAACTTGCGCTACGCTGTGGCCTCCCAACGTCCATGCCCGATACCCTCGCCACCATGACCACGACACAGCGCTTTCAGGACCAGGATCTGCTCAAGATCGGTCAGAACGATGACTATCTGCTACTGGCTCCCGAACATGGCGGGCGGCTGGTGCGCTGGGTCCACCGGGGCGAGGACATCCTGTACTGGCCGGCGTCAGCCGACTGGTCGCGTCTGTCAAAGGTGCGCGGCGGCAATCCACTTCTGTTTCCGTTCATCGGCCGGCATTTCGTGGACGGCGAGGTGGGCAAGTGGCAAGACGAGGAAAGCGTGGTCCACGCCCTGCCCCAGCACGGCTTCGCACGCGACCTGTCCTTCCTGATCTCGGACATTTCGGACGATGCAGTGAGTCTGTCACTGGCCTCGTCCGATGCCACGCGGGCCGGCTATCCGTTCGAATTCGTTTTCACGGTGACGTACCGACTGGTGGCCGCAGGGCTCGAGGTCACGCTGCGCACCGCCAACACCGGCACCCGGCCGCTGCCTTACTACGCCGGACATCACTTCTACTTCGCCCTGCCCCATGGCGACCGCTCACGCAGCCACATTACGCTGCCGGCTGCCTCACGTATGCGGCAACGCCAGGACGGAAGCCTGACCGATGCCGAGCCGGGCGAGGCCGACTATGCGCTCGACGATCCCCGGCTGCAGGACACCTTCCATGTGCTGAAAGCGCCGGGCGAAGTCACCGTGGCGCTCCCTGCCCGCACGATCGAGATCACCGCTCCAGACGCGGCACACTCGGTGCCCTGGTACGCGGTGACAACATGGACCGAGCGTGAGGATTCGGATTTCTACTGCGTCGAGCCGTGGCTCGGATTGCCCAATGCCATAGACCATCGACAGGGATTGCGATGGATTGCAGCGGGATCGGAGGAGTCGGCAGTCTGCACGCTGACCATCCGGTAACGCCAACGCCTGTCCCTCCCTAGCGCATCAGATGCTCGAAATCGAGGCCACCGATCAGCACGGTGGGATCGGCCTGCGTGTGGGTGTTGATATCGAACTGCCGGGGCTCCTGCCAGGCATCGAGTTTGCCTGCCAGCGCGTCGAGATACTCCGCAAAACGCGTCTCGCCGCCCGTGGCAAAGAGTCGATCGACCTCCCAGCTATCCCAGGAAAGTGTGATGTCGAGCGGATTGGCATAACGGCCCGCATTGGCCCGAGCGGGCGCCCAGACTCGCAGCCGCCCCGGCTCGCCGGGAAACTCGGGCGGCAAGACTTCGCCATGCAGCGTGCCGTGAGACAGCCGGTGCAAGCGCTCGATGATGCGCGGAAGCAATTCGGCAGTGAAGCGTTGGGCAGGAATGGGATGCACGGGGGCAACGGACGTGAAATGGGGGCAAGCGATATTGTGCCCTCGGGACGGACCCGAGAGGTCAGATGCGGTTGGAAAAATGCCGCAGCAGGCTGGGAGCGACGCCGAAGGCATCCGCCGCACCCATGCTACAATCCGCCCCCAGTAAGCCATAGCGGGCGTCGTATAATGGCCATTACCTTAGCTTCCCAAGCTAAAGACGTGGGTTCGATTCCCATCGCCCGCTCCACGTTTCATTGACAAGCCGCCTTTGGCACCCGGTCGAACGATGACCGGCAATCGCCGGGCGGTTTTTTGTTGCCATGCTTCCCCAAGACACCCAAACCGACACGCTGCCGGGCGATGACGCCGATGGCGACCCGCAACAGCCTTCCGACGCGACGTCAGCGACGGCCCCTGCCGACGTTGCACATCCGCGCCGCATCCGTTCGTTCGTGCGGCGTGCGGGCCGCACCTCCACTGGCCAGCAGCGCGCCATCGACGATCTGGGGCCGCACTTCATCGTGCCTTACGCGCCGCAGCCGCTCGACTGGGCGGCGACGTTCGGGCGCGAGGCGCCCGCCATTCTGGAGATCGGCTTCGGGATGGGCGAAACCACGGCACACATCGCCGGCGTGCGTCCACAGGACAATTTCCTGGGTTGCGAGGTCCATGAACCGGGCGTCGGCGCGTTGCTCAAGCTGATCGGCGAACGCGACCTGCAGAACGTGCGGATCATGAATCACGACGCCGTCGAAGTCATTGCGCACATGCTGACTGAAGATTCGCTGGACGGCGTGCATATCTTCTTCCCGGATCCGTGGCACAAGAAGCGCCATAACAAGCGCCGCCTGGTGCAACCGCCGCTGGTGAAACTGCTGGCGAGCCGTTTGAAGCCAGGCGGCTATATGCACTGCGCGACCGACTGGGAAGAATACGCACACCAGATGGTCGAGGTGCTCTCCGGTGAATCGACCCTGAAAAACACGTCGCAAGCCGAAGGCGGCTTTGCGGAGCGGCCCGATTATCGTCCGGTCACCAAGTTCGAGAAGCGCGGATTGCGTCTCGGCCATGGCGTCTGGGATGTGATATTCCGCAAGCAGTAAGCGCAAAGCATCGCAAGCATAAAAAAGGGGGCCGATTCGGCCCCCTTCTTCTTTTACCGCTCAGGAAATCAAGCGTGCCACGCCACCATGCCGGTCCAAGCCGTCAGCAGCACGATCACGCCGAAAACAATGCGGTACCAGGCGAACGGCTTGAAATCATGCGTCGCAACGAATCGCAGCAGCCAGCGCACGCACAGGAACGCCGACAGGAACGCAAAGACAAATCCGATGCCGAAAATGCCGATGTCATCGACCGACAGCAGCGCACGCGCCTTGTAGAGTTCGTACACCGTCGCCCCGAAAATCACGGGGATGGCCAGGAAGAACGAGAACTCGGTGGCCACCTGACGCGACAGCCCGAACAGCATGCCGCCAATAATCGTGGCGCCCGAGCGCGATGTGCCCGGGACGAGCGCGAAACACTGGGCAAACCCGACCTTGAGGGCATCGCGCCAGTTCAGGTCGTCGATCGATTCGACACGCGGCGCACCGGCCTTGGCCGCTTCCAGCAGCGCATTGCCTTGCGGATGCGAGACCGTGCCGCGACGCGCCTCGCGCCATTCGGCCAGCAGGATCACCACGCCGCCGATGATGAATGCCATCGCCACGGTGATCGGATTGAACAGGTGTGCCTTGATCCATTTGCCGAACACGAACGCGAGAACGATGGCCGGCAAGGTAGCGACCACAACGTTGACGGCAAAACGTTGTTGCGTGGGGTCTGACGCCAGTCCGCCCAGCGCAGCGGCAATCCGCTTGCGGAATTCCCAGCAAACGGCCAGGATCGCGCCGAACTGGATCACGATCTCGAAAATCTTGCCCTTCTCGTCGTTGAAATCCAGTAACTGGCCCGCAAGAATCAGGTGACCGGTACTGGAGATGGGCAGGAATTCGGTCAGTCCTTCAACGATCCCGAGAATGACAGCCTTGAGGGCGAGTGCAATATCCATATGGACTCAAAAAAGTAGGCACGGAGGCGAAAAGGCGGAATGTCGGATCCGCAAGCCATGCGTCATTGGCGCATCGGCATTATTGTTCGTCTGAATTTACGGGCGATTGATCTTGACGTTGATACCGTCGGACAGGACCGTGATTGTACCGGGTTCGACGCTGCTGCCAGCCAGCCGAAGCTGCTCGGGCTTGAATGTATACAGCGGATAATTCTGCAGCAGTTGCTCGGAGAGAATGCCGCCCAGTGCATTGAGTTGCCGCGCAAACTGGGCAGGCACGCCCTTCACCTCGAATTGTTTCACTTCAGGATCTTGCAGCACCAGCGAATGGCTTGGCGGATCGTAGCGAAGCGCGCTGTCCAATGCGAACTGACCCGTCAGCGGTTGCCGGAAAAACAGCCGGTTATCCACCGTGGCATCGAACGTCACCGTCACGCGATTGCGCGCGGAATCGAGCGCCAGCCGTGGATTGGCCAACTGGATATCGAACAGTTCCATATACCGCTTGTTGAACGGAAACTTCCGCTCGAGCGCCGACTGGAGCTGATCCTGGGAAAACGTATATTCACTGCGGAATACGCTGCAGCCCGCCAGGCCCAGCCCGGCAGCCGCAGTCGTTGCCGCGGCCACGGCCAGCCAGCGCCGGCGCGTCAAAGCGATCATGCGTGAATCTCCATCAAACAACGGTCACACGGGGAGCAGGCGCTGTGGCGATCTCAAGACGCGTCAGCCAGGCCAACGCCACCTCGCGCGAATCGCCGCACATCTCGGCCGACGGCCGCAATCCGCCGCAAAAGCCCGGCCGCGCCGGCTGCCCGAACACGCCACATCGCATATCGGGCAGCAACTGGGCGCAACGCTCGCCGGCCGCCTTGCCTTGCGGCATGCCCGGCAATGGGGAAGTGATCGACGGGGCGATGCAGCAGGCGCCACATCCGGCCCGACAAGTGAGTTCAGACTCGCAGGACATCATCAAGGTTCATCATCGAATGCCGACATTCACGGCACGACTGCCAAAAGCAGGCGCTCATTGTGCCTCAGCACGGATGATCGACCTGAAACAAAGCGCAACCTGGCGCCGCACCGGACGCGGCTTGACCGCGTGCAGGCAGTCCTCTACATTACTGACCGACCAGTTATTAATTACGTCGCTGCCTGGCGGCGGCAATCCGTCATCCCGTGACCCCTGCCTCACCCAAGACTGAACCCGACACCCGGCGATGGAGCCGGCGCAAGGCCGCCCGTCCCCAGGAACTGGTAGCGGCTGCGCTGGACCTGTTCGTGGAGCGCGGCTATGCCGCCACGCGGCTGGAGGACGTGGCGACGGCAGCCGGGGTGTCCAAGGGCACGGTGTACCTGTATTTCGCCAACAAGGAAGAACTGTTCAAATCGGTGGTGCGCGAGAATCTGGTGCCCGCACTGGCCCGTGGTACAGACCTCGTCGATACCTACGAGGGTTCCACCCCCGCACTGCTCCGCGAGTTGCTGCTCGGCTGGTGGGGCTTGATCGGTGCCACGCAGGTAGCGGGCCTGACCAAGCTGATCATCGCCGAATCCGGCAATTTTCCGGATATTGCACAGTTTTACCAGGACGAAGTCATGGGACCCGGCGACGCCTTGTTCGCCCGGGTATTGGCGCGCGGCGTGGAGCGCGGCGAATTCCGCAGCGTTCCCGCCAACCCGACAACCACGCTATTCTGCGCGCCGCTGATGTTCCTCATGCTGTGGCGCCAGTCGTTCAGTCAGTTGAACGTGCCGGCCATCGATCCCGACGCCTATGTCGACCAGCTACTGCACATGCTGTTATTCGGCCTGACCACTGGCCCGGCGCGCGATACGCCCCTGCCGGTGCAGCAAGGCCCCTGGGTCTGGGAAGGTATCCGCGACGAACTCATGGCCCAACGTGCGGCGCAAGCCTCACAGGACGAGGCGGACGGTGCCGTGCCATGACCGCGCATGGCGCCGTCAGCGGCCGGGTGTGTCCCGATGCAACGCCAATTTTCTGTAAACGAGCCGACGCGGTGCGCCGGAGTAAAATAGCGGGCTTTTGTGCAACTTCCCGGCAGACGGCGGCCTCTGCCACGCCCGGGACGGCGTGCAACTGGTACCGACCGACATGACAGCGCTGACGGCGAGGCAAGTCTCGCCCGGCATCGCACCCCCGCAAGTATCTGGAAGGAAAGGCAAGATGGATCTCGAAAAAGCCCGATTCAACATGATCGAACAGCAAATCCGCCCATGGGACGTGCTGGACCAGGAAATCCTGGACCTGCTGGCCGTGGTCAAGCGTGAGCAGTTCGTACCGAAAGCCTACGCTGCACTGGCTTTCGTCGACATGGAGATTCCGCTGCCCGGCGGCGAGAACATGCTGCCCCCGCGCGTGGAAGCTCGCCTGCTGCAGGAACTGAACGTCCGCAAGCATGAAAATGTTCTCGAAATCGGTGCGGGTTCGGGTTACATGGCCGCACTGCTGGCCCATCGCGCCCGCCACGTGCTGACCGTCGACATCCGTCCCGAACTGGTGGAACTGGCTCGCCAGAACCTGTCCGCCGCGGGCGTGACCAATGTGGAAGTCGCCGAAGGCAACGCCGCCGAAGGCTGGGCCGTGGCCGCACCCTACGATGTGATCTGTGTCTCGGGTTCGGTGCCGGAGCTGCCGTCCTCGATCCTGTCGCAAGTCAAGGTGGGGGGCCGTATCGTCGCCATCGTCGGCACCGCCCCGGTCATGGAAGCCCGCCTTGTGACGCGCGTCTCCGAAACCGAATACAAGGTAGTGAACCTGTTCGAGACGCTGGCCCGCCCGCTGCAAGGCGCTGCCCAGCCGTCGCGCTTCAAGTTCTGAACCGGAGCCAGCCATGCAGGTAATCACTGCCCCCGAACTGGCGCAATGGCTGGCCGACGCCAGCCGCGCCAAGCCGGTGCTGCTGGACGTCCGCGAGGATCTCGAGATCCGCACCGCTGCCATGCCCGGCATCACGCATATCCCCATGGGTCAGATTCCGGCCCGCCTGAACGACATCGACGAGGAAGCCGAGATCGTCTGCATCTGCCACCACGGTGCGCGCAGCATGCAGGTGGCGAACTTCCTGGAGCGCCAGGGTTACGCCAGGGTTTACAACCTGACCGGCGGCATCCACGCCTGGTCGACCCAGGTCGATCCGTCCGTTCCGCAATACTAGGCTGCAGTACCCGGTCACAAAACCGACGCAGTGTAAGACCCGCCGTACCTCGCCCCCGCCGTATCGCTTGTCGCCGTAACCGAACATTGGCGCTGAACGTGCCGCCGTGCTGGAGATGTCATGAGTTTTGCGCTGTCCGCCGTCCCCGCCGGGGCCAGGAAACCCCTGGCGCTCGCGGTTGCCTTGCTGAGCTGGTTCCACATGCCGTTTGCCACGGCGGCGGACCTGTTGCAGGTCTATCACGACGCGCAAGCCAATGACGCCCAGTTCGCCAGCGCCCGTGCACAGTTGCTGGCCACGCGCGAGCGCTTGCCGCAGGCACGCGCGGGGTTGCTGCCCCAGGTGGCAGGCACGGCGGGCGCCCAGCGCACCATGGCCGACTACAGCTCGCCGGTCGATACCACCCGCTACTTCAACGCGAACACCTGGAACCTGCAACTGACGCAACCGCTGTTCCGTTGGGACCGTTGGGAAACCTACAAGCAGGGCGAACTGGCCACGCTGGCCGGGGATGTCACCTTCCAGCAGGCCCAACTCGATCTGATCACGCGCGCCTCGCAGGCTTACTTCGATGTACTTGCCGCGCAAGACAACCTGTACCTGGCCGGTGCGCAGAAGAAGGCCATCGGCGAGCAGCTCGAACAGGCCAAACGCAATTTCGAGGTCGGCACCGCAACGATCACGGACGCCAACGACGCGCAGGCTCGCTACGACCTCGCCACCTCCACCGAGATTGCCGCCCAGAGCGCGCTAGAGGTGGTGCGCGCCACGCTGCAGCAGATCACCGGCAAGCCGGTGGACGAACTGATGGGCCTGCGCCCCGCAGCGACGATCCCCGGCCCCATGCCAGCCGATGTGAATGCCTGGGCCGCACAGGCCGAGCAGAGCAATCCGCAGGTGGGCCTGGCCGGATACAACTTCGAGATCGCCCAGCGCGAGACCAACAAGGCGAAGGCCGGCCACCTGCCGTCGGTCGATCTCGTGGCCTCCTACGGTTACACCAACGCGCAGGGCACGGCGACCCAGCTCAGCAATGTGGGCAGCCGCTATAACTCGGGCGTGGTGGGCGTGCAGTTGAATATTCCGATCTTCGCCGGCGGCCAGATCCAGTCACGCGTACGCGAGACCATCGCGCTCGCCGACAAGGCCGGTAGCGATCTCGAATACGCACGCCGCACTGCCGCGCAGCAGGCACGGCAGACCTACTCGGGCGTGTTCAACGGCCTGGCCCAGGTGAAGGCCCTCGAAGCCGCCGAACGCTCGGCCCAGAGTGCGGTGGAATCGAACCAGCTCGGCTACGAGGTAGGCGTGCGCATCAACATCGACGTACTGAACGCCGAAGCCCAACTGTTCTCGACACGCCGCGACCTGGCCAAAGCGCGGTACGACACGATCATGAACGGCATGCGGCTGAAGGCATCGACAGGCGTGCTGTCGGAAGAAGATGTGGTGCGGATCAATACGCTGCTGACGGAGCAGAGCGGGGCGATGTATCGGTTGCCAGAGAAAGCACGGATGGGGGCAGCCCCAGCGCCGACGCAAATGCGCAGCAGTCGAGGCAGGAAAGAAAGCGTGGCGCCATCGGCTCTGCCACGCTCCTGAACCGCAGACGATTCAGGTTCCGGTGACAGCGGTCATCCGAACCACGTTAGAAGTCATGCTTGAACTCGAAACTGGTGCCAGCGTGTGGCGCTGTGCCACACGCGATTCGCGAGCCGCCATTCCCAGCAGCAATCCCGTCAGGCCGGCATAGAAGACAACGTTGGCTTGATGAGCGAGCGTGACTTGCGTCAAGCCGCAGATCAATGCTGACAGCACCACACCCAGGCCGCCGCCGCCAAGACTCACGCCTTTCGGACAGACATTGGACCGGCATGCGCGCATCACGCGGGCAAATAGCACCGCAGGGACTAGGAAGAGTCCAAGAAACACGATGAGACCCGGTATGCCGGTCGTCGATGCGGTTTCGACGATGTCATTGTGGGCATGCTCAAGCACGCACGCCGTAGACTGCGTTTCCTGGCAAAACGTCGACGCATGCAGGATCCGGGCAAACTGCCCCACCCCGACACCACTCCAGGGATGCTCGGCAAAGTACTGCATACCCAGGTGCCAGATCTTCAAACGTACGCCCACAGATGTTTCAATCTGACCGTGCTGATACTGCTGAATTTCCCGTACCGCATCGTCGACCCGCGCGGAAACCGGACTATCAGGCACCAGGTAGGCACCGGCCCCGAGCACGGCCGCGCCACATAGCGCCAGGACAAACGTCCGAAAATTCAGGCGCCTATAACGCACCATAAGCATCGGCACGATCGCCACGAGCATGGCAACCAGTGCGCCGCGTGTGCCATTCAGCATCAGAATGCTGGTCCCGAGCAGCACATTGAGCCAGGCTTCGGCATGCTCGCCGCGACTGGTGCCGGGCCTCGCAAATCCTACCAGCGTCAGCGCGGCAACCATGTTCGCGAAGGCGATTGCCTGGATCCAGGCAGATGGCCGTGGAACGCCCATCACAAATTTTTGGTAGACGACGATCAGGAAGGCGCCTGCCAACGCGATCGTGATACCGCGCCAGAGGTGAACAGGATCGGGGGAGGTCCGCGCAATGACCCAGCAGGCCAGGATGGCCAGAAGCGCACGGGAGGGATTATCGATCACGTTCCAAGGCGTATCGTGGTACACCTTGGAGAAAATGAAGACCGCCACGAACAACACGACGGAAACGGCGAGCGGCACAAGGAAGTCGGAATACTCGCGCCACGCCCGCCCCATGCCACGTCGCCCGGCCAACATCAGGATAGCAATGCCGGCCAGGAAAAGGCCTGCTCCCCGCGGAACGCAAAGGACCAAAATGGGGAACGCGAAAACCAGAACATCGGCCAGCGTAGTAAGTCCACTTTTGCTGAAATTCATAGGGAGGCTAGAGGTAACTTATACGGGCGAATGACACCTCGTCACTCGCCCATGCAACCAGATTCTAATCGATCCATATTCAGTTCCCCCGTCTTCGCTCCACCACCTCCAGCACCTGCCACCGAATCGCCGAAGCATCTGCCGGAGGGTTCGGCACCTGATACTCCTTGACGCGCAGTTTGTAGGTCACGCCCGACTCGAAATCCAGACCCTCGATCGGCCCGTACCAAAGCTGCCATGGTTTGTCCGGCGCGTCGCGCCAGCGATAGCACTGCATCTTGCCAACGCCCGAGCATTCGACGCGCTGGGAATCGATATAGACAATCTTCTCGGTGCCCCCAACGCTGCCGGTCGCAGGATCTACCTTGTCACCACGCCGGCCGACACCTTCCCGTTCCACGAACTGGAGCAGTTCGCCGTCTGCGGTCTTCCAGATGACCTGTCGCCCCGTCGATCCAGCCGAGGGCTGCGTCCCAACCGTCGTGAACGGCGACTGCATCGCCTTCAGCAGCGCGGTTTCCGTATCCATGCGCGGACCCGGGCAGGCCATCCGCGTGCCCGCGATCCGATCGAACCTCACGCCGGAAGCAGTTTTGCCGTATCCCCCGGTAAATCGGTTGCAACCGCTTGTGCCGCTGACCGTACCCTGGCTGGAATCGATCCCGTCACTGAAATTGAAGACGATGGGTTCGCCGTTGTCGCCATGCGGAAGATCACGCAGCGTGCCATCGGCACGGGTCCAGCGCACCAGTTCCCATCGGCTGGGTCCACCGGAGCGGGTCTCACTGAGACTGGCACTGGCAGATGGGCTGTCCGGCGGCTGACCTGTGGTGGTGCAAGCAGACATCATCGTGATCGCTCCAAGCGCCAGAACGACAGCGAATCGGGGGGATTTCAGAAAATGCGGCATGGGCGAGGCTCCTTTTCCCGGAGAACGGCACGGATAGCGCGGCAACGTCACGCGCGAAGACAAGCGGATCGAAGACCACTGGACAATCCAGTCTAGCGGCCTTCTTCGGTCATGTATGTCAGCGCAACACTGGCGCGAGTGCCCCAAGCGTCCTCGCGGTGGCGCCGCGATGCAGCCCGGCGAACGTCAGTGCATTGGCGCGCATTTCAGCCAGCCGCGAGGGATCATCGAGGACGGCCGCCGCTGCGATCATGAGTTCGTCGGCATTGGCCACGCGCAGGCAGGCGCCGGCCGCAATGGCATCCTCGGTAGCTTGTGCGAAGTTGAAGGTATGCAGCCCCATCAGCACGGGGGTGCCAATGGCGCAGGCTTCAATCAAATTCTGTCCGCCGAGCGGAATCAGGCTACCGCCGATGTAGGCAATGTCAGATGCCGCGTAGTACATCGCCATCTCGCCCATGGAGTCGCCCAGCAGCACGTCTGCATTGACTTCTGCCCCGGCGCTGTCGATGTGGAGGGCGCTGCGTCGCTGCACGGAGAAGCCTGAGCGCGTTGCCATGCCAGCCACTTCATCGAACCGTTGCGGATGGCGCGGTATCAGCAACAACAGCGGCCGCTGCTTGCCGGGCCAGCGCGAGAACGCTTCGAGAATCAACGGTTCCTCGCCCTCTCGCGTACTCGCTGCCGCGAGCACCTGACGGCCACCCAGCGCCTGTCGCAACGCCTGGCCACGCGTGATGCCGGTGTCCGGCGGCTGCATGTCGAACTTCAGGTTGCCCGTGATCTGCACGGACCTGACGCCGAGCGCGCGATACCGCTCGGCATCGCCTGCGGTCTGCGCCAGCACCATCGAGAAATCGTTATACAACGCCGCCGCCGCGCCGCCGAAACGGGCCGTCCGTCGATAGCTGCGCGGCGACAACCGGGCATTGACCAGAAACAACGGCACACCAGCGCGACGGGTCACGTGAACGAGGTTCGGCCACACCTCGGTCTCCATGATCATCCCCGCTTCGGGCCGGAAGTAGGACAGGAAACGGCGCACCAGCCACGGCATGTCATAAGGCAGGTAGCACTGCTGCACGCGTGGATTGTCGCCATAGAGTTGCGCGCCGGTCTGGCGGCCCGTCGGCGTCATGTGTGTGAGCAGCAGACGGTGGCCCGGATAGGCGACCAGCAGCGAATCGATCAGCGGTTGCGCGGCGCGCGTCTCGCCGACGGATACCGCATGCACCCAGAGCCACGGTCCTGCAGCAGGGATGCCTTCGTACTGCCCCAGCCGCTCGCCCACGTGATGCACGTAACCGGGTTCCTTGCGCGAGCGCCAGACCAGACGCAGCAGCGCCACGGGCAGGATGACCAGCCACAGCAATGTATAAATCCAGCGCAACATCAAACACTCGCTCCGCGCACGCGCCGCGCAGCGGCGTAGACATCATCGACCGACGGCACCTGACCGTCGTCGCCCACATTGGCAATGCGGTCGGACCAGTAGCCTTCGGTCTTCCAGCGCCAGGTGGCGGTGTAGATTTCGACGGTCGGCCGGCAGAGCGCAGCCGCGATATGCACGAGACCCGTATCCACGCCGATTACGACCTCGGCCCGATTGATCAGCCCGAATCCCTGCATCACCGAGAAACGCGGCAGCACCTGCGCGCCGGGCATGCCCGCGGCCAGTGCCTCGGCATCGCGCCGCTCCGATTCGCTGCCCCACGGCAGCAGCACGGCCAGTCCTTCGGCGTGAAGCTTTTTGCCGAGGTCATGCCAATGCGCGACGGGCCAGCGCTTCTTCGCGCCCGCCGTGGCATGAAAGCAGACCGCGAATCGCGCAGGCAGATCGGCCCATAGCGGATCATCGACATGCAGCGTTTGCGCCGATGGTCCGAAGAACGCGGGCGGATCGGCGGGCGTGGCACCGGTCAGGGCCGCGCCGAGCAAACGCGAGCGCTGCACGGAATGCGTCTGGCGCGGAACCTTGACCGGGGCGGTATAGAACAGCCGCGCGGCAGGCTCGTAACCGGAGCCTTGCGTCGCATTGCCCAAACCGACGATCGGCGCGCTACGCGTGCGCGACGCACTGCGCGCAACGATGGCGGTCTTCAGCAATCCCTGGGTTTCGAGCACGGCGTCATAAGCGTGTTCGCGAATGGCCGCGCGCATCGCACCAACTTCCGCCCAGGTCTCACCCTTCCAGAAACCCTTGCGCCAGCGGCGCAGCGCGAACGGAATCACGCGGCGCACTTCGGGCAACAGCTTCACGAGATCGACGTAGCCCTCTTCCACCACCCAGTCGATCTCGGCCTCGGGCCAGCGTGCGCGCAGGTCATGCACGAGCGGCATGTTGTGCACGACATCGCCCAGCGACGAGACCTTGACGATCAGGATGCGCGGCCGTGCGGGCAAGGCAAATGACGAAACCGGCGCCACTGGCGCCGGCGACGTCACCGAAGTCTGTCCCACGGACTCAGAACGGGAGCTTTGCATCCGGTTTTTCTGCAAGGATTACGCGCTTGAATTCGGCCTGGATACGGGCCAGCGCGGCATCGTTGTCCGCCTCGAAGCGCATGACCACCACGGGCGTTGTGTTGGAGGGTCGGGCCAGGCCGAAGCCATCGGGATATTCCACGCGCACGCCATCGATGGTGATGACTTCCTTCGCACCGTCGAACTTGGCATTGGCGCGGATCTTGTCGAGCAGCGTGAACGCCTCGCCCTCGGCCACCTTCAATTGCAACTCAGGCGTGCAGTTCGAGTTCGGCAGCGCATTGAGCACAGCGCTCGGATCGGCGTGGCGCGAGAGAATTTCCAGCAGGCGCGCGCCCGTGTACAGGCCATCATCGAAACCGTACCAGCGGTCCTTGAAGAACACGTGGCCGCTCATCTCGCCGGCGATTGGCGCGCCAGTTTCCTTGAGCTTGGCCTTGACCAGCGAATGGCCCGTCTTCCACATCAGCGGCTCGCCGCCATGCTCGCGAATCCACGGTGCCAGCTTGCCCGTGCATTTCACGTCGTAGATGACCTGCTGACCGGGATTGCGAGAAAGGATCTCCTCGGCGAACAGCATCAACTGACGATCGGGGAAAATGACCTGGCCATCCTTGGTCACCACGCCCAGCCGGTCGCCATCGCCATCGAAGGCCAGCCCAAGCTCGCAGTCAGTCTCGCGCAGACTCTGCATCAGATCCTGCAGATTCTCCACATGCGCCGGGTCCGGATGGTGGTTCGGGAAATGACCATCGACATCGCAGAACAACTCCACCACCTCGCAACCGAGACCCCGGAACAGGTCGCCCACGAAGGCGCCCGCTACGCCGTTGCCGGCATCAAGGGCGATCTTCATCGGACGGGCCAGCTTGATGTCGCCGAGGATACGGTCGAGATACTGCCGGCGGATATCGACGAGCTTGTAGCTGCCGCCACCCTTCGTGAAATTGCCGGCTTCGATGCGCTGGCGCAGTGCCTGGATCTGGTCGCCATAGATGGCCTTGCCACCAAGCACCATCTTGAAACCGTTGTAGTCGGGTGGATTGTGGCTACCGGTGACCATGATCCCCGATGTGGCGCGACGGCCATCGAGCTCGATGTTGGTGCCGAAATACACCATCGGCGTGGCAACCATGCCAACATCGATCACGTCCAGCCCGGCGGCCCGCAGGCCCTCCACCAGTCCGCCCAGCAGGTCGGGGCCGGACAGCCGGCCATCGCGGCCGACCACGACGGCCTTTTCGCCAAGTTCTACGGCGGCCGAGCCAAACGACAGGCCAATGAAACGGGCCACTTCCGGCGTCAGCGTCTTGCCGACGATGCCGCGAATGTCATAGGCCTTGAAGATCGAGGGTTCAATTTGCATTGTGGCTTCCCGAGGACAGAGTTCATCGTGCGAGTCCGCCCGCAGCAAGAAACGTGCGGGACGGGGCGCGGGCAGGGCGCCAAAAAGCCGTATTGTGCCGGATTGCGAAGTCTGCGCCAGTTTATAATCACCCGGGCATCTGGAAACCGCCTTCGGTGCGCCATCGCACCACCGGCCGCCCTGGCTGGAACAGGCGGCCAGAATGCCCGGGCACAGTGCCTCGAAACCAACATTCCTTCGCGTTCGTGCTCTATATGTCCCCCACCCGACCCCGTGTCGCCTATGTCATCACGAATTCCGAGATCGGCGGAGCACAAACCCACGTGGCCGACCTGATGCGTGCGTTGCGTGACCGGATCGACGCGACCCTGCTGTCAGGGGGGGATGGTCCCTTGTTTGCCGCCACCGAGGCCGTAGGCGCCCGAACCATACGCCTATCGATGCTGGACAATGCGCTTTCGCCGATCCGCGCCGTCGCCGCGCTACGCCAGTTGATGTCCGCGCTGCGCCAGGCCGCACCGGACCTCGTCCACGTGCACAGTGCGAAGGCGGGTGCTCTTGGCCGTCTCGCCGCCTGGCTACTTGGAATTCCCGTCATCTACACCGTGCACGGCTTCGCATTCAAGCCGGCGGCGCCTCGCTTGCGCCGGGTGGCGGCGCGCGTGGCAGAAACCTGCCTGGCTCCCCTCACCTCACGATTCATTTGCGTCGCAGAGGCCGAGCGCGCCCTTGCGGGCAAACTCCCGGTACCAGGCAGCCGTGTCACCGTTATCCACAATGGTGTGGCCGATACGGAAGCGCGCGCCCATCCGGCGCAGCCCCTGAGCCGGATCGCGACGGTGGCCCGATTCGCGGCGCCCAAGCGCCCCGATGTGCTAATCCGCGCATTCGCTCAAGCGCCGCTCGAACATTGCGAACTGGTCATGGCCGGTGAAGGACCCATGCGGGAAGCAATGCAGCAGTTGGCCGCCCAGGTCGCCCCCGGTCGTGTCAGCTTCCCGGGCAATGTGGCGGACATCCCCGGCCTTCTTGCCTCGGCGCAGATCTTCGCGCTGGCGTCAGACCACGAAGGGATGCCTCTTTCCGTTCTCGAAGCCATGCGGGCAGGTCTTCCCGTGGTCGCCTCGGATCTCCCCGGCATCCGTGAGCAGGCCGGGCCCACCGATGCCGCGTGGCTGGTTTCCGTCGATGATGCCGCCGCGTTTGCCGTGGCCCTGACCGAACTCGGGCGCGATCCATCGCGCCGCGCGGTGATGGGCCACGCCGCGCGGGTGCGTTGGGAAGAGAATTTCCGCATTGATGCAATGGCCGAGGCCACATGGCAAGTCTATCGGCAAGTGCTCGGACAGCGCCGCACGACAGCTTCGTTGGTGGAGCCCACCTGAGATGAGCCTCCACAAGCCTGCCAGCCGCCTCGGCACACCGCGCGGCACCGTTGCCGGCACGCGGGGATCAGAAACCGTCCGCCGTGTGAACCGCATGCTCGCCTGGGCGCTACTGGGCCTACTGCTGTTCGGCCTCAACATCGTCCTTGCCGAAGCCCTGCACCATGCGGGGATCGTGACCTACGTGTTCCGCCGCACGTTGCTCTGGGCCATCGCTCCATATCTCTGCGCATTCGTGCTGCTGCACCGGTCGCTCCACCTGCCGTCGATGGAAGGCAATAGCATCGTCGGCATCTCCGTCACCCTTCCCTTCCTGCTGCTGTTGCTGGTCTTCGCCAGCCTCCATATCGAGTATTCGCGGGGTGCGCTACTGCTCGGCTACCTGACGACGCTGGGCTGGAGCGCCTTCGGCTACCGCCGTTTCGTGCAGGACTACGTACCGCTGGTGGGCTATACGGACCCGAAGACGCTGGAACACCTGGAGTCCATCCTTACCATGCCGGGCGCCGCGCCTGCGGCACCGACGCGATTCGAGTTCCTGGGCTCGATCGAGGATGCGGTCTTCTGCGACGGGCTGATGCTCGACCGATCCGCCACGGCGGACCCCGAACGCACCCGCACGCTCGCACGCCTGAAACTGAGCCATGTGCGCCTGTATTCGGTGGAAAGAGTGGGAGAGATGCTGACTGGCCGCGTCGGGCTGAGCCATATCGACGAGAACTTTCTGGATGACTACGCGCGTCACTATCTCTACGGATTCGTGAAGCGGCTGATCGACGTCTGTACCGTCCTTTGCCTGGCTCCGCTGGCCGCACCACTGGCGCTGCTGACTGCCGTTGCGGTGCGGCTGGAGTCGTCGGGGCCGATACTGTTCAGGCAAACCCGCGTGGGCCTGCTCGGCGAGCCGTTCACCATTCTGAAATTTCGCAGCATGACCTTTGACAAGGGCGCCACCGCGCAATTCGCCATGCTGCACGATCCGCGCGTGACGCGAATCGGACGGATCATCCGGAAGTACCGGCTCGATGAACTGCCACAACTCTGGAATGTGCTGACTGGCGACATGAGCCTCATCGGTCCGCGCCCGGAACAGACGCCGATGGTCGACACGTTCTCGGAAACAATCGCCTACTACCCGTACCGGCATCTCGTGCGGCCGGGCCTGTCGGGATGGGCGCAGGTGCAGCAGGGCTACGTCGGCACCCACGCCGAAACCGTGACCAAGCTCAGCTACGACCTGTACTACGTCAAGCACTGCTCGTTCGCGCTCGACCTGCTGATTGCAGTGAAGACGGTGCGGACGTTGCTGACCGGGTATGGGGCGCGTTGATGGCCTCGGCCGCCAATGCGGAACCTTCATCGATGCGCATCCTGCTGGTGACAACCGGACTCAAGGTCGGAGGCGCCGAACACCAGGTGGTGACGCTGGCGCGGGCGTTTCTGGCGATGGGGCACGCCGTTGCCATCCTGAGCCTCTCGCAAGGGTGCGAGATCGACCTGCCTGCGAACGTGCATGTGGCCGAACTGAATATGCGCAAGACACCGGGCGGTATGGCACTCGGACTCTGGCAGGCACGCGCACTGGTCCAGTCATGGCAGCCCGATGTCATGCACGCACATATGGTGCACGCCAATCTTTTTGCCCGGGCGCTGACGCGGGTGATCAAATGCCCGCCGCTGGTATGCACCGGGCACAGCTTCAGGGAGGGCGGACGGCTTCGCATGCTTGCGTACCGGTTGACCGATCGTTGGGCACGTATCACCACCCACGTCAGCCAGGAGGGCAGACTCGGCCTGATCACTGCGGGCGGAGCGCCGGCATCGCGCGTCATCGTCATGCCCAACGGTATCGACATGGAGAGTTTCCGACCAGACCCCGCCTCGCGGCAAGCGATGCGCGTCCAGCTGGGCATCGACACCGACACGCGCCTCCTGCTCAATGTCGGCCGGCTGGTACCTGAGAAGTCCCAGGACATCTTGATTCGCGCCTTTGCACAACTGGACCCGCAGGTCCCCTCGCACCTGTTTCTCGCCGGCGACGGACCACTGCGGCGACCGCTGACAGACCTCGTGGCATCACTGGGTCTCGCATCGCGTGTGACGCTGTTGGGCCAGCGCCATGACATCCCGGCACTGCTCAACGCCGCTGATGCCTTCGCGCTATCTTCCAGTGTGGAGGGGCTGCCCATGGTACTTGTGGAAGCGCTTGCGTGCGGGTGCCCTATCGTGTCGACTGATGCGCCGGGCGTAGTGGAGGTGCTGGGTGAGCTTGGCAGCATCGTGCCACGTGGCAACGTGCATGCCCTGGCCACGGCCATGGCGAATACCCTCGGCAACGGCCGCGGCGCACCATCCGCGCAGGCCGCGCGGCGTGAGCGCGCACTCGCCACGTTTTCCATCGAGTCCGTCGCGCGACGCTGGCTGGCACTCTATGCGACCCTGCACGCTGGCGCCGCCGTGCCCACCGCGGAGATAGCCTGATGCGACAGCGCGTCGCGCGAAATCTGTTCTGGATGCTGGCCGAGCGCGGCCTGCAGGTGAGCGTCGGGATCGGCATCGTGGCCATGCTCGCACGCGCCTTGGGACCGGAGGGATTCGCTCACTTCCAGTATGCGCAATCGATTGTGCTGGTGGCGGCATCGTTTGCACTTGTGTGCAGTGCCGAAGTAGTTGTACCCCGGCTTGTGGCGATGCCCGCGCCTGCGGCCCAACATCAACTGTTGTGGCATGCGTTCGTGCTGCGGCTTGCTGGCGGCATTGCCGGCTACGCGCTCATGTGCGCGTACCTCGCCATTACCCAGCCCGTGACGGATATCTGGCATGCGGCGCTATGGCTCGGCCTCGCCATCCTGCTGCGCGAACCATTCGGCGTGGTCACGGCATGGATGCAGGCCCACATTAATATTCGCCCGGGTACCTTGTTCAGCCTGACCGCCCTCGCTATCAAGGCAATGTTGGTTGGCGCGCTGTTCGCCGCGTCCATGACCGACGTTTCAGGGTACGCCATGGCATTCGCGCTGGAGGCAGTCGTGCTTGCCTGCCTCTTGGCAGCCAACTATTGCAGCCGGGGTGCCAGCGGCCGGCCGTCTTGGAACCCGGGGCTGACGCGGACCCTGTTGCGTTCCGGTTCGCTGTTCTGGATCAGCTTCATCCTGATGATGGGTGCCCGGCGCGTGGATCAACTGATACTGCAACCCGCCGTGCCCGCCGCGGAGTTTGGCGCCTACGCCGCATGCATGCAGATTCTCGACAACTTCACGATGATGGCAACCATCCTGGCGGCCGCTATCGCGCCGAGTTATGTGTATGCACAGCAACGCTTCGGCGATGCGCATGCTGCTGTCGGCCGCATAGCCCTGGGCCTGGCTGGACTGGGCCTGGCCGGCGGACTTGCCATTGCCGCCTGCGCGCCATGGATCGTGGCGCTGCTCTACGGACACGCTTTCCAGGCCACAACAGGATTGCTGCGCGTGGCTGCGCTGGCTTCTCCCCTGGTGTTCGCGGATGTTGCCCTGACATTGCTGATCGTTCATCTGCGCAAGCCACGGTGGGTCGCCATCAAATGGGCGGCAGTGCTGGTGACCACACTGCTATGCGACCTCATCCTGATTCCACGCCTGGGGAGTTGGGGAGCCATTGCGGGCTATGCGCTCGGCAATGGCCTGGCCGTGATCGTCGGTATCGTGCTCTGGTGGCGCTACCGGCTCGTCCGCGAATTGGCCTCGGCATGAGCACCCGCCCGACTGTCTGCTTCCTGACCGGCACACTGAATGCTTATGCCGGCGCCGAACGCATGACAGCTGTCATTGCCAACGCATTGGCTGCGCGTGGCTATCGCATCCTGATCCTGAGCCTGTGGGACAAGACAAGCGCTTTCCCATTGCATGCCAATGTCGTGCACGACACCCTGTTCGATCAGCGGCCCTCGTTCAAGCGCCAGTACTTCAGCACGGTTGCCGGGATCCGTCGGTTTGTGCGAGCGCATCAGGTAGACGTGCTGATCGAAGTTGACACCATGCTCACGCTGTTCACGCTCCCTGCCACTGCCGGTATTCCCTTGCGGCGTATCGCATGGGAGCATTGCCATTTCGATGAGGATCTGGGCAAGCGAACGCGTCGGCTGGCAAGACGGATTGCCGCCATGTTCGACTTCGCGGTTGTCGTCCTTACGCAGCGGGACAAGGACGTCTGGCAGGCCCGCCTGGCGCCACGTTGCCGTGTGATGGTCATCGCCAATCCTCTCCCGTTCCCGCTTCCTCCAACCACTGCAGTAGCAGTCGGGCGGCGCGTGCTGGCGGTTGGGCGACTGACGCACGCGAAGGGGTTCGACATCCTGCTGAAGGCATGGTCTCTGGTTGCGCCGTCATCCCCTGGATGGTCGCTGGAGATCATAGGCGAAGGCGAAGAGCGTGCCGCCCTGCAGCAGATGGTTCACGAACTTGGACTTGGCAGTTCCGTGACATTGCCCGGGACCGTCCACGATGTCCAGGAACACTATCGTGAAGCGTCCGTCTTTTGCCTGAGTTCGAGATATGAAGGTTTTGGACTGGTGCTCATCGAAGCCATGTCCTTCGGACTCGGCATCGTTTCCACGAACTGCGAAGCGGGGCCGCGCGAAATCCTTCGCCATGAGCAGAATGCGCTTGTGACTGCGACCGAGGACGCCACCGCGCTGGCTGAAGCCTTGACCTGCCTGATGGGAGACGAGTTGCGGCGCCTACGCCTTGGCAATGTGGCACGAGCCGACGCAGAAAACTATGACTTGGACGCAATCATAGACAGATGGACGGAATTGCTTCAGCAGTGACGACGGACCGGCGCATTCACGCGGGGCAATGAAACAAAAGAGCTACAATAGCGGCTTACGGAACAAGCATCCCCCGAAATGCAAGATCGCCCCCCCACACAGACTGGTTTGTTGGAAGAATTGCGCATCGCTGCTGCGCGTTCGATCAAAATCGTATTGACCACCGCTCTTCTGGGTGCAGTACTGGGCCTTGCCCTGTTTCAGTTCCATACGCCGCGCTGGACGGCCAAGATGGTCGTCAAGCTTGGCCAAGTGACTACTTTCGTGGATTCAGGTGTCACCGTCAGGCCGCTGGAAACGCAGTTGACCGCAGTGGAACTGTTGAACCAGCCGACCTATCGCTTCAACGTGCTCAGCGCCTTGGGGTTGCCGAAGCCGTATGAAGATAATGCACAGTCCACGCTCATCTTCGAGACGCTACGCGCCACGCCGGGCCGTGGCCAGGATCTGGTGACTGTCCAAGTCAATGCTGAATCACGAGATCTGGCCCAAAAGACCCTCAACGCATCGTACAACTTGCTCGGGAATGAGCATACGAAGATGTTCAACGATGTTGTTGACCGCATGAAGAAGGATCTGGCTGACACCGGCACACGGTTGGCTACAGCCGAAGACGAATATTCCAAGGCGTTTCAGTCACTGAAGGCTACCAAGTCCAACGAAGGTACTGCAGCCCGCGACCTGTTTGCGACAAACCTTGTCGCCACCGTTTCACGTCAGATCCTCGATCTGCAACGCCGCAAGACGCAACTCGAGTACAGCTTGGAATCTGTTCGCACGTACCCGACGCGCGTGGTGGATACGCCGTATGTGCCGGTCGCGCCCAGTTCGCCCGGCCGAACCGTGTACATTGGGCTCGGTGCGCTTGCTGGACTCATCTTCGGCATCGCCCTGTCGGTTCTCGTACGCAGGAGACCGTAGCACGTCTGGCGACCCATAAAAAAATGCCGCAGCCCTGGTTTCCCAGTGCTGCGGCATTTTTTTTCAGATGTCCTTGCGACTTTGCCCCAGGAATCGCCAGCCCACGAACTTGGCGATCATGCGCAACTGATTTACGAAATATCGTGGATTCTTCCACGAATTAATCGCCATGGCCTTGGCAAAAGCCGTCCCGAGAATCAAGAAGAAATGCGCATCGTGGACTCTCGATGCAAGCGTCTTCGGGGGAAGGTGCCGAACCACTTTCTCATCGATATCGCACTCGATCACGATATGTACGCGCGTCTGGTCGCTGCGGTTCTCCACGCTATGGAGATACGACGTATCCAGTGACCACAGCTGGCCGGGCAGCATCCTGACCCGCTTCCGGGACACTTCGAAGAACACGTTGTCGTTGGTAATAACGGGAACGTGAAAGCGAATTCTTGCGTTGGACGACGCGCCTGTCAGGTCGCGGTGGGGATGCAGCATGGCCCCCGGCGACAGGTAGTAGAACACACATAGCCCATCACGCTTGGCCCCAAGAAAATCATAGATCTTGCCGAGAAAGGGATGTTCCTCGGCCACGAGATCCACCTTGTGCCATTGCAGATCCTTGTAGCGGCCTGCCTCATGGACATTGCTTTTCTGCTTGTCGAGCTGCAAGCAGAGTTGCCTGATCGGCTCCATTTCTTCCGGCGAGAAGAAATTGTCCTTGATAAGAAACGATCCGTGATTCATTGTTGTTAGCACTCCCCTCAAGCCCCGGAAGAGCTTCCGAGGCATCAACTGCTCTGCATTCGACCCGATTTACACCAGCGTGACGTCGCCGTCCGCCAATTCGCGCTGCCCATACCCGTGAACGTGCTCGCCAAAAATACGGCTGAGCGTTTCGACGTCATTCTGTTCGGCCGCATGGCGCATTGAGGCAAGCACGCCGACGAACCTCTCCCACTCGACGTACTCTTCGCGAGCCTTCATGATCCGTTCGTGCGCGGTTGCCTCCGGATTGTCTCCGATCAACAACTCTTCATATAGCTTTTCACCCGGGCGCAAGCCCCTCACCTCGATCTCTATGTCTCCGGACGGGTTCGATTCGTCGCGCACCGTCAGGCCCGAGAGCTGCACGATTCGTCTCGCCAGATCCATGATCCGCACCGGCTGCCCCATGTCCAGCACGAAAACTTCCCCGCCGTGGGCCATTGCGCCTGCCTGCAACACGAGTTGGGCAGCCTCGGGAATCGTCATGAAGTAGCGCGTCACTTCCTCATGCGTGACCGTCAACGGCCCCCCTTCCTGCAATTGGCGACGGAACAGCGGGACCACACTCCCGCTACTGCCCAGCACGTTGCCAAAGCGAACCATGGCGAACACCGTACGGGTGCGTGTTACTGTGCACGGACGGCTGTCCAGGGGTTCGAAATCAAGCGTTTTCGCACCCGCCATGGCCTGCAGCACCAACTCCGCCATGCGTTTGGTTGCTCCCATGACGTTGGTGGGCCGCACGGCCTTATCGGTCGAAATCAGGACAAAGTACTCGACCTCGCATTCCATCGCGACACGCGCCATATTGAGCGTACCGAAGATATTGTTCAGCACGCCTTCCGACGGGTTGCATTCCACTAGCGGCACGTGCTTGTAGGCAGCGGCGTGATACACCGTGGCAGGCCGGTACTTCTGGCAAATCTCGCGCAAACGGCCAAGCTTGGATACGCTTGCAAGCAGCGGGATGATCTCGACGGCGAGCTTGTTTTCACGACACAGTGCTTCAAGTTCGCTATGAATCGTGTAGAGACCGAACTCGCTATGCTCGACAAGCAGGATGCGACGCGGCTTCTCGAACACGATCTGCCGGCACAGTTCACTGCCGATACTGCCGCCTGCACCGGTGACCAGTACGCACTTGTCTGCCAGATTACGCGCGAGCAACGCTTGATCCGGAGGCACCGGAGCACGGCCCAGCAAATCCTCGACATCCAATTCCTGGAAATCGCGGATCGTAACCCTGCCAGCGGCAAGATCCGACATGCCTGGCAAGGTGCGTACGTGCACCGGCAGCTCGCGCAACCTGGCAATGATCTCGTTGCGGCGCGTACGACCGAGCGACGGAACAGCGAGCAGGATATCTGTTACGCCCATGCTCTCTACAGCATCGCCCACGTCGGCGGGGTCGATGATATCGAGCCCGTTAATCGTACGGCCAATCTTCGCGGGGTCGTCGTCAATGAAGCCGAGCAACGCGAATTGGCATCCCAGCGCAAGAGCCGACGCCGTCTGCACACCGGCATCCCCTGCGCCATAAATCAGCAGCCTGCCCTCCCATTGACGTCCGCGCGAAACACTGCCCGCCAGCCAGATTCGCGCCAGCGCGCGGCTGGCGCCCACCAACAGCAGGAACAGGATCGGCTGGATCAGGCCGACGCTTCTGGGAACCCCATCCCATTTGAAGAGCAGCAATGCGGCGAAAAACAATGCCCCATATATGCCCACGGCCTTCGCGGTCGTGGCCAAGGCAGCCATGCCGGTATAGCGAAAAATCGCCCGGTAGAGGCCAAGGCGGACAAAGAGCGGGAACGCCAGGATCGGTGCAAGAAAATAGACGTACTTCTGCTGGAGCACGGGGAGACCGGTCTGGTCGATCCGAAGGTAGAACGCCAGCCAGACCGACGCAATCGAGAGCGCCACGTCCAGGGCTACCACCACGCATCGCTTTGCAGGACGCGGCAGGCCCAACAAAAGGGCGATAAATTTGTTCACCGGCTAGCCCGTCCAAATACGTCGGCAATGACTGCGCAACTCTTCTGGATCTCGGCTTCGGTCAATGTCGGATGAACAAGGAACATCAAGCTGATCTCGCCCAGTTCGCGCGCCACCGGCAGGCGCTCCGCCGGGCGCCAGCCCGTATCATCGAAAGCCTTCTCCAGATAAACCTCGGAGCAGGAACCCTGATAACAGGGAACGCCGGCTTCGTTGATGGCTTCCGCAATGCGGTCACGCGTCCAGCCCGGTGCCAATTCCGCAGGGTTCACATATACGTAGCACTTGTAATGCGCATGCACCGAATCCTTCGGTACCTGGGGAACACGGACGGCAGCATACGGGCGGCAGGCACTCCAGATGGCCTCGGCATTCCGGGTGCGCAGCGCGGTCCACTCTGCCATGCGGCGCAACTGGATGCGTCCGATGACGGCCTGCATTTCCAGCATGCGCCAGTTCGTTCCAAAACTTTCGTGCAGCCACCGGAATCCGGGCGGATGCTGCCGCTCGTACACCGCTTCATAGCTCTTGCCATGGTCCTTGAAGGACCACATGGTGCGCCACAGGGCCTCGTCATCGGTCGTCACCATGCCACCCTCGCCGCCGGTGGTCATGATCTTGTCCTGGCAGAAGCTCCATGCCCCGATATGTCCGATCGAACCCACGGCACGGCCACGGTACCGCGCACCGTGTGCCTGCGCGCAGTCCTCGATCACCTTGAAGTCATGCGCGGCTGCAAGCGCCATGATGGGGTCCATATCGCAAGGCCAGCCGCCTAGATGCACACAGATCACTGCGCGCGTGCGCGGCGAAAGTACCTTCGCAATCGTTTGTGCCGACAGGTTGCCGCTGTCCGGCTCGACATCGGCGAATACGGGCGTGGCACCGGCGTTCACCACGCAGGAAATGCTCGCGATGAACGTGCGCGGCGTCACAACCACCTCGTCGCCAGGACCGATGTTCAGCGCCTTGAGCGCAATATCCAGAGCGAGCGTCCCATTCGCCAGCGACAGCGCATGGCGTGTCCCCGTCCACTCGGCAAATTCCTTCTCGAACTCACGGCACTCTGTTCCGGTCCAGTAGTTGACCTTGTTCGACAGCAGTACACGCTGGACGGCGTCGGCTTCTTCTGCAGTGAAGCTTGGCCACTGGGAAAACGGTGTATTTAGCATGGCGTCTCCGACCGTCAATTCAATTCGTGCGGCGTTCGAGCGGCTTGGCAGGGTTACCCACCACCGTCGCACCAGGAGGAACATTCTTGGTGACTACCGCTCCCATCCCAACCACTGCGCCGCGGCCGATAACGAGAGGTTCCCCTGGCTTGCCTTGCTTCAGGATGGCGCCCGTGCCAATGTACGCATGATCCTCGATCACGACATTTCCATTGCATTTCACGCCGGGTGCCAATGTGACATAGTCGCCCACCACGCAGTCATGGGCCACATAGCTGTAGATATTTGCGTGGAACTGCCGACCGATGCGAACGTTGCTCGTCAGCATCACAAATGCACACAGGATGGCGCCTTCACCGACGATCACATCGTCCATCGCCACCACATTCGCGGCTCGCGGTTCCACGAACGACACGCCATCCTGCACGCATCGCGCCGCAAGCTTCTCCCGCACGTCGCTGTTCGCGATGGCCAGGCTGATCCCGCGGTAGCTAGCCGGCTCGGCGAGCCACTGCGCATAGGTCAATACCCGATGTCCATTCAGCATCGCCGCGCCGGGGTTGTCGTCGACGAAGACGAGATCCCACGGGGTCGACTCCGTACGCTCGAGCTGCTCACGAAGAACCGGCATGACCTCTCGGCCAAACCCGCTTGCTCCAAAGATCGCAAATCTCTTCATAGTTATCGTGGTCGCAATTTAGTGTTTCGAACCGGTAAAACGAGACATCGTGGCTTCCCCCGCAGCGCTGACACCTTCACGCACCAACACCTTGCGTACCGTCAGCCACAGGATCCTGATGTCCATCCAGAACGACCGATGGTCGACGTACCAGACGTCCAACGCGAATTTGTCTTCCCAGCTTAGTGCGTTGCGCCCGTTGATCTGCGCCCATCCCGTCACGCCGGGCCGCAACTCGTGCCGACGCGCCTGCTCGGGCGAATAAAGCGGCAGGTATTCCATCAGAAGCGGACGCGGGCCCACCAGACTCATGTCGCCCTTCAGCACATTCCACAGCTCCGGCAACTCATCCAGACTCGTCGCGCGCAACAACCGGCCAAAACGTGTCAGCCGCTCGGCGTCGGGCAGCAATTTACCATCCGCCCCCCGCTCGTCGGTCATGGTGCGGAACTTCACCATCCTGAACGGCTTGCCGTCCTTGCCGGGACGCGTCTGTGCGAACAGAACGGGGCTGCCGAGCTTGATCCGGACCAGGACTGCCAGGCAGCACAAAGGGATTGCCAGCAACACCAGCGCAAACAGGGCAACAAAGAAATCGAAAAAGCGCTTCATACGGATCAGCCCCGAGCCAGCTTCCTGAAAATGTCACCAAACCTGGAGGCACCGACTTCCAGTGCCAGATGCTCGCGATAGTACGCCTGGGCACGAGCGCCCATGGCGTCCCGTTCCGCCACGGGCATTTCCGCAAGTCGCTGCGCGGCCCTGGCGACGGATTCCGCGTCCTCCGATTCCGCAACGATACCGCCACCTGCAGCCCGCACCAGATCGGCCGCGTCGCCGTCCACCGCCATCAGCAAAGGCTTTCCTTTCGTCATGTATGCCTGCGTCTTCGACGGGATCGTGATTTGGAACAACGGATCGCGGCGCAGATGCACCAACAGCGCATCGGCCGCATTCAGTAACGTTCCGACCTCGCTCATGGGCACGGCAGGCACGAATACGACGTTGTCCAACCCCCTCTCCGTCGCCAGGGTCGACAACCGCTTGACGTCGATTCCGCCCCCGACCAGGACGAAGCTGACTGCCACCCCGCGCGCCTTCAGCAAAGCTGCAGCCTCCAGCACCACATCCAGCGCCTGCGCCCGACCCATGTTCCCGGCGTAAACGATGCGAAAGCGCTCGGGGCCTGGAAAATTCGGCGGCAAGGCCCCCGAGGGCGTGCCTAATGCAGCTTCGTCAGCCCAATTGCAGATGACGTCGATCTTGTTCTCGGGCACGCCCCGTTCGATCAGCAGCCGCTTGAACCCCGGCGACAGCACGACGATATGATCGATGCGCCTGTAAACCCATGCACAGACCTTCCCGACGACATCCAGCACCCGCGGGTTGCCTATCATGCCGGTAGCCCGAAGCGTATCCGGCCACATGTCCTGGATGTCATAGACCACCGGTGTTCGGCGCAGTAGCCGCAGGATCGATGCGGCGATTCCCACAGTCAGCGGCGGATGATACGCATAGACCACGTCGCAACGCCGGGCGAACATGCCGTGCAACAGCGCAGCCGCCGCGAAGCTGACGTAGTTCAGCACACGCTGTATCGCGGAATTGTCGTGACTGGGGTACAGGGGTACCCGGGTCACATGCACACCATCGATCAGTTCACGCTGACGCCACCGCATGCGGTAGCCAGGATAGATCTGGCCTCCCGGGTAATTCGGGAAGCCCGTCAACACGTCGACTTCAAAGCCCTGCCGCACCAGTTCGCGCGCGAACACCAATCCCTTGAAGGTGGGTTCGGGGTCAAACCACTGGGTCAGTAGGAGAACGCGGGGAGCCATGAATCAATACTTCTTCCAGACCACACGATTGACGTAGTCGGTATAGCTCTGAATGATCCGCAGCACCTTGTCCGACACGTTCGGCATGCTGTAGTCCGCAACCTGCCGCAACAGGCGCTGTTCGCCGCGCGGCTGGTCCTCGAGAATCGCAAGACCCTGCATGACGCGAGCGGCTTCCAGCCCAACCATCATCACGGCAGCCTCTTCCATGCCTTCGGGACGCTCGTGCGCCTCGCGCAGGTTCAGCGCCGGGAAATTCATGATCGACGATTCTTCGTTGATCGTGCCACTGTCCGACAGTACCGCACGGGCGGAAACCTGAAGCTTGTTGTAGTCCGTGAAGCCAAGCGGCTTCAGCAGTTTCACATTCTCATGAAAACGTGTGCCCATTGCATCCACCCGCTTCTGCGTGCGCGGATGGGTGGAAACAATAACCGGGAAACCATATTGCTCGGCGACTGAATTCAATACCTGTACCAGCTTGCCGAAATTCGCATCCGAGTCGATGTTTTCCTCGCGATGCGCACTCACGACGAAGTACTGATGCTCCTGAAGGCCGAGCCGGGTCAGCACATCCGAAGCGTCGATACCCGGACGGTAATGTGCGAGCACTTCAGCCATCGGGCTGCCGGTCTTGATGACCATGTCGGGCGGCAATCCTTCGCGCAACAGATACTCACGGGCAATCGAACTGTAAGTCAGGTTGATATCGGCCGTATGGTCGACAATCCGTCGGTTGGTCTCTTCCGGAACCCGGAGATCGAAACAACGGTTCCCCGCTTCCATGTGGAAGATGGGAATCTTGCGACGTTTGGCGGGAATCACCGACAGGCAGCTATTCGTATCGCCCAGAACGAGGAGGGCTTCAGGCTTCTCCCGACCCAGCACCTCATCCATGGCGATAATGATCTTGCCGATGGTTTCGGCCGCACTGCCGCCTGCCGCATTCAGGAAGTGGTCCGGCTTGCGAATGCTGAGATCATCGAAAAAAATCTGATTCAGTTCATAGTCGTAGTTCTGGCCCGTATGTACCAGGACATGCTCGCAGTACTCGTCAAGGCGGGCCAGCACGCGGGACAGGCGGATGATCTCGGGTCGGGTTCCGACCACGGTCATGACTTTGAGTTTCTTCATCGTAGTTTCTATCTGTCCGATTTTGCCAATCACAGCGGGCAAGCGAATGTATCCGGGCGCGCGCGATCGAACACCTCATTGGCCCACAGCATCACCACCATCTCGTCCTGCCCGATGTTCGTGATGTCGTGCGTCCACCCCGGCACCGTCTCGACGATCTCCGCCTTGTCGCCGCTGGTTACGAGCTCATGGGTTTCGCCAGTCTGCATATGGCGGAACTTGAAACGCGCCTGCCCCTTGATAACAAGAAATTTTTCGGTCTTGGTATGGTGATAGTGGCCGCCGCGAGTAATACCGGCATGAGCCGTGAAAAACGAGAACTGGCCACAATCAGGTGTCTTGAGCATTTCCACGAAGACACCCCGTGCATCGCCATACTGCGGCACCTCGTAGGCAAACGTCTCCACCGGCAGGTAGCTCACATACGTTGCGTAGAGCGCGCGCATCAAGCCGGTTCCGACGCGATCCGTCATCAGCGTGCTCCGACTTTCACGGAAGCCCCGGATACTGTCGGCAAGCTCACCAACGGTAGTGCTATACCGGGGGGTCACCGAGGCAAACCCGCGTTCGTCCGCTTCCGCATCCGCCCCATCCATCAGTTGCACGAAACGCTGTACAACGTCGTCCACGTACACGAGCGTCACCGGCGCCGCGGGATCATTGACCTGGATTGGCAAATCGCGGGCGATGTTATGGCAGAACGTCGCCACGGCCGAGTTGTAGTTCGGCCGGCACCATTTGCCGAACACGTTAGGCAAGCGGAAAACGTGAACGGGAATACCGTGAGCGGCCTGGAGGTCGAACAGGACCTGCTCGGCATCGCGCTTGCTCGCACCGTAGGCATTGCCAAGCTCAGCTTGCGTGGACGACGTGTAGATGACTGGCACGCGACGATGATGATTCACAGCTTCATCACAGAGCGCGTCGCCAAGCACCTGGGTCAGGCCGGCATTGCCCGATGCAAATTCGGCCGGATCCTTGGGGCGATTCACGCCTGCCAGATGAAAGATAAAATCTGCCTCGTGCACCAGGGCAGGCAGCGACGCCGGGTCGTCTTCGCGCGTAAACGTGCTGACTTGCACGTCTTTGCGCTCGGACAGCGTCAAGCGAAGGTTCTTGCCGACAAAACCGTCAGCGCCGGTTATCAGGACTTTCATTCCCGCTCACTCCTCCGCAACGGCATGCTCGCCACGGGCGATGCGCTGCATGAAATCGAGCTTGAGCAGCAGTGCCTTCATGCCCTCCACGTCGAGTCGCGTCGTATTGTGGGAGTTGTAGTCCTCGCCATGGTGGCTTTGCGTGATGCGTTGCTCGCCCTTTTCGACAAACTTTTCATAGTTCAGATCACGGCCATCCGGCGGTACTCGGAAGTAATCGCCCATGTCTTCCGCACAAGCCATTTCCTCGCGGCTCAGCAACGCTTCATACAGCTTCTCCCCGTGACGGGTGCCAATGACATTGACGCCGTGCTCGGGTTTTGCCATCAGATCCAGGATGGCTTTGGCAAGGACCTCCACGGTTGCGGCAGGCGCTTTCTGGACGAAGATATCCCCGTTGTTTCCATGCTCGAATGCATACAGCACAAGATCCACCGCATCGGCCAGCGTCATCATGAAGCGTGTCATCGTCGGATCGGTGATAGTGATCGGTCGTCCCGACAAGACCTGATCCACGAATAGAGGAATGACCGAGCCACGCGAGGCCATCACGTTGCCATATCGTGTCCCGCAGATAACAGTGCCCGTGCCTTCGAGATTGCGGCTGGCAGCCACCATCACTTTCTCCATCATCGCCTTGCTGATGCCCATGGCGTTGATGGGATACACAGCCTTGTCGGTACTCAGGCAGACCACACGTTCGACGCCGGCATTGACAGCCGCCTCGAGCACGTTTTCCGTACCGAGGACATTGGTCCGCACAGCCTGCATCGGGTGAAACTCGCAAGAGGGCACCTGCTTCAACGCGGCAGCATGGAAAACATAGTCGACGCCGCGCATGGCAGCGGCAACGCTGCTCATGTCACGCACATCGCCAATATAGAACTTCAGCTTCGGATCGGCATAACGCTTGCGCATGTCATCCTGTTTTTTTTCATCGCGGCTGAAGATGCGGATTTCGCCAATGTCCGAATTCAGGAATCGCCGCAGTACTGCGTTACCGAACGAGCCGGTCCCGCCCGTAATCAACAAAGTCTTTCCGAGAAACATTTCGCACACCCTCAAGTACAAAGATAGCCAACCAAACCACTGTCGCGACGTAATAATCAGGGCTCTGGGCCAATTGATTATTCGCGGGCAAATAGACGATAAATACGGACAACAATGCAAACACCATGATCCCGGACAGGCTCCGCCGCGCAATGGCAGCAATCCATGCGCGAGAATACATGGCACCGATCAGGAACATCAGTGGCGGTACCCCCCAGAACGTAAGATCCGAGGCCAGCCAGGGGAACGCCGAAGACCAGACATAACGATCATCCCAGCCAGACACCCGCAAGGCATACATCAAACCGTCCTGATAAATACTTTCGGTGTCGAAAAAAGAACTCAGGAAAGACACCAGAAACGATGAGTGACCTATGCCAAAGGTCCAATTGTAATCAACATTCAGTGCCAGACTGAGGCCATAGTAGCCCTGACTGAGATATGCAGTCAGCATGCCGAATGAAAATCTGATGAGATTGATAATCTCCGAACTGCCATCCACCGTGAAGCAGGCGACTTCGTTGTACAGGCAGAAGGACAGCACTCCCTGCATGCGTGCGGCCTTGCGCACTGTGAACATGATGACAAAAATCAGCACAACACAGACGCCGACAAGAAACCTGCGCCGCATCGCTTTTCCATTCAGGCCAATACCGCGGACAGCCCTGAAGCCGGCGGCAATGCTGAGGCCGACAAAGAAGAAAACCAGCAGGTCTCCCATCTCCTTGTCGGTTCCACGAAAAAGGGAGAACAACAGAAAGCACCCTACGACACCCACGACTGAGCGGCGTGCCCAACGGTCTAGATCGGCCCAATACACAGCTGCAGTCGGCAACACCAGCAACACGACAGGGGCGGCAAGGCCACGCAGCGCCGACATCGTTTTACGCAGCGGCGATGCCGCCTCGAGGCCCGTCAGCAACTGCTGGTAAACCTCACGCTGATTGAGAACAGAAGCCAACTGCCAAACGTGCTTGCCCGTATAGGCGTAAATAGATGGCTCGATTAACAGCAACGATAGAAGACACGCAGCAAGGAAGAGACCATTGATACGTGGATGCGGAGCGGGTGCCCGCTTGATCCGCACCGTTGCCGTGACGGCAAACAGCGAGTATCCAAGCGCAAATGCCAATACGCACGCAAAGATAAACCCGACGAGCGCATCCGGCTGGTCGAGTTGAAAATCGAATGGCCCCCAGAAGATCAGGAACAAGGGCAGCAGGGTCCAGACGCAGAAGAATGCAAGCGGCGCGAAACGCACGCCAAGCGATGCCGCGCGCGTCATTTGCAACTCGGAAGCCGAATACCTTGTGACATCGGTCTGCATTCAATGCCGCCCGATCGACTCAAGAAGATGGTCGGAAACCCGATCAACCTGGAAGCGCTGCCTTGTCTCGGCAAATGCTTTTTCATTGTTCCACGTTGCAGTAGGTCCAGCCGCAATCATCCGCTCGATAGCTTGTACGAAAGCGATGGCATTCCCCGCCGGAATTGCCAGGCCAATGCCGCTATGTTCAACAAATTCACCGAAATCAGTAGCTTCCTCGACAGATGCCAGCACCGGCAGCCCGATATTGATGTAGTCCAAGGTTTTGGAAGGGAACGTTGGCACGTCAACTCCCCGGACAGTACTGACGATGCCGATGTCACAGGCCGACAACAAAGAGAGATACTTCTGGCGAGTCAGGCCGGCCATGTGCATGAGGTTATGCGCACCCGAGCCAATGGCATCCTTGATCATCCCCTCTTGCTCACCGTTGCCGACAATCAGGAACACACACGGTATGGCCCGTTGGGCCGCCTCTTTGGCCGCGCTGAGAATATCCTCGATACCGCGGCCCTTGGACAGTTGCCCGCCGAAAACCAGGATGGTGGTGTCCGGTGGCAGTCCGAAAGACGCGCGCGCCGCGTCCCTCGCTTCGGAAGAAGATTCCGGAAACGAAGACCAGATCGGCAATTCTACAATTTTCTGTGCGGGCGACAGATCATAGTGGTGCTGCAGATAAGCGATATTCCTCGGCGACATGCAGCCGATCACCTCGAACCGTCGCATCAGCCACGTCTCAAGCTTTTTCAGGCCTTTAACCAATACTTCGCCCTGGAGCAAACCGATTTGCGCGTGATGGTTCGGGAAAAAATCCCATTGAACGAGAAAAGTCCGTGCGCGCGTCAAGGCCGTCATGATGACGATGGGCACTAGCATCGCCGTGGCCGGCGAAAATCCCACGACCACATCGGCCTTGTTCTCGCGGCGGAATTTCAGGAGCTGTGCCACCACGCTCATGGACGACAGTGTCCACTTGGCAACCTTCTTGAGCAGCGGCGGCCCGAAGGGCAGCTGGAACGGATCGGCGATGTACACACTCAGGCGCCCGTTTCGGACGGAAACAGGCTTGCCGTAGGGCCGCTTCGACCAGTTCACGACGAAGACGCTGACATCATGCCCCTTGCGCACGAGGGCCTCGGCCATTTCGTCCGATAGCGAAGGAGTATCCGCATCCAGCGAGTAGCCGGTGCATAGCAATACGATCTTCATTTCGCCGCCAACCTGAACCGCGATCGGTACATCAGCATCATGCCCACCATCAGCCCAAAATAAGTTGCGCCATAGGCATAGACCGGGGCGCTTCCACCAAAGTGATTAACCATCAGGAACGTACCAGCAAATAGCAGTATTCCCTGCAGAATTTCGTAGACCAGCGACACCCTCACAGTGCCACGGGCCATGAACAGCGTAGAAATGCTGACAGCAACCACCCGGAATGCGTCCCCGATCAATTGCGGTGCCAGCAAATTGCTTGCACCGACAAACTCTGCCGAGTACAGCAGCCGATACAACTCATGTCGGATTCCCCAAAGGAAAACGCCACCCAGGCAAAACAGGACAAGCGCCTTTCCCTGTATGCCCATAAAGGCCCGGCCGATGTCCCGATCGCCAATGCCGGCGAGCTTTGGCATGGCATAGCTCAACAGAAATACGCTGATGAACTGCATGTAGACGTCCGAGATCCGGATCGTCGACTGCCAATACCCGACCTGCTCCCAGCCAGACACCGAACCCAGCAGATCTCGCACGGCCATCTGTCCCAGCGTAATGCTCGCCGCCCCTGCAAGGGTGATCGCCGAAAACGAAAACATATGCCCGACCTTCACCAGATCGACACGCCTGTAGCCCACCGTCAGCTTGCTCCGGACGCTCCGGAACTTGAGGATCAGCAAGGTGGCACCCGGCATGGCCGGCAGCAGCACCACACCGAGCGCAGCGCCGCTGTAACCACAATAATGCGTCAACACCGCCAGCAACGCTATGCCGATTACCGCACCCACTGCGTTGGAAGCCAGAATGACCTCATACCTTCCGTACGCCGAAGCAAATGCCTGATAGAGCGCACAAAAACCGACCAGCGCCTGAGTAATCGCCAGCAATGCCACCGCCCAGCGATAGTCATCCGCGCCAAAAACCAGCGAGGACAGGGACGACGAGAACAGCAGGATGACCAGCGCCAGGACGACGGTCGTGGCCATGTAAATCTGTGAAATGACGCCGAGCCAATCTTGTTCGCGCTCACTTCCCTTGTGCGCCGCGATGGCCCTCGTCACGCCGGGCGCGATTCCTCCTGCTGCGAGCATTCCAGCAAATGCCGTAAGTGCCATGAACTGAGAAAGCTGGCCAAACTGCCCCAGGTTCACCGAAGTAGCGATGATCTTCGCAGTCGCAAGCCCGGCCAACGCCTTGACCAGCGTAGCACCGGCCAGTATGCCGATTGCTCTCAAGTCACGCATGAGCCTTCAGGGGGAACTTATTCATCGTTATACATTTCCTCGAAAACGACTTGCGCAAGCCAACCATGACCGGAAGCGTCAGTTGGTGCAGGCTCCGGCATCGTCCGGGCGACGTCACTTTCGCGGAGATTTGACCTGTTTACCGACAAAAAAATATATTATTAGTCACTTTTATGTGATGCAAAGTGCGATGCCGCGGCGCGTCATGCCTCTGTCATGTCGGGCGACATTCTAGCTGAGGTAGGCCGGTCTTCCGCCAGCAAAATGCCACATTTGTACCCGGCTGTTACCAGTTTGACCTCAATCCGTCACAAAGCCACATTCAGCAACATATTCCTTGATCCGGCCGACCGCTGAGCCCGATCAACGTTCTTGCGTCAAGTCCACGCAGCAGAGATTTCCGTCACGGCGCACCCGGTCTCCGAAGACTGTTGGGAACATGGTGCATTGGGCGATGATGCCGGGGGCTCCCAGGCCCTTGAGCAGGGCCGGCAAAGCATCGCCCCTGAGATCGACACCAAAGCCGTGTTCGTACAGGTAGTCTGATTGCAGCGGCTCGCGCAGGTTGTCAAAAGCAAAAAACGTGAGGTTATCCACGACAAGGTGCCGCGCGCCGTCGCCTTGAATGCCGCATTGGCTGGCAAAACGGCGAATCCCGTCGCGCTGCTTTTCGAAGCCGAGCGTGGGTACCGACAAACCTTGCTTTGGCAACCCGAACTCTGCAGATCGGCCGGACTCTATCGTCGGCGGCAAGACGCGCATCACCAGCAGAGCCGCACTGGCAAGAAACAGTGCCAGCAGCGGTGACAGAACAACGGCCGCGATGTAGCCACTTCGCGTCGAGTCAGCCGAACGCCAGCGCTCGAGAATAGCCGCAATCGAAAAAACGAGGCACCACAGCGCAAGTGGCAGCAACAGTGTCGCGGCGTAGAAATTCCACGTGGCGAACAGGGATGCGTGCCCTGCCAACGCGATCCAGAATGCCCCCGCCCACCATAGCGGACCCGCCGCGACAAGACGCACACAGCATGCAATGACGAGCAGAGGCGGAACAACGAGCGCCGCCCAGTATGTTCCCCAGATGGCATACCGGATATAGGTATTGACGTCGCCGACTGGCCACCCTGCGACCAACCCGGGCACCGGGGCCAGCCACGCCGACTGATAGCCATCTGCAAACACGATGTGCTTGAGGATGGCGTCCGGCACCTGTTGGACATTCACGAGCAGCTTCAGCACGAAAGCCCCCGGCGCAGTCCACATCCCGGCTAGCGACAGCGTATTGCCCGCGAGGATCGCCGACATCTGGGGCGCACCCGGGCACGAGGCTACCTCCGCAGCGAACCGCAGAGTCTGCCAGGCGGCACCAAGCGCAAACGCGGTAACGACAACGATCCACAAGCGACCACGTGAGCCGAAAGTTGCCACCGCCGACAGGACGACCAGCGGGATGAAGAAAAGGGTCTTGGGATGGGTGTAGAAGAAAAGGCTGACAACCAGACAGAACACTGCGGCAAGCAATGCTGTTTCGCCATGTCGATGGGTCGCCCCATCGCGCCGCAGGACAAGCGGAAAGACCAGCAGGACCGACAACAGGAACAGCATCATCTGTTCCCCACGCATCATCACCAGCGTCAGCGGCAGCACGCCAAGGCCGAGTACCGCGACAAATCCTGCGAGGATCCACGTCCGCAAGACGTTGGACCGGATCAGTGCCCGGAACACAACGACCGTCATGCCAAGCCACGCAAGGCCAATGAGCATCCCCCGCCCCCGAACCCCCAGAGGAGCCGCCGCATGCATGATCAGATCGGACGCCAGCGCGCCGGGCAGATGCAGCCATGGCACGGGTTGCAGGAATCCTGGGCCGCATTGCGGCATCAGCGTGTTAAGCCGCCACCCATTCGTCAGGAACATCCCACGCATGAGCACCCCGGCAGCCTCGTCCGCATACACGGGCACGACAACCCCGGCAGCGAGAACAGCGCAGAAGATGGCGACAAACGTCCATGCGAGCCATGCCCGTCGCTTGCCTGTATTCACAGTGTCCAGACCATTCAGAATAGTTGCGCTTGCGAGAGGGGCACGCCCAGCCGGGACGAAGCCATGATCAGCGGCACGCCAGGATCGGGCCATGCCACGGCGAGATCCGCGTCATCCCAGCGTATGCAATGTTCCGATTCCGGATGGTAGTAATCAGTGGTCTTGTAAAGGACATCGGCGGTTTCGGACATGACAACGAAACCATGGGCAAATCCCTCAGGCACCCACATTTGCCGATGATTTTCGCCCGAAAGCGTCGCGCCGACCCATTGGCCGAAATTCGGCGAATTCCGGCGGATATCCACTGCCACATCGAAGATCTCACCCGATACCACGCTCACCAGCTTTCCCTGCGGATTGGGCATTTGATAGTGCAAGCCACGCAGAACACCCCGTCTGGAACGCGAATGATTGTCCTGCACGAACTCACGCACGATACCAGTCGCCATGGCGAAGTCGGCCGCGTTAAACGCTTCGTAAAGAAAGCCACGCGAGTCGTGGAAAACCTTCGGCTCGATAACCATGACCTCTGGTAGCGCCAGCCGCGTCGCAGTGATTTTCAAGGCCGCAGATCCCCGGAAAGCTCATTGATGACGCGCAGCAGGTATTGGCCATAAGCCACCTTGCGCAGAGGTTCCGCCAACTCGACAACCTGCTCGGCACTGATCCAGCCATTGCGATAGGCGATTTCCTCAGGGCAGGACACCATGAGCCCTTGCCGATTCTGCAACGTGGCAATGAAACTGGCTGCCGTTAGCAGCGACTCATGCGTGCCGGTATCCAGCCACGCGTGTCCCCGTCCAAATATGGTGACATCGAGTTGTCCCGCTTCCAGATAGCGCTTGTTGACATCGGTAATTTCCAACTCGCCCCGTGCCGACGGCTTGACGTCCGCCGCGAAGTCGCACACCTGGCTATCGTAGAAATACAAGCCCGTCACGGCATAGTGCGAACGTGGATTCTCGGGCTTTTCTTCCAGCGAGATAGCGCGATAGTTGTCGTCGAACTCGACCACGCCATAGCGATGAGGATCCTGGACGTGATAGGCGAATACCGTCGCACCCGCATCCCCTGCCGAAATGGACCGGAGCTGGCGGGCCAGATCATGCCCATAGAAGATGTTGTCGCCCAGCACCAGGGCGCTCGGTCGATTGCCGATGAAATCACGGCCAATCAGGAATGCCTGCGCGAGTCCGTCCGGAGAAGGCTGTACCGCATAGGAAAGATTGAGCCCCCAGCGCGAACCGTCACCCAGCAGTTCAACGAAACGCGATGATTCTTCCGGTGTCGTGATGATGAGAATATCGCGGATGCCAGCCAACATGAGCGTGGCAAGCGGATAGTAGATCATCGGCTTGTCGTATACCGGCAGCAGTTGCTTGGAAACGCTTCGCGTAACCGGATATAGGCGCGTACCGGATCCACCGGCAAGAATAATGCCCTTACGCATGGGTCTGTTCCCGAGAGATGAGTTGTTCCAGCAGCCAGTGGACACCTTGCTCCCACTGCGGCAAATGCACGCCAAATGTTTCGCGCAGACGCGTGGTATCCAGCACCGAATAGGCCGGTCGTTCTACGCCGCCGTCGAAGTCCCGCGCAGCACACGCGCCGACGTCGCCCGGCCCCAACCGAAGGGCCATGCCGCGCGCCTGGGCAAATCGGCAAATCTCGCACGCGTAAGCATGCCAGGATGCCTCTCCACCCGCGGTGAGATGGTACACACCGGTCGGAAACCCAGGACGTACCCCGGCAGCCAGCCAGTACCGGGCGACAATGTGTGCCGTCACGTCGGCAACGAGCGCCGCAGAGGTTGGCGTACCAACCTGGTCTGCCACCACCTGCAACCGCTCCCCGGCTTTCGCACGTGCCAGTATCGTCTTGAGAAAGTTGGACCCGTGCACCCCTGCCAGCCATGCTGTTCGGAGCACGATGGCAGACCCTCCGGCAGCCAGTACCGCCCTTTCGCCCTCTAGCTTTGTCTTGCCATAGACCGACAGTGGCATCGGGACATCCTCTTCGGTATAGGGTTGCGTGTGCCGCCCGTCGAAGACGAAATCCGTCGAGAAATGTACGAACAGGCCCCCAAGATCGCGTGTCGCCGCGGCCAGCCAGCCCGGCGCGGTACCGTTGGCGAGCAACGCCGCATCCGGGTCCTGCTCCGCCTGACCGACACCGGTGTAGGCAGCCGCATTGACGACGACATCCGGCCGGTAACGGGCCAGCACCGCGAGGCATTCCTCGTGCTTCGTGATGTCGCATGCCGCGCGATCGAGCGCAACGACCTCGCCCAGGCATGCCAGGCTTCGCCGTAGTTCGAAGCCCAGCTGGCCATTGCTGCCAAGGACCAGGAGGGCAGGTCTAGCACTAGGTCGCATAGTGCTGCGCCATCCATTGCCGATACTCGCCCGAGGTCACCGATTCGACCCAGGCCTGGTTGTCGAGGTACCACTGGACCGTCTTGCGCAATCCGCTTTCGAAAGTTTCCAGAGGCGCCCATCCAAGCTCGCGCGCAAGCTTGCCAGCGTCAATGGCATAGCGGCGGTCATGTCCAGGCCTGTCCGGGACGAATTTGATCAGGCGTCGTCGCGAGCCTTGCCCGTCCGGTCGCATCTCGTCGAGCAGGTCGCATATCGCGTGCACCACATCGAGATTGGTCCGCTCATTGATACCGCCAACGTTGTAGGTCTCGCCAGGCACGCCACGCGACAGCACTTCCCTGATTGCTCGGCAGTGATCCATGACATGGAGCCAGTCACGGATATTAAGGCCATCGCCGTAGACAGGAAGCGGCTTGCTCGCCAGCGCATTGGCGATAACGAGCGGTATCAGCTTTTCCGGAAACTGATAGGGACCGTAGTTGTTCGAACAATTGGTCGTCAGGACCGGAAGTCCGTAGGTGTGGAAATAAGCCCGCACGAGGTGATCGGATGCTGCTTTCGACGCGGAATACGGACTGTTTGGCGCGTACGCGGTGGTTTCCGAAAATTGTGAGTCGTCGGGTCCGAGCGAGCCGAAGACTTCGTCGGTCGACACGTGGAGCAGTCGAAATGCCTGCTGCGCCTCCGCGTCGAGCGTTATCCAGTACGCCCGGACTGCCTCAAGCAGCGTGAACGTTCCGACAATATTGGTCTCGATGAAAGCCGCGGGACCGTGGATCGACCTGTCGACGTGGCTTTCCGCCGCAAAGTGCACCACAGCCCGGGGCCGATGCGTAGCCAGCAGGACGTCGAGTGCCTGGCGATCGCAGATATCCGTGCGGGAAAAGACATGACGCGGATCACCATCGAGCGGTGCCAGCGTCCGCAGATTGGCTGCATAGGTCAGCTTGTCAACATTCACCACGCCGTCGGCCTGCGGGTCCGCCAGCCAGTCGAGCACGAAGTTGGCTCCGATGAAACCGGCCCCACCGGTGACAAGAATGTTAGGCAATTGCTGTGGCTCCGTACGTGATCACGAAATTCCACCGATCCGGCACGCGAGCGCCGCCCAGTTGTGCAGTCTTCCGACTGGAAAGGGACGGTAGAGGCGGCGCTACCTAGATATGGCTTCCGGCATGCACCGGATGAATGGCAAAATTGGGAGCGTCCGCTTTGAGGTGACGCGTATTCTATCCGAAGTCAGAACCGCTCAGAACACGCCACGGGAAGCGCGCCACCTCGCCCCTTTTTCACCGCAGCCTCTTCTCGGCCCAGACCGGTTCACGCCATGCCAATTTCCTCGACCTCCCAAGCCGACACAGACATCTACGCCATCGGAGACCTGCAGGGTTGCAATGCATCCCTGCAGAAAGTGCTCTCCAGGCTCCCAACGGATGCCAGGCTGTGCTTTGTCGGGGATCTCGTCAACCGCGGACCGGATTCGCTGGAAACCCTACGTACCATCCGTACCATGGGGCCTCGCGCACGCACGGTGCTGGGCAACCATGACATTCATCTGCTGGCGGTCGCGGCGGGGGTTCGCAAGCCTGGAAAATCGGACACGCTCCATACCGTGCTCGCCGCACCGGATCGCGAAGCCCTGCTGAACTGGCTGCGCTCTTGCCCGCTCGCCCAGCGCATCGATGATTTTCTCGTCGTCCATGCCGGCGTACTGCCGCAATGGAGCGCCTCCCAGGTCATGGACCTGGCCGCCGAAGTGGAAGACCAACTGCAAGGCGCCAACTGGCAGGGCTTTCTTGCCGATGTGTTTGGCAATGCCGCCGACCGCTGGCATGACGGATTGCGGGGCATCGAACGTCATCGCGTGATCGTCAACGCTCTCACACGCTTGCGCTATTGCAACGCGGACGGCGTGATGGATCTCAAGACCAAGGAGGGCCCCGGGACGGCTCCGGCCGGGTTCATGCCATGGTTCGACGTTCCGGGACGGCGCACCGCCGACATGACGATGGTCGTGGGTCACTGGTCGACACTTGGGCTGGTGATGCGCTCCGACCTGATGGCGCTTGATACCGGCTGTGTGTGGGGCGGACAGTTGACGGCCGCCAGACTCGTCAGCGACCCCGCCGGGCGTTCGTTGGTACAGGTGGATTGCCCCCAGTATCGCGACCCGCTTGCGTGAAGCCTGAATAACACGGTGCGCCAGGGACCCACCCAAAAACAGCCGCTGCGAACCCGCCCCGGATTTTTGCCGCGTAGAATCGCCGGCAATGAACTGCCAACCTCACCAGAAGGCCCGAGAACAACCTTCGATGCATAAGAATCTTTTTCAGAACAGCGCCCACCGATCGCGATCGGGCGCTTATCAACATCTTGCCTTGGCAATTTTCATGTCGATTGGACTGGTTCTCCTGCTTTCGGCGTATTTCACGCCAATGTGGGAGACCAACGATGACGTTGGCATGTCGATGATTGCCCACGGCTATGGATTTGTTGCCCAAAGCTCGCCGAACCTTATTTTCTCGAACGTCCTATGGGGCAATATCGTCCGGGCCATGCCGCAGTTTGGCAATGTCGTCGGCTACACCGTCGCCTCCACACTCGTCATCGTGGTGTCTTGTGCTGCCACGCTCCACTTCCTGATGCGCCTGCGTGTGACCTGGATTCACGCATTGATCGCCGTCACGCTGATCTTCGTCTGGCCTGTGCTGTTTCCTCAATTCACGCTCAACGCTGGTTTGCTGGCTGTGGCCGCAGTCCTGGGCTGGCGTACGTATGCCGAGACCGGAGAGAAGTTCAGCCTTGTCCTGGCGAGCCTGCTCGGCTTCCTGTCCTACTTGATACGGGACCAGGAATTCTGGCTTGTCCTCGCGGTTGGCGTGCCATTCATGCCCTGGAAGACGCTGGTCCGCAATCGGGCAATGCAGGCCGCGCTTGTCCTCCTGGCTGTTTCGATCGCTGGCGCGGCGCATTTGAACAAGGCTGCCTACGATACGACTGCGTGGAAGACATTCCATGAATTCAATATCGCGCGGGCACCTTACACCGATTTCCGCGCCGGCAACCAGGTGAAGAACCGGCCCGACGTCCTGGCGCGGTACGGGTACTCGCCCAACGACATCGATCTTGTCAGCGACTGGTTCTTTGTGGACCCGCAACTGACAGACCCCGCCAAGCTCAACGCCATGCTGAAAGACGTAGACCTTCATGCATGGGTGCAACGTGGATTCGGCATGGGCCTGGAATCGTTACGCCAGCTATTTGTGGATCAACTGTGGCCACTGCTGGCCTGCGCATTGATCATCACGCTCGTGAGCCCATCGCGCGTGGTCGTCATCCTTGGCGTGCTGGTGGGTGCTGCCGTGTTCGCGCTTGGCGCCATCGGACGGCCCGGCGTGATTCGCGTCAACTATCCACTCTGCGCATTCGTGTTGCTGGTGGCGGTGTGCGGGCTGAATGGTCGCCCGGCATGGGCGCGTGGTCTCGCGGGCTTTGCGCTGCTCCTGGCAAGTGCCGCTGCCTTCCATGCGGTATGGCCCTATCAGGTCGAGGCACAATCCCGGCTTTCGCAGGCTCGACTGCAACTCAAGGGGCTTCCGGAGGGAACCTTGTTCGTGTGGGGTCCCGCCTTCCCCTATGAATCCGCCTTTCCACCGTTCGATGGATTCACGGACGCACAATCCGTGCAGATCTACCCAATGGGCGTCTCCACGCCCGCGCCGTTCTCCGTCGCGACAAAGGAGGAAACGGCTGGTCGTGGTTTTCTGGTTCGCCTGGCAAGCGCGGAAGGCTTATCGATCAGCATGCCACCGGGGCGCCTGGAGCGACTACGCATCTACTGCGAGGAGCATTTCCAGTCCACACTCGTCGACAAGGTAATTCACGACCGCGGCGGCCTTGTGATCCATAACGTACGATGCCCGCATTCCATGCCGGCGCAAGACGTACGACAGGCAGCAGCGACGCGTTGATGCGCAGCGGATACGTGCAAGTATCCGCCTGCCATCAAACCGGACAGGCACCATGCGTCATTTCGGCGTGGCGCCTTCGTCCTTCCTGACCAGGATCGTAAATTCGTACAGCCCGTAGTCGTGCAAAAGCGCGACGTTACGCGAATAGTGTCGTTTGCAATGATCGAACAACTCGCATGGGTCCGCGTAGTACAGCGTGTTGCGCATTTTATCCGCATCGGAATACGAGGTCAGGCAATTGAATGCGAATCCCAGGCGGCTGGTGCGGTTCATGGTATCGAGTGAGCTCTTGATGTAATCCAGCCACTCACCGTCACCACGCGCCATCCGGACATTGAAAATGCCGCTCGCGATGCCAAAATCGGCCGTCGCATCCGGTTCGCTCCCGACGATGAAACGCGTCGACGCATCGGCACCATGACGATGCCCAGCGGCCTGGATCATCTCTTCGGCAACATCGATTCCCGTGTAGGTCAGTGCCGGATACAACCCGCCCAGGTACTCCCTGAGTGCCCCATAGCCACAGCCAAGGTCGTTGACACTGAACGAGTCCTTGGTATCGCCGATAATCCTGGCCAGTTGCGCGAATCGAAGCACCTGGCTTTCTTCCCCGTTCCAGTCCACGCCTTGCGCGGTCTGGCCATATTCGGCGAGCTTGGCCGAATAATATCCAGCCACCTCATCCAGCAGATCAGTGCGTTCATTCATCATTTCGGACTTTTGCATTAGCTGTCTGCACCGACGATCGCTTCCATCATGATGCGCGCAATTCTTGCCGGAAATTGCTCCTCCATCCCGACCCACAGCGGCAGGCGAATCAGGCGCTCGGATTGGCGGTTTGTCACTGCCAGCCCACCGTGCACCCGACCGTAGCGCTGACCACCGGGCGATGAATGCAGCGGGACATAGTGGAACACCGATGCAACACCGGCTGCCTTGAGCTTTTCCAGGACACCTTGCCGGTCGATGTGATCGGGCAGCAATACGTAGTACATGTGAGCATTGTGGTCGCAGTGCTCTGGAACGATTGGCCTGCGCAACAGGCCCCTGAATTCCAGATCGGCAAACGCCGCGTGATATCGATTCCAACTCACCATGCGGTCCGCGGTCAGGGCCTCGGCATGTTCGAGCTGGGCGCGCAGAAATGCAGCAATCACCTCGCTGGGCAAATACGATGAGCCAACTTCCTGCCACGTGTACTTGTCTATCTCCCCGCGGAAGAATCGGCTGCGGTCCGTACCTTTCTCACGAATAATCTCTGCACGCAGTGCCAGCGCGGGATCGTTCACAAGCAATGCGCCGCCCTCGCCGGAAATCACGTTCTTGGTTTCGTGGAAACTGAACGCACCGAGATCACCCAGCGCACCAAGAGGACGGCCACGGTAGTAAGCCATGACACCCTGCGCGGCATCCTCCACGACCTTCAGGCCATGACGGCGCGCGATGTCATTGAGCACGTCCATTTCACAAGCAACGCCAGCGTAGTGAACCGGAACGATGGCACGCGTACGGGGCGTAATCGCGGCCTCAACCAGCCGTTCGTCGAGATTCAGCGTATCCTCGCGAATATCGACGAAAACCGGCACACCGCCCCGCAACACAAACGCGTTGGCTGTGGACACAAACGTGTAGGACGGCATGATGACTTCGTCGCCCGGCTGGATGTCCAGCAGCAGCGCCGCCATTTCGAGGGCTGCCGTGCATGAATGCGTCAATAGGGCTCGCGCGCACCCCGTACGTTGCTCGATCCAGTCACTGCACCATTTGGTGAACTGCCCGTCTCCCGCCAGCTTGCGCGTGCGGGCAATCTCGGCCACGTAGGTGAATTCGTCGCCGGTCAGATGCGGCAAGTTGAATGGAATAGTCTGGTCTTTCATCGAATCTAGCCGCGGGCCGCGACAACAGTACCCAACATGATTAACGCTACACCGAACAGTTTCGGGCTGGAAAACGGCTCGCCCAGAAACCAGATACTCAGGCACAACACGATGGCGAAGTTCAGGCTCATGAACGGGTAGGCCTGACTAAGATCGAACTTTGTCATGGCCGCCATCCAGGCGAGCGATGCAAGAAACGCGGCAAAGAAACCCGAGAAAATGAGCGGATCCAGCAATAGCAGGATAAGGAAACGCAGCTTTTCAAACGGTGCTGTCGGCATTGCACCGAACTTGCCGATACGCCATTTCAGGATCAACTGCCCGTATGTCGTCAGCAAGATCGTTGCAAGAATATAGAGATAGTCAAAAGCGCGTGTCATGTTCTCAATCCAGCACGGCAAGACCAAAGCCTGTCGCGCCGTAACCGTTGCCGTTGTATAGCATATAGCGCTGTCCAGCGTGGTCGAACACGAAAGGATACTCGATCATCTCGGCGTCCCATCCGCTCTCCGAAACGTCAATGCCGCTCGCGTCGTCCTTCCTCACCCACCGGATACCGTCTTCCGATTCGGCATAACCGATCCGGTAATAGTCAGTCCGATAGGAGTACCACATGCGCCAGCAGTCCGCGTCCCGCATCACTGATGGCCGGGAAATTGCCAGCTCGGCGTCATTGGCGTAGTCAATGGCCACGACACCGTTGCGTTGCCAGTGAATGCCATCTTCCGACGTGGCGTACTTGATGTGATACCGATGCTCCGGCCCTTTAGGCGTGGCTCGCCATTCCGTGCAGGCGAGATACCACATGCGCCATTGCGTCTCGTCACGCAGCACGCAACAGCTGGCACAAAAATGGGGTTCGTTGACCGTGCGGTCCACGATAGGCCCGCGCGCGTAACGCTCGAATACACCGGGCGCATGGGCCACAGCAAGTCCGATTGCGTTACGAAACGGTACGGTCACGCCAAGGTTCCAGCCGATATAGTAGAGCCGATCGCCATCCGGACCCGGTGTCAACCATGTCGCCATGGCACCACTGTCGTCAAATGCGCCCAGTTCGCCCGGAGACAGTACCGGTTCCCGTCCCTGCGCGACAATCACCGAGGGCCGCGTGATATCGATGTCGACGTAGCCTGTATGACTGCGGTTTCCCGCGTCCCGCGAACTGAAATAGACGCGAAACAGATCGCCGCCCAGTGGTTGTGCAATGGGAACCGCAGCATGGCTTCGCATCCAGGAAAGCGAACCATCCGGGCAGAAAATGCACCCCAGCTTGCGCCAACGGCCGTTCCTGTTCATATCTTCCGCAACCTTGAGCTGGGGACCGCAGAGCGCGGCGTTGCCTGTTGCACATAGACGCCCTCGCTTTCCGCATCAACAAGAATCAGCGTACCGGCCCCAATCACACAGCGTTCGCCCAGCGTGATGTGATCGCGCAGTGTGGCATTGACGCCAATAAAGCATTGCTGCCCGATCGTCACGCCGCCCGAGACAACGACATGCGAGGCAAGGAAACAATGGTCGGCGATAGTCGAATGATGGCCAATGTGATTGCCGCTCCAGAGCGTCACGTTGTTACCGATGCTCACGAACGGCTGGATGACGTTGTTCTCCAGGATAAAACAGTTCTCGCCGATCTGACCGTCATTCAATACCGTTGCGCGCGAACTGACATAGGCGGCCAAGCGATAGCCCTTTTCCTTCACTGCCTCGTACTTTGCCTTGCGCAAGGCATTTACCTTTGCATAGCTCAATGCAACGAACATGGCATGGCCTTCGGCCGGATAGCGATCTGCCACTTCCTCGAAGGGTACTACCGGCAAGCCGCAAAAACTGCTCTGCTCCAGATAGGCCGCATCCACGCAAAATGCCACAACTTCGTACGAGGAGTCGTGGCTGAAGTAGTAGTGGGCAAGCTGTGCAATATCGCCCGCTCCGAAAATCACCAATGGTGTCTTCATTGCCAATCTCCTGGTTTGCGCCTTTCCTGACGACTATTCAACGACCGACAACTTCAAGGCTGGACGTGCTTCATATAGCAGCGCGCATCGGCACCACAATTGAACAGCAGGTCGAGAATAGAAACGCCATGCGTGAATTCGCCCCAAAGCTGCGGATACTCGACATAGCCAGCGTAGTCGAACCAGGTCAGCCGGATGCCACGGTCAGCGAAGACTGCTTCATTGACATAATCCTTCGCCGACGGGCCCGATACATACTCGGTGCCCCCTGCCTGCGCGCACAAGTCCGCCAGCCGCTCCGTCTTACCGTCTGTAAGCTCATAGTCCCAGGAGTTCGAGATCCTGGTTTCGATACCGAGATAAGCGCAGATCGCCTCGATAAAGATGCGATTGAGCTGTGACAGGTTTTCGTATGCGGCATCGCAGTACAGCGGCTCAACCCAACGTGCCACCTCGCCGAAATGAGGTGCGCGACGGTAGTTTTGTTCCAACGTGCGCCAGTGCGTCCGGGCCCAATCGGCGGACGGGTCGATTTCGGTGTCGCGGATCTTCTGGTCATACCGACCCTTCACCTGCACCGGGACCGTCAGCCACTGCACACCCTGGGGCGTCTTGATCTGGTTGCGATTGCGCCAGTCACGGCGCGTGTACTGCATGTCATCGTCGAGAATGAACTCGTCTACGCTGGCAATCATATCGAAATAGCCCTTCCACGGAATGTAGTTGGACTGCACGATAGCCACGGATTTCATGTGCTTCCCTTTCCTGACGCCTCGCGCGCGGTGCGGGCGGTGTGTGGCTTGCCGGTCGTTCCGCAGGTTGGCTTCGACCGCATGAGATCGGCAGCAACCAGCGCGATAAAGCCGCATAGTTTAACCGAATCGCAAATCTCCCCGGAGGCTTGCCCGGCCGGGATCGGCATCCCTCAGGACGTGGCGGCCACCGGCGGCGATGCCACGGCCAGCGGAGCCTGCCGCAGCCGGTCGGCCACCTCGCTGGCCGCTTCGGGGGTTTCCCCCACCAGACACACCACCACCTCCCGCGCCGCCTCCGCCAACTCCCTTCGGCTTGCCGAATGCGCCAACAGTTGGGGACCAAACGTCAGCCGCGCCTTGATCGGCGGTGACCGCAGGATGGCGTCCAGGCATTGGCCCAGCGAGATATCGTCGATGTACGCCGGTGCCAGCGTTGGCTTGCCAGTCGCGGCGTCCACGTAGCTCAGCCCTGCCGGCTGCACCGGCAATCCGCCGGCGACGGGTGCCTGCATCAGGTTGGCGTGGAAGGGCAGCACGTGGCTGCCGTCCGTGGTGGTGCCTTCGGGAAACACGCAGACGAGGTCGCCCTGCTGCATGACCTCGGTGATGTGATGCAGCACGCGATGCGCATCGCGCTTCCTACCACGCTCGATGAAGATGGTGCCGGTCTTGTCGCAAAGCCATCCAACCACCGGCCAGCTACGGATTTCGGACTTGGCCACGAAGCGCACGGGTTGCCAGCTGTGGATCACGTAGATATCGAGCCAGGAAATGTGGTTCGACACCAGCATGGCCCCACGCGGGGCGCCTTGCCCGGGCGGCAGGCCCTGCACCTCGACCTCGATGTTGCAGAGCGCCAGCAGCTTGCGCGACCAGGCCCGGATCAGGCGTTCACGGGTGTGAGTGTTTGCCCACGGGAAGACCGTGAGGCAAAGGAGCATTGCGTGCAACAGATGCAGCCCGAGTCGCAGCTTGCGTAACCAGATCATCGTCGAATCCCGATCCTTGTTCAGCGCCTGGCGACTCGCTTCAGCGCTGCTCGTAGACGACCTGGCCGCCGACCAACGTCACTCGCACGCGCCCTTCCATCTCGTAGCCGAGCCATGGCGAGTTCTTGCCCTGGCTCTTCAGTACGTTGCGCTCCACCTTCCAGACCAGTTTCGGATCGAATACGCAGATATCCGCCGCGCTGCCCGTTGTCAGCGCACCGACCTGCAGCCCAGCCACACGGGCCGGCTCGCTGGTGATACGTGCCAGCGCCTTGACCAGCGGCACCTTGTGTTCGGCGGCCCAGCGCAGCGTCAGCGGCAGCAGCAGTTCCAGCCCGGTTGCACCGGGCGTGGCCTCGGCGAACGGCAGCAGCTTCTCGTCGTCGTCCACCGGCGTATGGTCGGAACACAATGCGTCGATGGTGCCATCGGTCAGCGCGGCAACGATCGCGTCGCGGTCCCGGCCACTACGCAGCGGCGGCGTGAAGCGCATCTGGCTGTTGAAGAAACCGATGTCCACGTCAGTCAGCGACACGTGGTGGATGTTCACGTCGCAAGTCACCGGCAGACCTTCCTTGCGCGCCTGACGGACGAGTTCCAGACCCGCGGCGGACGAGAGGCGGCACAGATGCACGCGCGCGCCGGTGCTGCGCATCAGTTCGAAGATCGTATGCAGGCGCACCGTTTCGGAAATGACCGACACACCTGACAAACCCAGCCGCGACGCCACGGCGCCGCTCGCCGCCACGCCACCTCCCAGGAACGGGTCTTCCGGACGCAGCCAGAGTGTGAAGCCGAACGTCTGGGCATACTGCATCGCGCGCAGCAGCACCTTCGTGTCCTGGATCGGCTCCTCAGCCTGGCTGAAGCCCACGCAGCCGGCCTCGGTCAGTTGGCCCATCTCCGTCAGCGTCGTGCCCTTCAGCCCCACGGTCAGTGCACCCAGCGGATGCACGTGCGTCTGGTTCAGCTTGCGCGCGCGATACTTGAGCATCTCGACCAGGCCCGGTTCATCGAGTACCGGATCGGTATCGGGCGGACAGATCAGGCTGGTGACACCCCCCGCCGATGCCGCAGCCACTTCGGATTCCAGCGTCGCCTTGTGTTCGAAGCCCGGCTCACGCAGTCGTGCGGAGAGATCGACCAGACCCGGGCACACGATCAGGCCGCGTGCGTCGATGGTCTTGTTGGCATGGAAATCGGCGGGCGCCTTGCCGACGCCCACCACCTTGCCGGCGGCAATGAACAGGTCCTGATCGGCGTCTAGGTTTGCGGCCGGATCGATCAGGCGGCCACCCTGGATGTGAATCTTCATGTCTGGTTCGGTTTTCGTTGTTCGCTTTGGGAGGCGCTATCAAAAGGAAGCGAAGCGGTTATGGCTAGGCGCGCGACCGCAGACAGTACAAGTGGTACGGCAAGGTCGCGCAACGACGCCAGAATCATTTTGATAGTGCTTCCTAGTCGTTATTTCCAGCCACGATTCCCATGACTGCCATGCGCACGGCGATACCGAACGTGACCTGGTTCAGGATCACCGACTGCGGGCCGTCGGCCACGGCGGAGTCAATCTCCACGCCGCGGTTCATCGGACCCGGATGCATCACGATGGCGTCGGGCTTGGCCAGCGCCAGCCGTTCCGGCGTCAGGCCATACGCCATGAAGTACTCCTGCGCGGACGGCAGCAGCGCGCCGCTCATCCGCTCGTTCTGCAGGCGCAGCATGATCACCACATCCACGCCCTTCAGTCCCTCTTCCATGTTGTGGAAGACGCGCACCCCCATTTGCTCCAGCCCCGAGGGCAGCAGCGTACGGGGACCGATGGCTCGCACTTCAGGTACACCCAGGGTGGTCAGCGCGTGGATGTCAGAACGGGCCACGCGCGAGTGCAGGATGTCACCGACGATGGCAACCGTCAGGTTCGTGAAATCCTTCTTGAAGTGCCGGATGGTGTACATATCCAGCAGACCCTGCGTCGGGTGCGCATGGCGGCCGTCGCCGGCGTTGATCACGTGGACGTGTGGCGCCACGTGCTCGGCAATCAGGTACGGGGCGCCGGAACTGGCGTGGCGCACCACGAACATGTCCGCCGACATCGCCGACAGGTTGTTGATGGTGTCGAGCAACGATTCGCCCTTGCTCGTCGACGATGCGTTGATGTTCAGGTTCAGCACGTCCGCCGACAGCCGCTTGGCGGCGATCTCGAACGTGGTACGGGTCCGCGTCGAATTCTCGAAGAACAGGTTGAACACGCTCTTGCCGCGCAGCAGCGGCACCTTCTTGACCTCGCGGTCGGAATCCGACAGCGATACGAACTGGCTGGCGGTGTCGAGGATGTGCGTGATCATGTCACGCGACAACCCTTCGATCGACAACAAGTGCTTGAGCTCTCCGTTCTTGGTGAGCTGCGGGTTGCGGAACGTCTTGGTCATGGCAGGTGGGTCGGGCGCTGGATTCGGTCTAGGTATGGCTGGGGTGCTTGACGCGCAAGGGGCGGTGCCGGTTGACACCGGCTCGGCGCTCAGGTGCGCGCTTCAGTGGCGAAGGCAAAACGCATGGCGGCGCCCTCACCCTGGTGTGACAGCACCAGTGTCTTGTCTTGCGGCAGGTCCACAGTGGTGGCGGCAAACTCGGCAGCGAACGGCAACTCGCGGCCACCACGGTCCGCAAGCACCATCAACGCCACGCGGGCCGGGCGCCCGTAGTCGAACAGTTCGTTGACCGCGGCGCGGATCGTGCGGCCGGTGGCCAGTACGTCGTCGATCAGCAGGACGTTGCGATCCTGCACGTCGAATGGCAGCGTGGTCGATTGCGCCTGACTATGAAGACCCTTTTTCGCATAGTCATCGCGATGGAAGGCCACGTTGATCACGCCGTGGCCGCCCAGGTTCAGATCCGCAGCCAGACGCTCGGCAATCCAGGCGCCGCCAGAGTGGATGCCAGCCACCGACCAGCGCGCACGGTCGCTGGACGGCATCAGGGCCTGGGCCTGGTCGCGCAGCGCGTGGTACAGCGCCTCGGCGTCGGGAGTGGAGGTCTGGTTCATAGCGGGAGTTCGTCGAAATACTGTTGCAGGATGATCCGGGCAGCCTCGGCGTCCAGCGCACCGCGCTTGGCGCCCGCCATGGACGCCGCACGCGAGGAATAGCGCTCGTCCACCCATTCCACGGGCAGGTCGAAGCGGCCATTCAACTGATTACCGAAGCGGCGTGCAAGTCGCATCGAGGCCTGTTCGGCGTCATCGGCACCAGCATCGGGGTTGATCGGCAGGCCGACCACGAGGCGCACAGGCGTCCACTCGCGAATCAGCGCGCCAACTGCCTCGAAGCGGCCATCGACCGTGATATTGGGAAGGATGGTGAGGGCGCGTGCTTGCCGGGTGATGAAATTACCGAGCGCCACGCCGATTTTTTTCTCGCCGTAGTCGAACGCGAGCACCGTGCCGTCGTGGGGCGTCTCGCGCCCCGGCAACTCAGGCATGCCCTGCCTCGCCCGACAGCATCGCCACATCGATGCCCAGCAGGCGAACGGCCGCCGCAAAACGTTCCTCGGGCGGCACGCTGAAAATAATCTCTGGATCGGCCTGGACAGTCAGCCAGCCATTGCGGCTCAGTTCTTCTTCCAACTGCCCCGCGCCCCACCCGGCGTAACCGAGCGTCAGCAGGAAACGATGCGGACCGCTGCCATTGGCAACGGCTTCCAGCACATCCTTGGACGTCGTCATTTCGAGACCGCCGGGCACCGCCAACGACGACACATAGATGCCGACCGGATCATGCAGCACGAAGCCGCGCTCGGTCTGCACCGGGCCGCCGAAGTAGACCGGCTGGTGGGCAACAGGCTGGATTTCGAGCTTGAGATCGATCTTGTCGAACAGCGTCGCCATGTCGATATCGATCGGCCGGTTGATCACCAGCCCAAGCGCGCCGCGCTCGTTATGCTCGCAAAGGTAGACAACGGAACCCGAAAACGTCGGATCGGCCATGCCGGGCATGGCAATCAGGAACTGATTGGTGAGATTGATGTGAGCTTCGGGCGTCGCCATGGCTTGCATTCTACCAAATCAACGCCCGACTTCTGCGTAAATGTTCTGTGTCCGAACAACGCTTTCCGCACTTCGGCCAACTCGGAAACGGAAGCTCATCAACCCGCCGACGGCTTCAGCGCGGCCAGATCCTCGGCCGTCAGCCAGCGCCATTCGCCGGGCTTGAGCGCCGGGTCCAGGGCCAGATTGCCGATGTGGCTCCGGTGTAGCGCCGTCACATGATTGCCTGCGGCGGCCACCATGCGCTTGACCTGGTGATACTTGCCTTGCATCAACGTCAGGCGCAGCGTGCGTTCGCCGATGGCCTCGCAGGCATCGGCGGCAATCGGGGCTGGCTCGTCGTCCAGCTTGACGCCGGTGCGTAGTGCCTCGACCTGCTCGGGAGTGACCGGGTCGAATGTGGTCACTTCGTAGACCTTGGGCACCTGCTTCTTGGGCGAAGTCTGGGCATGGATGAACTGGCCGTCGTCGGTCAGCAGCAGCAGGCCCGTGGTGTCGTGATCGAGCCGCCCCACGGCCTGCACCTCACGCTGGCGCAACGGCACCGGCAGCAGGTTGTAGACGCTCGGATGGTGGCGCGGCTTCTGCGAGCACTCGTAGTCCGTGGGCTTGTTGAGCATCAGGTAAGCCTTGGTGCAAGCCAGCCATTCCTCGCCATCGACGGTCAGGCGCAGGCCATCCACGTCGAAGCGCGCGCCCGGGTCCTCGCACAGCTCGCCATTGACCTCCACCAGCCCGGCCTCCACGAGATCGCCACAATAGCGACGTGTGCCAAAGCCCTGGGATTGAAGGATGCGGTCGAGTGTGATGGCCATGGGAAAACTCTTCAAATACGGAATGACTGGTGGCTATGTTAGGTTACGGCGATGCCGAGATCACCTCAATCTTCCACTGACGCAGGCGCAGCCACCGGGCGCCTGCCGTACCGGATCGACCGGGATTATGACCGCGGACTGGTCTGGTTCCGGCGCGACCTGCGCGCCGACGACCATGCGGCGCTGCATTATGCCCTCAAGCACTGCCGCCAGGTATGGTGCGCCTTCGTTTTCGACCGCGAGATCCTGGACCCTTTGCTTGAACGCGGACTCCAGCAGGATCGTCGCGTCGAGTTCATCCTGCGGTCACTGGAACCGCTGCGCCAGACGCTGACCGAGGCCGGCGGCGGCCTGATCGTGCTCCATGACACAGCGCGCGAGGCCATCCCCAGCCTTGCCGCCGAACTCGGCATCGAGGTCGTCTTCGCCAACCACGACTACGAACCTGCTGCCAACGATCGCGATGCAGCAGTGCGCGAAGCGCTGGCCCGGGACGCGCGCCATCTGCTGACGTTCAAGGACCAGTGCATCTTCGAGGCCGACGAGATCCTGACCGGGCAAGGCAAGCCGTTCAGCGTGTTCACGCCGTACAAGAACGCGTGGCTCAAGGCCGTGCAGCCGTTCGACTTGCGGGAGTATCCGGTCGAACCATATGCGAAAGCGCTCGCGCCGGTGCCATCGGCCCATCGCCATGCCCTGCCTGCGCTGGCCTCGCTGGGTTTCGCGCCGACCAATCTTGCCGATATCGCCATGCCCACAGGCAGCGACGGCGCCCGGGCCTTGCTCGATGACTTCATGGGACGGATTGGCGACTACGGGCACCGGCGCGATTTCCCGGCGGTGCGTGGCCCAAGCTACCTGTCTGTTCACCTTCGCTTCGGCACGATCTCGATCCGCACGCTGGTGCGCGCCGCCCACGAAGCCGTGCGCGACGGTGGCGTGGCCAGCGCCGGCGCGGCCGTCTGGCTGTCCGAACTGATCTGGCGAGATTTCTATTTCATGGTCCTGCACCACCATCCGCGCGTGGCCGAAGGCAAGTGCTTCCATCCGGAATACGACGCGCTGCAGTGGGTGGATGCCGACACGACCCAGGAGTATCTCGACGCGTGGTGCCAGGGCCAGACTGGCTACCCGCTGGTGGATGCGGCCATGCTGCAGATCAACCAGAGCGGCTACATGCACAACCGCCTGCGCATGGTGGTGGCCAGTTTCCTCGTCAAGGACCTGGGCGTGGACTGGCGCGCGGGCGAGCAATACTTTGCCGATCAGCTCAACGATTTCGAGTTTTCATCGAACAACGGCGGCTGGCAATGGGCGGCCTCCACCGGCTGCGATGCCCAGCCCTATTTCCGTATCTTCAACCCGGTCACGCAATCGGAGAAGTTCGACCCGAAAGGCCAGTTCATTCGCAAGTATCTGCCGGTGCTGGCCGAGATGCCGGATCGATATGTGCATGCGCCGTGGACAGCGCCGGATGAGGTGCTGGCGGCTGCGGGGGTCCGGCTGGGCGAGAACTATCCGAGGCCCATCGTGCAGCACAGCGTGGCGCGGATGGAGACGCTGGAACGGTATGGGAAGGTGAAAGGGTCGAAGGTGCGGGAAGAGTGAAGAGTTTTCGCCGCCTCTCGGTTTTCTCCCCTCTCCCGCAAGCGGGAGAGGGGAGAAAACCAACAGCGGGAAAAGCGGCGATCAAGCCGCCAGCATCGCACTTTCCCGATAATGCTTCTGCGCTTCCTCGGGCCGTTCCGTTTCCTCGAACAACCGCGCCAACGCCAGATGCGCGCGCACGCAGATGCGGCGCTGGCTGTCGCGGTCGGCGTATTTCAGCGTACGTTCGAAGTTCGACTGTGCCTTGCCCCAGAGCTGTTCGCCCAGGCATAGCACCCCGAGCGTGTAGTAGAGATCGGCATCGTTGGGGTGATCGACGAGCCAGCGTTCGGCCTGCTGGATCTGCGGCAGCGCCTTGCCGGGCTCCGCGCAGTCGGCGTAGCGCTGCACAAGGCGGCTGTCCCAATTGACCTTGAGCGCTTCCTCGATGATGCGGCGCGCCTCGGTCTGACGGTTCAGCGCCGAGAAATAGCGTGCGGCCTGTTCGGCGATGCGCACCGCGTGACGTTCATCGGCCGACAGTGAGCGCCAGAAGTGATAGAGCGACTCAGCGTCATGGCGACGCTCTTCCAGCATCGCCTCCACGGCCATCTGCTTGAGCCGCAGCGCCAGCACCGGATGCAGCGCGTTGCGTTTCTCGAGCGAGCGCGCCAGCCGCAGCACTTCGGTCCAGTTCTTCAGATGCTGGTGCGCTCTCAGCGCGATGCGCTGCACGTGGATCTGGCGACCGCCCTTCTCCTGCAATTGAGCGATAGTCTCAAGCGCACCCTCGGCATCGCGTGCATCGACGAGCAGTTCGGCCATCGACACCAGCCGGGCCTGCTCCCGATCAGGATCGGTCACTTGCGCCATCCAGGCATCGCGGCGCCCCGATTCCTGCATCCGGTGCGCGGCACGCGCGCCCACGAGCGCGGCGGTCTGCGCCTGCTCCGGCCAGACCTGAGCTTCCTTGGCAGCCCGTTCGGCTCGCGCGAAGCGCCCCGCGAACAGGTTTTCGATGGATTCGCGCAGCGCGGCCTGGGCCTTGCTCATGCGGCTGCGTTCGCGATAGGCCGCGGCACGGCGCGGCATCTCGGCGAGATGTCGGAACGCCGACATGATCGTCCAGATAACAAAGAAGACCAGCAGCAGCAGCGCCAGTGTCAGGTTCAACGACATTTCCACCCGGTACGGCGGGTAGAACAGCACCACGTTGCTCTGATTGAACTGCGTGAACAGCGCCAGTCCCACCGCGCCGCCAAATAGGACAGCTACCCAGAAAAGCAGTCGCATGCGGCTACTCCTTTTTCAGGGCGCGCAGCGCGCTGAGGCTTTCGGCCATCGTCGGCAGCGACACGGTGACGGCGCTGGCCTGCGACTGCTTGAGCAGCGTCAGCACGCCCTGCACACGGCGCGAGCGCGTATCGAAATAGCGCCCGATCATCGCCTGGGCAGCCGCCAGGTCATTGCGGAACACGGGCTCGTTACGCGAGAGCAGCGCCAGCCGCGCATTGAGCAGGCGCAGCTTGACGTTCTCGCGCAGGAACCAGCCCTGGTCGCCCGACAGCAGCAAGGCGTTGGTATCGTCCACCTTGCGCACGCGGATCACGTGACCCAGTTCGGACACGATGTAGTCCCACGTACGCGTCAGCACATTGCCGGCCGGGGCAGCCGTACTGGCGGCAGGCGCCGAGGCACCCTTCGCCGCGTGGCGGCCTTCGCCCGGCGTGCGGTCGAGCATCTGTTCGCCGGACAGCAGCGGCAATGCATCGATCTGGTTGATCGATTCGTCGAGCTTGATCGCGGCGCCAGTCAGGTCGGTATCGGGCACGGCCTTCATCCGCGCAATGTCGCGGGCGATGGCGCGGCGCAGTTGGTTGTACTGCGGCTTGTCGGAACGCGCCAGGCGGGCATCAGCGCTCTGCAGCGCCGCCAGTGCCACCTGGACATTGCCGGTGAGCTGGAGCTGCTGGCCGGCATTGGTCAGCAACTGCTGGATTTCCGCGATTTCCCAGTCGTCGCGATTGCGCATCAGGTCCTGGTAGACCTGCTCCAGCGCGGCCTGCTTGTCACGCGCTTCCACGACCTGTCCGTCGAGCGCGCCGACCTTCGCCTGCAACTCCTTGACGATGTCCTGCGCGTTCTTCGAGAGCACGCGCGTTTCCTGCACCATCGCGTCGTTGCTTTGCTGGCGCCGGGCGAGTTCCGTGGTCAGGTGTTCGACCCGCATCTGGAGCCACCAGAAGCCGGCGGCGATGGCAATCACAAGTAGCGCCGCCACCGGCCACCACGGCGATATCCGGCGGGAAGCCCCGGGCGCTGCGTGCGGCGGATTCATCGAATGGGCGGCTGCACCCGCCGCACCCGTCGCACTGGTCGATTGCGAGGATGCAGACGATGCGGCATGGCTGGACGAGGAGGACGTAGTGTCTGGCGTCACGCGTTCGGCCTTCGTTGTCGTGGATCTGGGCGATCCGGTTGATTCGTGGGTTGCGGCAGATGCCGGCTCTGCCGTCGACACCGCGCTTGCCGCGGTCTGCACAGGCGGCGTCGCCACCGGCGTGGCCGGCCCTGCATGGGCATTGCTCCATTGCGTACAGGCGGCCAGCAGTCCGGCATCGCCGGGTCCGGCAGGCAGCACGTGCGCAAAGCCGAGTGTCAGGGCTTGCGTGGCAATTCTCGCATGGGGCGCAATGCACTGCACCTGCTTCAGGCGCTCGTATTCCTGAGGCGACAGGTGCAACCGCGCCAGCGCGTCGAGGTTGCGCACCGCTTCGGAACTGGTCAGCAACCAGGCGTAGGGGGGCGCGGCGGGCTTGAGGCTGTCGCGCACCGCCTGCCACTGCATGGTGGTGGGCTCGGGCAGCGTGCGGCTATAGGCTTCCACGGCATCCACCGTGGCGCCCGCTTCGCGCAGGCGGTCGCCAAGCCAATCGCGGCCGCCGTTGCCCCGGATGATCAGGACACGCCGGCCCGAGAAGGCACCTGGCGTGGTGTCGAGTTCGGACCACAGCGCCTCGGAATCGAAGCGCGGCACTTCGGGGGACTGCTCGGGACTGGCCTGAGCGCCGGCCGGCGCGATCACCCGATACGTTGGCGCCGTCACGCCGCGCTCGGCCAGCGCGGTCACGCTCGATGGCCCCACCACGGCCACGGGCACAGCAACCGGCCATTGCGCGGCGCCAGTGGTGCCTTGCACCTGTGCGAGCGCATCGAACGCGAACGACACTGCGTTCGGGCTCACGAACACCACCAGCGCGTACTCGGCCAGCCGGGCCAGCACATCGCGCATGGCAGTGTCATCCGCAACAGGGCCGATCGCCAACAGCGGAAAACCCAGTACATCCAGACCGGCGGCTTGCAGCGCTTCGGTCAATTGCCGGGACTGCCCGGCAGGTCGCGTCACGACGACGGTCGGGCGAGGCATCGGGGCGTCCTCAGGCAGGTCCGGCCGTGGCGAGCGAAGCCAGCACGGCGTCGGCACCCTGGGCGAGCAGGTCTCCGGCCACGGCGGTGCCGAGGGCCTCTGCGGCCTGCACCGAATTCACCGGACCCGTGGCATGGGCACGCACGCTGCGCGTGCCATCGGGCAAGGCCACGAATGCATCGAGTTGCAGGATGTCGTCGTGCCAGCGCGCATGGGCGGCCAGCGGCACCTGGCACGACCCACCCAGCCGACGCGACACGGCGCGCTCGGCGGAAACGGCCAGCAACGTCGAGGAGTGATTGAGGGGGGCAAGCCATTCGGCCAATTCGGGCCGGTTCGAGCAGATCTCGATGCCCAGCGCACCTTGTCCAGCCGCGGGCAACGAACTGTCTTGCCCGATCAGCGCGCGAATGCGGTCGCCCATGCCCAGCCGCTTCAGGCCAGCGGCGGCGAGAATGATCGCGCTGTATTCGCCACGGTCGAGCTTGCCCAGGCGGGTATCGAGGTTGCCGCGCAGCGGCTTGATGACCAGATGCGGGTAGCGGCTGCGCAACGCGGCTTCGCGGCGCAGGCTCGACGTGCCGACCACCGTGCCCGGAGGCATATCGTCGAGCGAAGCGTATTCGGCGGACACCAGTGCGTCGCGCGGATCCTCGCGCTCCATCACGGCTGTCAAGGCAAACCCTTCGGGCAACTCCATCGGCACATCCTTGAGGGAATGCACGGCCAGGTCGGCACGCCCTTCGGCCATCGCGACTTCCAGCTCCTTCACGAACAGGCCCTTGCCGCCAACTTTCGACAGTGTCCTATCGAGAATTTGATCACCCCGTGTCGTCATTCCCAGAATGGACACATCGCACGAGGGATAGTATTGTTGCAACGCAGCACGCACATGTTCCGCCTGCCACATCGCCAGTCTGCTTTCACGCGACGCGATCACGAGGCGGGACGGCGCGCTACGATCTGTGGCGGCAGCGGACGAAGAAGACGCGGAGGCCGCAGACGGCGATTGTGCGGACGGTTGGACGGGAGTTTGGGCGGGTGCTTGCATGCGCGCATGTTAGCACGCACCCTATCCTCTTCCGGCACCCGGGAAGAGGACGAAACGTACCTGTCTTGTGCCGAATACATATATCTATAAACGCAGTGATACGAGGAGATAGTTTCATGACGCAGCCTGCTGCGCGCCCTACCGGCCGATCCCGTTCCACCGGCCGCAAGTCAGTTACGCCAGCCTCAGGCCAGCATGACGCGAAAGACACCACGCCGGGCGCCCCCGCGAAATCTACGAACACCCCCGCCCGCAAGGCATCCGCCCGGCCCAGGCTCACCGTGGTGACGCCCGAAGGGACCACCACGGCTCCCCCCGCCCGCCGCGCCGCCGACAAGGACCTGCCGCTGCGCGACGACATCCGCTTCCTCGGCCGCCTGCTGGGCGATGCCGTGCGTGAACAGGAAGGCGATGCCGCGTTCGAACTCGTCGAGACGATCCGCCAGACCGCCGTGCGGTTCCGCCGCGAAAACGACCGTGCCGCCGGGGCCGAGCTGGACCGCCTGCTGAAACGCCTGTCGCGCGATCAGACCAATTCGGTCGTCCGCGCCTTCAGCTACTTCTCGCACCTCGCCAATATCGCCGAGGACCAGCACCACAACCGCCGCCGACGCGTGCATGCGCTGGCGGGCTCGCCGGCCCAGCCGGGCAGCCTGGCCCGTGCGCTGGAAGCCATTGATGCCGCCGGTGTGACCGGCAAGCAGTTGCGCGACTTCCTCGACAACTCGCTGATCATGCCGGTGCTGACCGCGCACCCGACCGAAGTGCAGCGCAAGTCGATCCTGGACGCCGAGCGCGAGATTGCGCGCCTGCTGGCCGAGCGCGACCTGCCGATGACCGCGCGCGAACGCGATCACAACACGGCGCAACTGCGTGCGCGCGTGACTACGCTCTGGCAGACCCGGATGCTGCGCAATACGCGACTGATGGTCGTGGACGAAATCGAGAACGCGCTGTCCTACTACCGCACCACGTTCCTCCACGGCATTCCGCGCCTGATGGCAGAACTGGAGGAAGACATCGCGACCGTATTCCCGCGCAAGAGCAAGGCAGGTACCATGCCCGCGCCGCTGGCGCCGTTCCTGCAGATGGGTTCCTGGATCGGCGGCGACCGCGACGGCAATCCGAACGTGACCGCCGAAACGCTGGAGTACGCCTCGCGCCAGCAGTCCACGCTGATCATGCAGTGGTATCTCGACGAGGTCCACGCACTGGGCGCGGAACTGCCGCTGTCCTCGCTGATGGTCGATGCCAGCCCCGAGCTGCTCGCACTGGCCGAGGCGTCGCCCGACCATTCCGAGCATCGTGCCGACGAGCCGTATCGCCGCGCACTGATCGGCATCTATGCGCGCCTGGCCGCGACCACGACAAGCCTGACCGGCCACGAGGCCCAGCGCCACCCGGTGGCCGATGTGGCCCCGTACGACAACGCGGAGGCCTTCGCCGCCGATGTGCAGATCGTGGTCGATTCGCTGCGCTCGCACCACGGGGAATCGCTGGCTCGCGGTCGCATCGACGCGCTGGTGCGCGCCATCGCCATCTTCGGCTTCCATCTGGCATCGGTGGACATGCGCCAGGTGTCGGACGTGCATGAGGCCGTGATCGCCGAGCTGTTCCAGGCCGCCGGCATCGCGAATGATTACGCTGCACTGTCAGAGGAAAAGAAGCTGGAACTGCTGCTGGCCGAGCTGCGCCAGCCGCGCCTGCTCACGTTGCCTTGGCACGACTATTCCGAGCAGACCCGCAGCGAACTGGCCATTTTCCGCATGGCCCGTGACCTGCGTGCCCGTTATGGCAACCGCGTGGCGCGCAACTACATCATCTCGCACACCGAAACGCTGTCCGATCTCGTCGAGGTCATGCTGCTGCAGAAGGAAGCCGGCATGCTGCGCGGCACGCTGGGCAGCAAGACCGATCCGGCGCGCATGGAGCTGATGGTCATCCCGCTGTTCGAAACCATCGAGGACTTGCGCAACGCCGCCGGCATCATGGAATCGCTGCTGGACCTGCCGGGCTTCGATTCGGTGATCAAGCATCATGGCGTCGAGCAGGAAGTGATGCTCGGCTATTCGGATTCGAACAAGGACGGTGGCTTCCTCACTTCGAACTGGGAACTCTACAAGGCCGAACTCGCGCTGGTGAAGTTGTTCGAGGAACGCCGCGTCAAGCTGCGCCTGTTCCACGGCCGCGGCGGCACGGTGGGTCGCGGCGGCGGCCCGACGTACGAAGCCATCCTGTCGCAGCCGCCGGGCACCGTGAACGGCCAGATCCGCCTGACCGAGCAAGGCGAAATCATCAACAGCAAGTTCGCCAATGCCGAGATCGGCCGGCGAAATCTGGAAACCGTGATCGCGGCCACGCTGGAAGCCTCGCTGCTGCCCACGCAGAACGCGCCAGCGGGACTGGAAGGCTTCGAGGCCATCATGCAGCAGTTGTCGGACCGCGCGTTCACGAGCTACCGGCACCTGGTCTACGACACCCCGGGCTTCAAGGATTACTTCTTCGCCACGACGCCGATCACGGAAATCGCCGACCTGAACCTCGGTTCACGACCGGCCTCGCGCAAGCTGATGGACAAGAAACACCGCAAGATCGAAGATCTGCGTGCGATTCCCTGGGGCTTTTCGTGGGGCCAGTGCCGTCTGCTGCTGCCGGGCTGGTTCGGCTTCGGCAGCGCGGTGCAATCCCTGCTGAACGATGCTCCGGACGAGAAGGCCCGCAAGGCCGTCATCGCCACGCTCAAGCGCATGGTCAAGACATGGCCGTTCTTCCGCACGCTGCTGTCGAACATGGACATGGTGCTGGCCAAGACCGACCTGGCCGTGGCCTCGCGCTACGCCGGGCTGTGCGAAGACGCCGCGTTGCGCAAGACGGTGTTCTCGCGCATCAGCGCCGAGTGGCACCTGACCTGCGACATGCTGGCCCTGATCACGGGCCGTGCGGAGCGGCTGGCGGAGAATCCGCTGCTGGCCCGGTCGATCAAGAACCGCTTCGCGTACCTCGATCCACTGAACCACTTGCAGGTGGAACTGCTCAAGCGCTACCGCGCCGGCAAGGACGCCGACGATGTGCGCGTGCGGCGCGGGATTCACTTGACGATCAACGGGGTGGCGGCTGGGTTGCGGAATAGCGGTTAAATGAGCCTGCTTCGACGCATGGGTGCTCCCCTCTCCCGCACGGCGGGAGAGGGGTCGGGGGAGAGGGCGCGGCGGTTCAAATTGGCATCTATCGCATCTTGAGCCACCTGCCCTCTCCCCCTGCCCCTCTCCCGCTCGCGGGAGAGGGGAGCAAACCACCGGGATTCGGGGCGTCTCAAGCGATATAATCGCCGTTTCCGATTTTCCGCCCTGCCCCTGTCATGACTTCCCAACTTGCCAAGAAAGGCGAAGCCTGGTCCGCCCGCTTCTCCGAACCGATGTCCGACCTGGTGAAGCGCTACACCGCTTCGGTCTTCTTCGACAAGCGCCTGGCGCTGTTCGACATCCAGGGCTCGCTGGCCCACGCGGCCATGCTGGCAAAGCAGGGCATCATCGCCGAGGCCGACCGCGCCGAGATCGAGCGGGGCATGACGCAGATCCGTGGCGAGATCGAGGGTGGCCAGTTTGAATGGAAGCTGGACCTCGAAGACGTCCACCTCAATATCGAAGCGCGCCTGACCGCGCTGGTCGGTGACGCCGGCAAGCGCCTGCACACGGGCCGCTCGCGTAACGACCAGGTGGCCACGGACATCCGCCTGTGGCTGCGCAGCGAAATCGACAACATCATCGGCCTGCTGGGCGACCTGCGCGGCGCGCTGATGGATCTGGCGGACAAGAACGCCGACACGATCCTGCCGGGCTTCACCCACCTGCAGGTGGCGCAGCCGGTCACGTTCGGTCACCACCTGATGGCCTACGTGGAAATGTTCACGCGCGATGCCGAGCGCATGGCCGATTGCCGCCGCCGCGTGAACCGCCTGCCGCTGGGCGCGGCTGCTCTGGCTGGCACGAGCTACCCGATCGACCGCGAATTCGTGGCCCAGCAACTGGGCTTTGACGGCGTCTGCCGCAACTCGCTGGACGCCGTGTCCGACCGTGACTTCGCGATCGAATTCGTCGCCGCCGCTTCGCTGGTGATGACGCACATCTCGCGCTTCTCTGAAGAACTGGTGATCTGGATGAGCCCGCGTGTTGGCTTCATCGACATTGCCGACCGCTTCTGCACGGGCAGCTCGATCATGCCGCAGAAGAAAAACCCCGACGTGCCCGAACTGGCGCGCGGCAAGACCGGCCGCGTGTTCGGCCACCTGAGCGGCCTGCTGGTGCTGATGAAGGGCCAGCCGCTGGCGTACAACAAGGACAACCAGGAAGACAAGGAACCGCTGTTCGATACGGTGGACACCATCGTCGACACGCTGCGGATCTTCGCTGACATGGTGCCGGGTATCAGCGTCAAGCCGGACGCCATGCGCGCTGCCGCGCTGCAGGGCTACGCTACCGCCACCGACCTGGCCGATTACCTGGTCAAGCGCGGCCTGCCCTTCCGTGATGCCCACGAAGCCGTGGCCCACGCCGTGCGCGCGTGCGACGACCGCCGCTGCGATCTGGCCGACCTGACCGTGGCCGAACTGCGCGACGTGTCCGGGCTGGGCGACAAGGCCGCGCTGATCGGCGACGACGTGCATACCGTACTGACGCTGGAAGGCTCGGTCGCCTCGCGCAACCACATCGGCGGCACCGCGCCCGATCAGGTACGCGCCGCCATCGCTGCCGCACGCAAGACGCTGTAAGTTTCCCGTAAGACTGCGTCGTAAAAAAGCCGCTGCGCCGAAAGGCCAGCGGCTTTTTTGTATCTGGAATCCCCCACTGACTGTCTCCCCTTTCCCGCTTGCGGGAGAGGGGCTACGGGTGAGGGCAGGCGGTGGATGCACGATATAACGCAATTTGAACCGCCGGGCCCTCACCCCCAGCCCCTCTCCCACGTTGTGAGAGAGGGGAGCAAACCCAGCATGCACCAACCCTTCTAGGACAATCCCCTAGCCCCCACATAATTTGTTACAGATAAACTGACCGCCGCATTAGAAAAGGGGGAGACACCCATGAATTACTTGCTTGGTCTGTCACGACAGATCGACAGGTTGAACCAGCACACGGGCAGGCTTGCAAACATCATGATCCTGCTGTCGTGCCTGGTCAGCGCAGGGAACGCCCTGCTGCGGTACGGCTTCAACCTGAGCGACAACTGGCCGCTCGAACTCCAGTGGTACATGTTCGCCATCGCCGTGATGTTTGGCGCGTCGTACACGTTCCAGCGCAATGAACACGTTCGCGTGGACCTGATCTACGGCAACGTGTCCGAGCGCGCGCAGCACTGGATCGACATCTTCGGCATCCTCGTTTTCCTGCTGCCGTCCACGATTCTGTTCACGTGGCTGTCGTGGGAATCGCTGTTCCTGCCTTCGTGGCGCATTCTCGAACAGTCGGGTAACTCGGGCGGCCTGCCCCGGTATCCGATCAAGCTCGTGGTGCCCCTCGGCTTTGCCCTGCTCACGCTGCAAGGTATCTCCGAACTGATCAAGCGCTTCGCCGCCCTGCAGGGCCTGGTGCGCATCGAATCAAAATACGAAAGGCCGGTGCAATAATGATTCCGTTGGAATATATGCCGCCGCTGATGTTCGGCGGCCTGGTGGTATTCATGCTGATCGGGTTTCCGGTCGCATTCTCGCTCTCCGCGGTAGGCCTGGCCTTTGGCTTCCTGGCCATCGAATGGGGCTACTTCCCGATGCAGTTCCTGCAGGCCGTGCCGAGCCGCGTGTTCGGCAGCGTGCTGGGCAACGAGTTGCTACTGGCGATCCCGTTCTTCACCTTCATGGGCGCCATCCTGGAGAAATGCGGGCTGGCCGAGGACATGCTCGACTCCATGGGCCAGTTGTTCGGCCCCGTGCGCGGCGGGCTGGGCTATTCGGTGATCATCGTCGGCTTCATCCTTGGCGCGATTACCGGCACGGTGGCCGCGCAGGTGATTGCCATGGCGATGATCTCGCTGCCCGTGATGATGCGCTACCGGTACAACATGAAGTACGCCACCGGCGTGCTGGCTGCATCGGGAACGATCACGCAGCTGGTGCCGCCGTCACTGGTGCTCGTGGTGCTGGCCGACCAGCTCAAGACGCCGATGGGCAGCGCCGACGTGGGCAGCATGTACCTGGGCGCCTGGGGTCCGTCGGTCGTGCAGATCGCATTGTTCGCGCTCTACACCTTCGTCCTCACCCGCATCAAGCCCGACTGGCTGCCGCCCGTTCCCGCCGAAGCGCGCACGCTGCGTGGCTGGGCGCTGTGGGCCAAGTGCCTGCGCGGCATCATCCCGTGCGCGGTGCTGATCTTCCTGGTGCTCGGCACGATCATGCTCGGCATTGCCACGCCGACCGAATCCGGTGCGATGGGCGCCGTCGGCGCGCTGGTGCTGGCCGTGATCCGCGACAAGGGTTTCAACAAGATCGACCGCAACATCTACCGCATCGGGATTGCCGCCACCGTCGTGGCCGCAGCCGTGGGCGTGTTCGCGTTTGGCTCGCATGCCTTCCGCATTCCGCTGGCGGTGGCTTACCTGGTGGTGCTGTGGCTGCTGATCCGCGCCGGACAGTTGACCGAACTGCGCCTGCTGATCGTCGACGCTTACCAGTCCACGGCACGTATCACCGCCATGGTGGTGTTCATCCTGATCGGCTCCACCTGCTTCTCGGTGGTGTTCCAGGGCGTGGATGGTGGCGCGTGGGTCGAACACCTGTTCACTTCGTTGCCGGGCGGATGGATTGGCTTCCTCATCGTCGTCAATCTGTTCATTTTCTTCCTGGCATTCTTCCTCGACTTCTTCGAAATCGCGTTCATCGTGGTGCCGATGCTGGCCCCGGTGGCCGTCAAGGTGCTGACACCGGTCGTGCTCGATTCGATGGGCGGCAACCCCGAAGCTGCGGCGACTGCCGCGCTGGTCTGGTTCGGCGTGATGCTGTGCGTGAACATGCAGACCTCGTTCATGCACCCGCCGTTCGGCTTCGCGCTGTTCTACCTGCGCGGCATCGCACCCAAGGAAGTGAAGAGCTCGGACATCTACTGGGGCGCGCTCCCGTGGGTGGGCCTGCAGATGGTCATGGTGCTGCTAGTGATGTTCTGGCCGGGCATGGTCACCGGGCTGCTCGACAAGGGATCGCTGAAACACAGCAATTCGGCGGAGGTGAGTATCCCGCTTGGCGGGCAGGAAGCTGACAAGCCCGGAGGGGCAGCTTCCACGCCGGGGACGCTGGAGCTACCGGGGGCTGGCGAGTCCAGCGAGCCGGCGGCGCCACAGTTCCAGTTCGAGAAGAGCAAGTAGGTCAATGGTGCAGTTGGTCGGCTGTTGATGCTCCGGCCCTCTCCCCCGGCCCCTCTCCCGCAAGCGGGAGAGGGGAGCGAAACCAAAGGCATACAAAAACCCCCGCACCTTTCGGTAGCGGGGGTTTTTCTTTTTAACAGCGAAACGCTTACTGCTTCACGCAATCCACGAAATAAGCCTTCACGCCATCGACCTCATCCTCCACCAGCCCGTGGATGTCCGTTTCGAAGCCCGGGAACAGCTTGTTGAACTCGCGGGCGAATCGCAGGTACTGGACGATGATGCGGTTAAAGCGCTCGCCCGGGATCAGCAGCGGGATGCCCGGCGGGTACGGCGTCAGCAGGATGGCGGTGACGCGGCCTTCCAGTTCGTCCACGGGCACGCGCTCGATTTCGCGGTGCGCCATCATTGCCCAGGCATCCGACGGCTTCATCGCCGGTTCCATGTCCGACAGGTACATCTCGGTGGTCACGCGTGCCACGTCGTTCGCCTTGTAGACGCTGTGGATTGCGTCGCACAGATCGCGCAGGCCCATGCGCTCGTACTGCGGGTACTTGCCGACGAATTCCGGCAGCACGCGCCACAGCGGCTGGTTCTGGTCGTAGTCGTCCTTGAACTGCTGCAGTTCGGTCACCAGCGAGTTCCAGCGGCCCTTGGTAATGCCGATCGTGAACATGATGAAGAACGAGTAAAGACCCGTCTTCTCGATGATGATGCCGTGCTCGGCCAGATACTTGGTCACGATGGCGGCCGGGATGCCGCGCTCGCTGAACTCGCCGTCCACGTCCAGGCCCGGGGTGATGATCGTGGCCTTGATCGGGTCCAGCAGGTTGAACCCATCGGCCAGGTCGCCGAAGCCGTGCCAGCGCTCGTTGGCCTTGAGCATCCACTCGTCGCGGTCGGGGATGCCGTCTTCGTTCAGCGTATCCGGACCCCAGACCTTGAACCACCAGTCGCCGTTGTTATCGACGTCGTAGTCCGCTTCCACCTTGCGCACGGCGCGGCGGAAGTCCAGCGCTTCCTGAATGCTTTCCTCCACCAGTGCCGTGCCGCCCGGGGCTTCCATCATCGCCGCCGCCACGTCGCACGAGGCAATGATCGAATACTGCGGGCTCGTCGAGGTGTGCATCAGGTACGCCTCGTTGAAGCGATACCGGTCCAGCTTGCGTGTCTCGGAGTCCTGCACCAGGATCTGCGATGCCTGCGACAGCCCGGCCAGCAGCTTGTGCGTGGACTGCGTGGCGAACACCAGCGCGTCCTTGCTGCGCGGACGATCGCGGCCAATCGCGTGCATGTCGCGGTAGAACTCGTGGAACGCGGCGTGCGGCAGCCACGCTTCGTCAAAGTGCAGCGTGTCGATCTCGGACGCCAGCATTTCCTTGATCTGCTCGGCGTTGTACAGCACGCCGTCGTACGTACCCTGCGTGATCGTCAGGATGCGCGGCTTCTGGTTCTTCGCCTTGCTGGCGAACGGGTGCGCGGCGATCTTGCGGCGGATCGTCTCGGGATCGAACTCGCTCTTGGGGATCGGGCCGATGATGCCGTAGTGGTTGCGAGTGGGCATCAGGAACACCGGGATCGCGCCGGTCATCATGATCGCGTGCAGGATCGACTTGTGGCAGTTGCGGTCCACCACCACGATGTCGCCCGGCGCCACGTTGGCGTGCCACACCATCTTGTTCGACGTCGACGTACCGTTCGTCACGAAGAACATATGGTCCGAATTGAAGATGCGCGCGGCATTGCGCTCAGATGCTGCCACCGGACCCGTGTGGTCGAGCAGCTGGCCCAGTTCTTCCACGGCGTTGCAGACGTCCGCGCGCAGCATGTTCTCGCCAAAGAACTGATGGAACACCTGGCCCACCGGGCTCTTCAGGAATGCCACGCCACCCGAGTGCCCCGGGCAATGCCACGAGTACGAGCTGTCCTGCGCGTAGTCAATCAGTGCCTTGAAGAACGGCGGCGCCAGCGTGTCGAGATAGACCTTGGCTTCGCGGATGATGTGTCGCGCCACGAATTCGGGGGTGTCCTCGAACATGTGGATGAAGCCGTGCAGCTCGCGCAGGATGTCGTTCGGGATGTGACGGGACGTGCGCGTCTCGCCATACAGGAAGATCGGCAGGTCGGTATTGCGGCGGCGGACTTCGGACACGAACGCGCGCAGCTTCTCGATGGCTGCGGCTTCGGGCTGGTCGTCGGCCCGCACGAACTCGTCGTCGTCGATCGACACGATGAACGTGGAAGCCCGGCTGGACTGCTGTGCGAACGACGTCAGGTCGCCGTAACTCGTCAGGCCCATCACCTCCATGCCTTCGCGTTCGATGGCTTCGGCCAGTGCGCGAATACCCGAGCCCGAAATGTTCTCGGAACGGAAGTCTTCATCGATGATGATGACGGGGAAGCGGAATTTCATCGGAAATCCTTGGGTGTTGAGCGTACTTGGAAAGAACTGAGCCACATGGCCGGCGGAAGTTTCCCGCAGCGGCGACATGTGGCTCATTCGTCAGGTCTGGCGCCGTACCGGTTCATGGCCGGTGGCACCCCCGGCGTGGATGAGACGCCGGCATTCTAGTTCGGGAAGATGACAGGTGTGTCAGGTCTTCGGCAGGGTGACGCCGTGCTGGCCCTGGTACTTGCCGCCACGGTCCTTGTACGAGGTCTCGCAGACTTCGTCGGACTCGAAGAACAGCACCTGCGCGCAACCCTCGCCCGCGTAGATCTTGGCGGGCAGCGGCGTGGTGTTCGAGAACTCCAGCGTCACGTAGCCTTCCCACTCGGGTTCGAACGGCGTCACGTTGACGATGATGCCGCAGCGCGCGTACGTGCTCTTGCCCAGGCAGATCGTCAGCACGCTGCGCGGAATGCGGAAGTACTCCATCGTCCGGGCCAGCGCGAACGAGTTCGGCGGGATGATGCAGACGTCGCCCTTGAAGTCCACGAACGACTTCTCGTCGAAGTTCTTCGGATCGACGATCGTGCTGTTGATATTGGTGAAGATCTTGAATTCGTTGGCGCAGCGGATGTCGTAGCCGTAGCTTGACGTGCCGTAGGAAACGATCTTGCGTCCGTCCGATTCCCGTACCTGGCCGGGCTCGAACGGTTCGATCATGCCTTGCTGCTCCGCCATGCGGCGGATCCACTTGTCGGATTTGATACTCATAAGGGCGTGGCAGGATGGACGGACGGCAGGCCCGCCAATCGGGGCGCCGCATGCGATTTGGGGCGCATTGTACAACCATATTGCCGGCGGACTCCCCCTCTTGCCGCAAGCCGGCAAAAGGGGGCCATGCATCGATCAGCTACCTGTCAGCTTGCCGCGATCACACCGCAGGCGATCCGGCCGCCCGCGTTACCCGTAGGCTGCGTGCGATAGTCGTCCGGGTCCTTGTGGACGATCACGGCCTTGCCGACTACGCTGTTTGCACCAGGCGCCACGGTGACGGCAGGCATCAGGAACTGCACGCGGGCATTACCGCTGGCATCCGCCGTCAGGTTGTTCATGTCGCCAGCGTGGTGGTCGCCGCCGCCGGTCATCTGGCCGTGCGGCTTGCCGCCCGGGTTGAAGTGGCCGCCCGCGCTCATGCCATCCGGGGCCGAGCAGTCCCCCTTCTCATGGACGTGGAAGCCATGCACGCTACCCGGCGCCAGGCCGGTTACCAGCACGCCCACGAGCACGCCACCCGATTGCTGGTCGAAGGTCACGCGGCCCGCCGTGTTGGTGCCACTCTTGGCCGCCAGCGTGGCCGCCGCCTTGGTGGAGCCGCCACCGGACGCCGAAGCTGCCATGGCGGACGGCGCAGCCGTGGCCGCCGTCGCGCTCTTGTCCGACCCCGCGCAGCCCGCCATCGCGATGGCCGACGCGCCGATTGCCAGTCCAAACAGTACCCGTTTCATGCCGCTTCCTCCCTTGGTGTGTTCGCGTTGTATTTTCGCGTGGTATGCCGTGTGGATTGTAGGTCAGGTGATCGCGACGGCAATGTCGGACAATGCCCGATTCTCAAGTGTTCTGGACCACGATGCTGGGGAACTTGTTGGTCATGTCGCGCGCCTTGTCGGCCACCTTGATTGCCACCTTGCGCGCCACCTCGCGGTAGATCTCCGCGATCTGCCCGTCGGGTTCGGCCACCACGGTCGGCCGGCCCGAATCGGCCTGCTCGCGAATCGAAAGGTTCAGCGGCAGGCTGCCCAGCACGTCAACGTGGTAGTCGGTGCTCATCTTGGCCGCGCCGCCAGCGCCGAAGATATGCTCGGTATGGCCGCAGTTCGGGCAGCAGTAGACCGCCATGTTCTCGACGATGCCGAGGATGGGGATGCCGACTTTCTCGAACATTTTCAGACCCTTGCGCGCGTCCAGCAGCGCGATGTCCTGCGGTGTCGTCACGATCACGGCGCCCGTGACCGGCACCTTCTGCGACAGCGTCAGCTGGATGTCGCCGGTGCCCGGCGGCATGTCGACGATCAGGTAATCCAGGTCCGACCAGTTAGTCTGGCGCAGCAGTTGTTCCAGCGCCGAGGTCACCATCGGGCCGCGCCACACCATGGGATTGTCTTGGTCGATCAGGAACCCGATCGAGTTGGCCTGCAGGCCGTGGCCCTCCAGCGGCTGCATGGTCTGGCCATCCGATGACTCGGGGCGACCACTGATGCCCAGCATCATCGGCAGGCTCGGGCCGTAAATATCGGCGTCGAGCATGCCCACACGTGCGCCCTCGGACGCCAGGGCCAGCGCCAGGTTCACGGCCGTAGTGGACTTGCCCACCCCGCCCTTGCCGGATGCCACTGCAATCACATTGCGTACGCCGGGCAGCAGCTTCACGCCACGCTGCACGGCATGCGCGACGATTTTCATCGAGACCGCCACGCTGACATTGGCCACGCCAGGCAAGGCGCGGACGGCATCGATGACCTTCTGGCGGATCAGTTCGAACTGGCTGCGGCCCGGATAGCCAAGTTCGACTTCCACGGAGACATTGCCGCCGTCGACCCGCACATTACGCGCCGAGCGCGTGGAGACGAGATCCTTGCCCGTATTGGGATCAATGACGGTGCGCAGGGTTTCGGTTACCTGTTCAGTGGTGAGGCTCAAGTCGGACTCCGCTCTGGATGGGGATTGGGAATATTCTGAAAATGTGGGGGTAATGTATCAGGCGGCGCCACACCTTGCCCGATGTGGGGGATTACAGACATTTACATCTCTCACACTCTGTGTCTTGTGCCCCTACCGCCATCTGCCTATTGTAGTGCGCCAACTTGCAGCGGCCGCCCGAAGGACAGCGATAGCGGCCGGCGTGAACGCCGGGTATCGGACGCCGTCCGATACCGCTACATGCGCGTTTTCAAACACAATGTTGAAACTTGTTTGCAGCGGGTCCGGCGCATGGCGCCAGGCAGTACCATGCGGCATGCTGTTGGCAGAACATTTACGGGAATTTCCAGAAGGAGAACGCATGAACTTCAAGCTCGTTACCGTTTCGATCGTGGCTGCTGCCGCACTGGCCGGCTGTGCTACCGAACAAGGCACCAATACCGCTGTCGGCACCGGCGTGGGCGCGGCAGTGGGCGCCGGCCTTGGCAACCTGATCGGCGGCAACACCACCGGCACGCTGGTCGGCGCGGCCGTAGGTGGGGCAGTGGGCGGTGCCACCGGTTACAACTGGAACGCGATCCGCGGCAAACTGAACAAGGATACGGCCGGAACCGGCACCACGATCACCGAGCAGCCCGATGGCTCGCTCAAGGTGAACATCCCGAGCCAGGTGACTTTCGATACCGATAGCGCGACGATCAAGCCGTCGTTCCGCGCGGTGCTCGACCAGGTGTCCCAGACGCTGGGCCAGCACCAGGACGTGGTGGCCAATGTCGTGGGCCATACCGACAGTACCGGCAACCCGAGCTACAACATGCAGTTGTCCCAGCGCCGCGCGCAGAGCGTGGCCGCCTATCTGGGCGATCGCGGCGTGGCGCGCAACCGCCTGACCGCCGAAGGCCGGGGCCAGACGCAGCCGGTTGCAGACAATTCCACGGAGCAGGGACGCGCCCAGAATCGCCGAGTCGAAATTTTCTTGAAACCAATTTCTGGGTAAGCAGTCATAGAGTTCAGGTACCGCTTGCCACCGTTGCTGGCTCGCGATGGGTGGCTGACCTCCCGGGCGGTGCCTGATTTCTCCTCCTTTTCCGTTGTGGAAAGCTGCGCCGGTGTCTAACCGGCGCTTTTTTTTGGCTTTTTCAAAGTGAATTCACGGTGATCGGCGCCGATTTCGCTCCCTAACGCCCCCATTTCGCGGTCATTTCGCCGACATTGCGGCCAGTTCCACCCCGGAACAGGCACGTCTCCCCCGCAGTTGCTAAAATAGCCGGTTCCTTCGTCCCGCTCTCCGCAGGACACGCATTCCCACCCCTCTGAACGGCTTTTTCATGACCGCACGCCGCATCCTCGTTACTTCTGCCCTGCCGTACGCCAACGGCCAGATTCACATCGGCCACCTGGTGGAGTACATCCAGACCGACATCTGGGTGCGTTTCCAGCGAATGATGGGCAACGAGGTCTATTACGTGGGCGCCGACGATACCCACGGCACGCCGGTCATGCTGCGCGCGGAAAAGGAAGGCATCACGCCGAAGCAGTTGATCGACCGCGTCTGGACCGAACACAAGCGCGATTTCGACAGCTTCCTGGTCTCCTTCGACAACTACTACAGCACGGACGCCGAAGAAAACCGTGAACTCTGCGAGAAGATTTACCTGTCGCTGAAAGACAAGGATCTGATCGCCGAGCGCGATGTCGAGCAGTTCTACGACCCGGTCAAGGAAATGTTCCTGCCGGACCGCTTCATCAAGGGCGAATGCCCAAAGTGCCACGCCAAGGACCAGTACGGCGATTCGTGTGAAGTTTGCGGCACGACGTATGTGCCCACTGACCTGAAGAACCCGTATTCCGTGGTGTCGGGCGCCACGCCGGTGCGCAAGTCGTCGACGCACTTCTTCTTCCGCCTGTCCGATCCGCGCTGCGAGACGTTCCTGCGCGAGTGGGTGGCCGACCTGGCCCAGCCCGAAGCCAGCAACAAGATGCAGGAGTGGCTGGGCGCCGAAGGCGAAGCCTCGACGCTGTCCGACTGGGACATCTCGCGCGATGCGCCGTACTTCGGCTTCGAGATCCCGGGCGCGCCGGGCAAGTACTTCTATGTCTGGCTCGATGCCCCGATCGGCTACTACGCGAGCTTCAAGAACCTGGCGACCAAGCGCGGCATCGACTTCGACGCCTGGGTCGGCCCGCACTCCACCGCCGAGCAGTACCACTTCATCGGCAAGGACATCCTGTACTTCCACACGCTGTTCTGGCCGGCCATGCTCAAGTTCTCGGGCTACCGCACACCGACCAACGTGTTCGCTCACGGCTTCCTGACCGTCGATGGCGCCAAGATGAGCAAGTCGCGCGGCACGTTCATCACCGCGCAAAGCTATATCGACACCGGCATGAACCCGGAGTGGCTGCGTTACTACTTCGCCGCCAAGCTCAACGCGAGCATGGAAGACCTGGACCTGAACCTGGACGACTTCGTCGCCCGCGTGAACAGCGATCTGATCGGCAAGTACGTGAACATCGCCAGCCGTGCAGCGGGCTTCCTGGTCAAGCGTTTCGACGGCAAGGTCAATGAGGCCGCTCTGGCCAATCCGCTGCTGGAGCAACTGCGCCAGGCCGCCCCGCAGGTGGCTGCGTACTACGAAGGCCGCGAATACAGCAAGGCGCTGCGCCTGGTGATGGAACTGACCGACGCCGTGAACGCGTTCGTCGATACCAACAAGCCGTGGGAACTGGCCAAGGATGAGACAAAGCGCGATGCCCTGCACGCGGCCTGTTCGGTCTCGCTCGAAGCCTTCCGCCTGCTGACCGTCTACCTGAAGCCCGTGGTGCCGGAGATGGCTGCTGGCGTGGAGCGCTTCCTGAACGTGGAATCGATGGACTGGCGTGCCATCGACACGCAACTGTCGGCGGATCGTCCGGTGCAGCCTTACCAGCATCTGATGACGCGCGTCGATACCAAGCAGATCGACGCCCTGCTGGCCGCCAACCGCGATTCGCTGCAAGCTGCCGCGGCCCCCGCTGCTGCACCGGCTGAAGCCGCCATCGAACCGATCGCCGACACGATCACGATCGACGACTTCGTGAAGATCGACCTGCGCGTAGCGAAGATCGTCGATTGCGTGAAGGTGGAAGGCTCGACCAAGCTGCTGCAACTGACGCTGGATGTTGGCGAAGGCAAGACGCGCAACGTGTTCTCGGGCATCCAGTCGGCCTACACGCCAGAACAGCTCAAGGGCAAGCTCACCGTGGTGGTCGCCAACCTGGCGCCGCGCAAGATGAAGTTCGGGATGTCGGAAGGGATGGTGCTGGCAGCGTCGGCAGCAGACGAGAAGGCGAATCCGGGGCTGTGGATTCTGGAACCGCACAGTGGCGCGGTGCCGGGGATGCGGATTCGGTAAGTCACAGAATCGATCCCGCACGATGTCTTGCTCCCCTCTCCCACAACGTGGGAGAGGGGTTGGGGGTGAGGGTATTGCGGTTCAAATTGCGACCTGTCGTTGCTTGAACTGCCTGCCCTCACCCCCGCCCCTCTCCCGCAAGCGGGAGAGGGGAGAAAACAATGGGTAGGGGAGTAAAACTCAGCCCCCCTGCCTCCGCGACGGATCATCACTCCGCGACGTCGTACTCACCGTGCCGTCCGGGTTGAAATGCACGTTGAAGAACGCGCGGTCGATGCTCGTTTCCATCCAGCGGTAGCCCCACACCTCTTCCTGCTTCAGGCGGAACGCCTCGACCTTGGTCGGCTTGCCCAGTAGCCGACGGATCTGGTCCTTGTTCATGCCGGGCCGCACCTTGGCGAAATTCTCGGCGGTCAGTACCTGCTCGATCGAGCGCACCGTGCCATCGGCATTGGTGGTGACCATCCACGTCGTAGTGCCTTCGGGGCCGCGCGGATATTCCAGGCGGCGGCCGCCGTCCGGTTCCTCCCACACGATCTCGGGCTTGCCGGCCTGACGGCGGATATCGTCCTCGGTGGACTTGCCGATCTCGATGCCCTTGAACAACTGGCTGTCAGGCTTCACGCTGTTCCACGTGTTCCGGGCCACGTCACCGGCTTTCTTCATCGTCTCGTCCACCTTCTGCTGGTCGCAACCGAACAGGGCAAGCACGCTCGCAATCAGTCCCATGGCGGTAAGGCGTCGCGCGGACGCATGAGTCAATCGGGTCAATCGAGTCATCATCGGCCTATCGTTTGATCGCTTCGACGGGATCGCCAGCCGGAGCGCTGGCGCCCTGCGCGGCCGGATCGGCGTCGGCGGTACGCCGGCCCGAACCGCCGGAGAACAGCGTACTCCAGTTGTTGAACCGGCGGTTGAACAAGACGGACAGGCCATTGATCGAACCACCCTTGGCAATCAGCGACCAGCGCCGCGAGAACGCCCAGGTGAGCTTCACCACGTTCGATGCCGAGGTCAGACTTTGTTCGTAGCCCACAGAGATCTGGTCAGAGACCGCCTTGCCGATGCTGACCACCTGCTGGTCGTTCAGGCCGGCGGTACTCGGTCCGATGGAAAATTCGTCGATGCCGAAGTGCGAGACCACGCTTTTTCCCGCCTTCCCACCGATCATGCCGAGCGCCGCGCCACCGAGTGCGCCCCCGCTCAACTGCCGCTGCTGGCTTGTTCCCGCGCTTTCGGCGCCGTAGCCGAACATCAGCCATGACAACTTGTCCTCGTCGGGTACGTTTGGCTCGGACACCAGTCGCACACGCGGAATCCGCACTGTGCCGGTCACCTCCACGCCCGCTTCCACTTCCTGGTTGCGGCGCATCGCGCGGATGTTGATGTTCGGGTTGTCCACCGGACCATTGAAATTGATGATGCCGCGATCGATGTTGAGCTTGCGGCCAAACGCCTCGTAGGTGCCATCCACCACGCGCACCGTGCCCGTAGCGCGCATCGGCGCCAGCGGCTCGCTCTTGATGCCCAGCGTACCGGCCAGCAGGATGTCGGCGCCCGCGCCCCGGAAGCGGAAGTTGTCACCGAGGTCGATCGCCACGTCGATCAGCGGACTGAAGCGGCTGGCCGGTTTCGACTCGGGTACGACAGGCGTGGCCGCCGTCTTGACCTCGCGCTGGTCGCTGCGACGCACCACCACCACGTCGTCGCCGAGCACCGGCGCGCCAGCCTTCGGCAAATCGAACAACCCGCGATCCACGCGGAACTTGCCGCGTATCGCGATCTGCTTGTTCTCGTTGGCGATGCCTGCCTCGCCCGAGACGATCAGCGTGCGCTCGGGGCTGGCGAACAACTGCAGCTTGTCCGCGACGATCTTGCCCGTCAGGTTGGGATCGGTCTCGCCGAGCTTGATGGCACCGGTAGCCGTCAGCGTGCCGTCGCCGCCGCGGAAATGCACCTGCTTCAGCTCCACCGTATTCTGGTCCAGCACCACCTGCACCACGCCATCGGTCAAGCGGATGCCGAGGTCGTACAGCGTAATGCCGATGCCGCTGCCATCGATCGACCCCGTCAGCAACGGATTGCCCACCGTACCGGCGAGTTGCAGCGCCGCCGCCAGCTTGCCATCGAGCGCGTACTGCGGCCCCGCCAGCGCCTCCAGGGATTTCAGGCGCGGCATGTCGGCCGTGACCGTACCGCCGAGCGTCGAGGCCGGCCCCACTGTCAGCATTCCCTGCTCGCTGATGAGTCCTGCCGAAGCATCGACGACCAGCTTGCCGAGCCGCTGCGCCGTGGTGCCGCCGCGGAGCGTCACGCGGTTGCCGGAGAACTCGGCGCGCAGGCCGGTCTCGCCCAACCCCAGCGCGGTCCATCCACGGCCCGCGTTGATCGAGGCATCGCCGCTACGGCGCCGGATGTCCGCAAACCCGGTGGCCGTCTCGGCAAGGCTCAGGTTCCAGCTGGCATCGAGCACGAGGTCCGAGCGGATCGGCGGCGCATCGCCCGTGAATGTCTCCAGCAGCTTGAGGATGTTGGCGACTTCCACGCCATCCATGCGTCCCTGCGAGCGGATGCGGCCATGGTCGAACTCGAAGCCCTCGATGTTCATCGTGGCCTTGGCAAACTGCAAACGCGTCTGGCCGAGCCGGATGTGCTGATCCGCCACCAGCAATTGCGCGGGCGCGGTGAGGCGCACGTTGACGGTGCCCCGCTCGTCCAGCGTCTGGATCGTGCCGTTCCAGCCCTGGTCGCCACGCCACGCGCCCTGCCCGGCCAGCGAGAGTTGCAGTGGCTGCCCGTTCATCGTGCCAGCCGCCTTGGCATCGAAGGCGTGATTGGCCTGCGTGCCCTTGAGGTTGGCATCGAGCGTACGCACCGATGACTGCGGACCCTGATAGTCGCGCACGGCGAGCTGGACATTGACGGTGCCATCCAGACCGCCGCGCAGTTCGGCGTGGCCGCTGGCATTCGCCACCTTGTGCGGACCCACAACCAGAGACTGCGCGCTGTAGTCGCCCACGATCTCGGGCTTCTTCAACGTGCCAGTGACCTCGGCATCGAGCTTGGCCTTGCCGGCCACGCCGAATTTGAGCCGATCCAGTTGCGGCGCGTCGACATTGACCTTGAGCCGATCCCCACGCGCCCCGAAGCTGCCGTTCAGGTTCACCTGGTTGCCCGCCATCAGCAGCGATGCCTCGCTCGGCAGCAACCGCTCGCCTTCCAGCCGGACCCGCCCCTTGCCAGTCATCGGCAGCCCTGCGTATTCACTCTCGCCCAGCGCGAAATCGAGCGCCACGCGCAGCACGTTTGCCAGCGAGCCCTTGGTCGAGAAATCGGCATTGATACGCCCCGGCGCCACCTTGGCGAGCCGCGACGGATCGAAATTGGCAAGCTTGCCCTTGAAGTCGAAAGTCTGCTCGCCCTTGAGACCGAGCTTGCCATCGGCGGTCAGCGTGCCGCTACCCAGTCCGGCGCGCAGCGCGGACAGCGTGACCGACTCCTCGTCGATCTTCGCATCGGCGAACAGCTTGATCTCGCCGCCCGCCACGTCAAGTGCCACACTCTGGCGCCCCGGCTCCAGCCGCAGGATCACCGGGCCGGACAGATTGGTCTTCACCAGCGTGGTGTACAGCGCGGCCACGTCGAGCCGCCGCACGTCGAGGTCAAAGCCGCCGCGCCCATCCTGCAGCGCGCCCTGGCCGACGATCTCGGCACGACCCGGCAGCGCGATGCGCAGGTCGCGCAGCGTCTGCGTTTTCTCGCTGAGTTCCACGCGCGCCGTCACGCTGTGGACGGGCAAGCGCTCGCGGTCGATGGGGCCGGGATCGAGGTTGCGTATCGTGACCTCGCCCGCTACGGCGAGGGGATTCGACGTTGGCGCGGCAGGCGTCGGCACGGGCGCGGAAGCCGATGCCGCGGACGCAGCTTCCACCGCGCTGGCCGTCGATTCGCCGGGCTTCGGCGCGGCCACGCGCGGCGGCGGCGCCACGGCTTCCACGGGGCGCAATTCCGCATGCACGGTCAGATTGGCCTGCGGTGCCGTGGGGCTGAACAGGCGCGGATTGATGCGCTCGCCGTCGATCAGCAGGTGCGTGAATGGCACGCGGCCAAAGGGCGTGACATCAGCATTGGCGCGCGCGCGGATACGGTCTCCGGTGGCGTCGACATCGGCACGCAGTTGATCCAGCGAGCCATTGGCCCTGGCGGACACTGCGTACGCTTCTTCCTTCCACTTGCCTTCGAGCAGTGCCTCGGCGGACAGCGCAAACGGCTTCTGCCCCGCAATCTGCGCATTGGCCTGCAGCTTGCCGTAAGGCGTAGTCAGCCGGTCCACGGTCAGCCGGTGCCGCAGGCCATCGCTATGCAGCGTGGCGGCGAGGTCCGACAGCACGAGTGGGCTCGACGTGGCCGCCGGCCCCTGCAGCAGCGACAACTCGCTCACGGTCAGCGTATCGATATCGACAGCAAGGGGGAGTTCCAGCGACTCGGGCATCTTCGCCGGCTCGGTGCTGGGCGCCGACGCCGGCAGCCGCGCATCGATCTTGCCGAGCTTGAGCCATTCCACATGCAGGCGACGGGGCGACCACGACATCTGCCATTTGGCGTCGATGCGGTCGATGGTCACGCGTGTGTCGCCGCTGGCAAACACCAGATCGTGCATGCGCAGCCCGCTGGCCACGGTGCCCCCATCAAGCTGCCCCGCCAGCATGCCCGCCGAGAAACGCGTGGCGAGATTCCACACCTGACGCGTACCCGCCTCCGTGCGCAGCGCCGCCACCACCGTGACCACAATCGCCACCAGCAGCAGCACAAGCAGGCCGACGAGCCACGCCAGGACCTTCCAGACGCGGTGGCGCTTTGGCTTGCGGGGCGCGCGCGGCGTGTTCTCGTCGTCACGCGGCACGGGGGGCATGTCCGGAATACTCATCAGAACGCCACCCCGAGCGAGATGTGCGGCCGGAACTGCTTCTCCTGGATGCCGTAGCCCACATCGAGCTGCACCGGACCCACCGGGCTGCGCCAGCGCGCGCCCACGCCCACGCCGTGATAGATCTTCACGCCAGCCAGGTTGTTGGTGGCCGTGCCCATGTCCCAGAACACCGCCGCGCCCCACTCGGGCTTGAACCAGTACTGGTATTCGACGCTACCCGTGCCCAGGAAGCGCGCCGGCAGCACGCTGGCGCCGTTAGGCGTACCGATCGACTGGTAACTGTAACCCCGGATCGAGTCGGTGCCCCCCGCGCGGAAGCGCAGCGACGCCGGAATCAGCGCGGGATCGCTCGACGTGATATTTGCGCCCAGCTCCAGTCGCGCGATGAACAGGTCGCGATTGCCCACGGGTACGTACTGCCGAATCCGGCCATACAGGCGCAGGAATGTGGCATCGCTGAGCACGTTCTTGGCCGCCACGCCGACCTGCGTGTTGATCACGTTGCCCCGGCGCGGGAAGACCGGGTTATCCACATCGCGGCGCGTCCACGCAAAGGCCGGCACCAGCGCCTTCGATATCTGCGAGGGCTGCCCGTATGGCGTGAGGTTGTCGTAGTAGAAATCGAGCGAGACCGTGGTGTCGTACTTCTCGCGCGAGCGGGACCGCTTGAGGCCGCCGCGCCAGCTGGTGAGGTCGGTGCTCTCGATGTCGATGGTGCGCTCGTAGCTGCCGTAGATACTGTTGCGGTAAGTGTGGGTATCCGGCGGCATCGCCGTTTCCACGAACGCGTACTGGCGCTTCTGCTCGATCCGCGCCTGCGAATCGAACACCCATGCGCGGTTGAACAGGTTGTAGTAGGAATAGCGGCCTTCCACCTGGGCGCCGGTATCGGTCGTGTAGCCCACACCGGAACTAAGCCGGTGCGTCGGATATTCGCGCACCCTGACGCGCACGGGCGCGATCACGGTCTCCTGCTGCGCGGCGGCCTCGGCGGAGGTTGCCGCCGGCGGCTCCAGCAGATCAACCTGCACGTTCGAGAAATACGGCTGGTTCTGCACCGCGCGCTGAAACTCCAGCAGTCGCTCCACGCGGTACGGCTCCCCTTGCGACAGCGGATTCACGTTCTGAATGATGCGGGCGGGATAGCGGCGCGTGCCTTCGATTTCAAGCGGGCCAAGTACATAGGCCGGGCCGCTCTCGAACTTCGCCGACAAATCGGCGGCATGTTCCTCGGGCTCGACACGCGCCTGCGACGCGGTCATCCTCGCGCCGTAGTAGGTGTGGCTCTGCAACTGGACGAGAGCATCCTCCTTGGCCTTGTCCCAGTCCGCCTGACGGAAGGGGTCGCCCACCGGCAGACCCCATTTCTTGCGCATCTCTTCGATCTGCCTGGGCGACTGTGTGGCCGCCGGGCCGGTCACGCTCAGGTCCACGCGCCGGATTTCAGTGCGCGCGCCGGGCACCACCTTAATCTTGACCACGCGCTGGTCGCCCTCGCCTTCCACGGTAGCCGTGGTCTCCGGATCGAACCAGCCTTCGGTGGACGCGAACTGGCGCACCTGGTCGCCCACGGTTTCCACCATGTAATGGAACTGGTCGTCGGAAATATCGGTGCGGTCGCGGTAGCGCGAGAGGTCGAGGTGTTCCTTGAGGATGTCCTTCAGCGGATCGGGGGCGTCGATCTCGACCTTGTAGGCGTCCTTGGCCTGGGCGTCGGGTATCCAGACCGCGCAGGCCAGCAGCAAGGTGACAAGGCAGGAACACGCGCGCGTGAAGAGAGCGCCACCCGAGCCGGGGCGTCGCGTCCTGCCTGCGGCGATCAGTCCGGCCATGTGGCCAAAAACCAGGCTCATCCGTCCTTGGGGTCCAGAAACAAGTCGCTATTTGACCACACCGTCGGCGACGACACGCCATTCCCGTCCGCAAAAATAAAGATTCATTGGCCGCCACGGCGGGTGGCCGCGCCGATACGGTAAAATCTCGCCCCGTTACCCCCAACGCCGCCCGGAAAGGGCTCAGGTTTCGCCATGGCCATGTACGAATCGGATATCACCCAGTTCCTGAAGACGCTCAAGCAGGAACGCCCTGCCCTGGAGGCGGAGCAGCGCCAGGGCCGCAACCTGCTGTGGGACAAGGCGCCGATCGACCTCGAGGAACGCGCCCGCGCCGACGAATCGCGCGTGGCCCAGAAGCCTTACGTCTACTCGTCGGACAACTGATCGGCTCGCGCCGGTCAGTCCCTCGCCCTCTCCCCGCATGCCATCGAGCGATCCGCTGGAGCAGCACCCGCAGGACAAGCTGAGCCTGCCGGTGGAACTGCCCAGCGTGGCCCCCATGGGCAGCGCCGCCAATCCCGCCGACATGATCGACGGCATGGCGTTCGCGCGCCTGTATGGCGAGCCGCTGTTCAAGCTTCCGCAGGATCTCTATATCCCGCCGGACGCGCTGGAGATCTTCCTCGAAGCCTTCGAAGGTCCGCTCGACCTGCTGCTGTACCTGATCCGCAAGCAAAACTTCAACGTCCTGGACATTCCGATGGCCCAGGTGACGCGTCAGTACCTTTCGTACGTTGACCAGATTCGCAAGACCAATCTGGAACTGGCGGCCGAGTACCTGCTGATGGCGGCGATGCTTATCGAGATCAAGTCGCGCATGCTGCTGCCGGTCAAGAAGGCGGACAGCGACGACGAGGCCGAGGACCCGCGCGCCGAACTGGTGCGCCGCCTGCTGGAATACGAGCAGATGAAGCTGGCCGCGCAGCGGCTGGACACCGTGCCGCAACTGGGCCGCGATTTCCTTCGCTCGCAGGTCTACATCGAGCAGAGCCTGGCACCGCGCTTTCCCGATGTGGAAACCGTGGACCTGAAGGCCGCCTGGGCCGATGTGCTCAAGCGTGCCAAGCTGAACCAGCATCACAAGATCTCGCGCGAGGAACTCTCCGTGCGCGAGCACATGAGCCAGATCCTGCGGCGGCTGCAACACGCAAGGTTCATGGAATTCACCGAGCTGTTCGAGGACGCCATCCGTTCCGGCAAGGGCGTGCCCGTGGTGGTGGTCAACTTCATCGCCATGCTCGAACTGTCGCGCGAGTCGCTTGTGGAAATCACCCAGGCCGAGCCGTTCGCACCGGTTTATGTGCGATTGGCGTACACGCCGGCCTGACTGTCCCGCCTGGCGGACGTACCGAGGCCCATCCCCAGGCCTGAACCGGCGCGGATGCTCTACAATCCGCCGACAGCCGGCCCACGCACCCACATGAGAGTCCGGCACACCCGGCCCCGCCCCGAAGCACGGCGGCCGGGACGCTCCTACCACGACCGCTCACCACATTCATGAAAGTCATTTCTTCGATCGAGGCGCTACGGGACCAGTTGCGCGGCCAGAACCGCGTGGCATTCGTTCCCACCATGGGCAACCTGCATGAGGGCCACCTGTCGTTGATGCGTCTGGCGCGCCAGCACGGCGACCCGGTGGTAGCGTCGATCTTCGTCAACCGGCTGCAGTTCGGCCCGAACGAGGATTTCGACAAGTACCCGCGCACGCTGCAGGACGATATCGAGAAGCTGCAGAGCGAAGGCGTCTACGTACTCTTTGCCCCGACCGAGCGCGACATGTACCCGGTGCCGCAGGAGTACCGCGTCGATCCGCCGCATGATCTGGGCGATATCCTGGAAGGCGAGTTCCGCCCCGGCTTCTTCAAGGGCGTCTGCACCGTGGTCATGAAACTGTTCTGCTGCGTGCAGCCGCGCGTGGCCGTGTTCGGCAAGAAGGACTACCAGCAGTTGATGATCGTGCGCCGCATGGCCAAGCAGTTCGCCTTGCCCGTGGACATCATCCCGGCCGAGACCGTTCGTGCGGAAGACGGCCTGGCGCTATCGTCACGCAACCGCTACCTGACCGAAGCCGAACGCGCCGAGGCCCCCATCCTCTACAAGACACTGCACGAAGTGCGCGACACCGTGCTCGGCAACGGCAATGTGGACCTGCTCAAGGTGGAAGCCGATGCGCTGGCGAAGCTTCAGGGCCGTGGCTGGCAGGCTGACTATGTGTCGATCCGCAAGCAGGACAACCTGCAACCTCCGACGCGCGAGGAATTCGCGGCAGGAGAACCGCTGGTGGTGCTGACGGCCGCGAAGCTGGGGAATACGCGGTTGATTGATAACCTCGAGATCTAACTCGCTCCAGCTTGTTTGCTCCCCTCTCCCGCGAAGTGGGAGAGGGGCGGGGGAGAGGGCCAGCCGTGCAAATTGCGAGCGGTCGGCAAGCAGACCCTCCGGCCCTCTCCCCTAACCCCTCTCCCGCCCGCGGGAGAGGGGAACAATTCTCCCCCGCTCCCTCTCCAGATGCCGCCGATGTCCGCTGCGGCGTTTCCACCAGATCAGCACCCCGGTCACGGCAAACGCCAGCGGCATCAAGCCGAACACGGTGATGAACGCACGGCCGTAGCTGCCGAACGCTTCGCCGGTGTGGAGCGGAAAGAGCCAGCTGATCAGCGTATCGCCGGACGCGCCATTGAGCGGGTCGCGCACGCCAAGCGGGCGGCCGGTATAGGCGTCGAGCCACAGGCGCGTAGCGCCGCTGCCGCCCTGGATCTCTGCGTTCTGCCGCAGGCGCACCTCATACGCATCGCCAGGTTTGCGCGGCAGGCCCACGCGCGTCACCAGTGCGTCGGGAAACTGCTGCTGCGCGGCGGTCATGGCCTGGGCCGGGGTGATTGCGCGGGTGCCGGGCGGCGGTGTCTCGGACTGGTGCTTCACCTGGGGACTCACCGTGGCCACGCTTGCGATGATCGGCGTGACCCATTTCGGCAGGTTCAGATACCAGCCCGAAAACGCGGTGATGGCCAGCACCGGCGCCACGAAAATCCCGGCGGCGCGGTGGAACGAATAGTTGAACCGCGACCACGAACCACCGTGGGTAATCCGCACCGCCTGCTTCCAAGCACGCTGCGTGGCCTTGGGCCACCACAGCGCAATGCCCAGCAGGACCGACAACAGCAGCATCATCCCGGTCACGCCGATGATCGTCTTGCCGGTATCGCCCGACAGCAGGTAACGGTGAAGATGGAACATCGTCGGCAGCAACTGCGGGCGCGAAAGCCCCGGCACGCCCCAGAGCCGCTCGCCCTTCACGGCCAGCGTGATGGGATCGATCATGACCTGCCGCGAGCGTCCCACCGCCGCCTGTTCGCCATGGATGGGGTAATAGGCGATGAACACGTCATGCTCGTCCACCGGCAGCATCAGCAGGTTCGGCTTGCCGTACTTGGGATCGGCCAGCAGTCTCGCGGTCACCGTTTCCACGGTGGCCGCGCCCACGGGAATGCGCGTGGCGGAAACAGCCTGCAGCAGATCGGGGTTGAGCCACCTGTCGAGTTCGTCACGCCAGGAAATCGCCGTACCGGTCAGGCCCAGCATGATGAACAGCAGTCCGAAGACCAGCCCGATGTAAAGGTGTAGCTTGCGGAGTACGGTGCGAAGTCGGCCGGAGACCATGGCGAGGGCAATTGTTGAAAGGCGTTTTTCTGGCCGCTGAGGCCGGTTGCCCCCTGCAGCGCCCTTTTTTGAGGGCATTCGGCGTCGCATCTGTGCGCCAGCGCGCAAATGCAAATGCGAAGAATTCGCGATTCTAACAGTGCATTGTTAAGATCGGCTTCGCCCCCTGATTCCTCTATCCGGCGCGTTGCGCGCCTCCGTCATGCCCCTGATTGAACTGGTTCCTGCCACGTCGGCCGATGCCGACCTGCTGGCCTCGATGCACGCGGATAGCTGGCGCCATGCCTACGCCGGCCTGATTCCCAACGAATACCTTGACGTCCACGCCGTGAACGAACGCCTGGCCACCTGGCGTGCCCGCATGCTGGACGGTGCCGAAGCGCCCATCGAAGTCACGATCCTGCGCGTGGACGGCCAGCCGGCTGGCTTCTCATGCCTGATGCCGCTTGCCGAACCCGGCTATGGCATCTACGTCGACAACCTTCACGTGATGCAGCAGTATCACGGACGTGGCTACGGCAAGACGCTGATGTCCCATTGCGCCTGCCGCGCGGCCAGCCAGTGGCCGGGCAAGGCGCTGTTTCTCTACGTGCTCGATGGCAATGTGCAGGCGCGCGAGTTTTATCGTCGGCTCGGCGGCGTGGAATCGGACATGTTCAACGACCCGTTTCCCGGCACAGACTTCATGGTGGCCGTGCGCCGCGTGACCTGGGAGGATGCGGACGCGCTGGTCAGCCGGCTTGCGCCGGGACCCTGACGACCTGTCCCGTTAAGGCTGCACCAGCGGCGCGAACATCGCGCCAAGGTCGAGGTTGGCGGCCATGCTATCGGCCAGCCGCTCGATCGATGCCTCGCGCAGCGCATCGAGGTCCACCCCTTCGGCATGCGCCAGCCCGGCCCAGCGCAGTAGCGCACCGCATCCATCCGGCTGGTCGAAGAGGCCGTGGCAATAGGTAGCCAGCACCTGGTTGTCGGCGGACACCGCGCCGTCGGCACAGTTGCCGCCATTGCCATCGTCCAGCCAAAGCGCAGGACGATCGAGCGCGGCGCCGACGGTCACGCCGAGGTGGATCTCGTAGCCTTGCACAGCCGCGCCCTCGCCCTCCATCAGCGCCAGCCGCCCGCTGACCCGCCGCAGCTGCTTGTCAGACGCCAACGTCGTTTCGAAGTCCAGCAGCCCAAGCCCTTCGCTCGTGCCCGCCGGACCTTCGCGTCCATCGGGATCGTGGATCAGGCGACCCAGCATCTGCATGCCACCGCAGATCCCCGCCAGCTTGCCGCCATAGCGCAAGTGCCGCTGCAAGGCGCGATCCCACCCATTCTCGCGCAGGAATGCCAGGTCGGCCCGTACGCTCTTGCTGCCGGGCAGGATCACCAGGTCCGCAGGCGGAATCGGCATGCCGGGTCCGATGAAACGCAGGTCCACCTGCGGATGCGCGCGCAGCGCATCGAAATCCGTATGGTTCGAAATACGCGGCAGCACGGGCACGATCACGCGCAGCACCTCGGCATCGCCATCGCCACGCGCCACCTGCCCGCTGGCAATGGCGTCTTCCGCATCGAGGTGCAGGCCGTGCAGGTAGGGCAGCACGCCGAACACCGGCTTGCCCGTGCGCGCAGTCAGCCAGTCCAGCCCCGGTTGCAGCAGCGCGATATCGCCCCGGAAGCGGTTGATGATGAAGCCCGTCACGCGCGCCCGCTCGGATTCGGACAGGCAATCGAGCGTGCCCACCAGATGGGCAAACACGCCGCCCCGGTCGATATCTGCCACGATCACGACCGGACAATCCACGCGCTCCGCGAAACCCATATTGGCGATGTCGCGGTCGCGCAGATTCACTTCGGCGGGGCTTCCCGCGCCCTCCACCATCACCACGTTGTAGGCCCCGGTCAGCCGCGCATGGCTTTCCAGCACCGCCGCCATCGCCTGCGGCTTGTAGGCGTGATACGCGCGTGCGTCGAGGTCCATGCGGGCACGGCCGTGAATGATGACCTGAGCGCCGATGTCGCTGCTCGGCTTGAGCAGTACGGGATTCATGTCGGTATGCGGTGCCAGCCCGGCCGCCTGCGCCTGCAGCGCCTGCGCACGGCCAATCTCCCCGCCGTCGACGGTCACCGCGCTGTTGAGCGCCATGTTCTGCGGCTTGAACGGCGCCACCGGCACCCCGGCACGCGCCAGTACGCGGCACAGTCCGGCCACGATGGTGCTTTTGCCGGCATCGGATGTGGTGCCCTGGACCATCAGCGTGCCGCGCAGGGCACGCGCGGCATCGGGAATCGGGAAGTTGGCGGCGGAATCGTTTCGCATCGCGAGATTATCGCAGCAGCCCCGGCTTCCGGCGCGGCGAAATGGATCGCCAGCCTGCAAGTTCCGTGCATGCGGCGGCGCGATGCGACGGCTACAATACGCCGGATGAACACCCAGGCCCCCCCTCAGGCGCTCAATATCACGGCTGCCGCCGAACCGGCTGCGGCAGGCGCCGCCACGGCCAGCGATCCGGTCACCGAGACCGCCGCGCAACCACAGCCGTCCAGTCCGGGGCCGGCGCGCGAACTGACCTTGGTACTGGGCGGCGCGCGCTCGGGTAAAAGCCATTTCGCCGAGCAGCTTGCCACCGATCACGCCGCCCTGATGCGCGGGCCCGTCACCTACATCGCTACCGCGCGCCACGATGCCGAACCCGCCGACGAGGAGATGGAGCTGCGCATCGCACTGCATCGCGCGCGTCGTCCGGCTGACTGGACGCTCGTCGAGGAGCCGGTCCATCTGGCGGACGCGCTCTACGCCCACGCGCGGCACGATGGCTGCATCCTCGTGGATTGCGTAACGCTGTGGTTGAACAACCTGATCTTCGGCGATGGCCGCGAGTATCCCGACCACGGCGTCATCACGCCGCCGCCTGCGTTCACCGAGGAAATCGACGCGCTGATGACCGCGCTGCCGATGCTGCCCGGCCACGTGATCCTGGTCTCGAACGAGATCGGCTTCGGCGTGGTGCCGATGGGTGCCATCACGCGCTTCTATGTCGATGAGCTGGGACGCCTGAACCAGAAGCTGGCCGCCGCCGCCGATCGCGTGCGCCTGCTCGTAGCCGGCATCCCGGTGGCCGTCAAAGATCCTGCCTCCCCCACTTCCCCTGCCCGCGGCAATCACGCGCGATGATCATGTTGTCCTGGGCCGCCTGCGTGGCGGCCGCACTCGCCGGCGTGCTGCTGGACCGCTGGCTTGGCGAGCCACGCCGCTGGCATCCGCTCGTCGGATTTGGTCGCGTGGCCACCGCCGTCGCCAATGCCCTGAATCGTCCCGCACGCAGCGCGCCTCGACAACGACTCGCCGGATTGTTTGCGTGGACTTTGATCGTGCTGGGACCTGCCGCCCTGGCGTGGTGGATTGTCGCGCGGGCCAACGCCGTGCATCCCCTGCTCGCGTGGATATTGAACGCCGTGGCACTCTACTTCGCGCTGGGCGCGCAGAGTCTCGCGCAACACATCGCGCCGATTGCCGATGCGCTGGATCGCGATGACCTGCCCACCGCCCGCACGCTGACCGCGCGTATCGTCTCGCGCGATACCGCCGATGCCGACACCGAGGCGCTGGCGCGCGCGGCCTGCGAATCCGCCCTTGAGAACGGCAACGACGCGATCTTCGGCGCGCTGTTCTGGTTTCTCGTGGGTGGCGCGCCGGCCGTGATCGTGTTCCGCCTCGCCAACACGCTCGACGCGATGTGGGGCTATCGCACGCCGCGCTGGGAAATGTTCGGCTGGGCCGCCGCCCGCATAGACGATCTGCTTAACCTGATACCGGCCCGGCTCACCGCGCTGTCCTACGCACTGCTCGGCGCCACGGCGCAAGCACTGCGCTGCTGGCGTACGCAGGCACCCGGATGGTCAAGCCCGAACGCCGGCCCCGTGATGGCGTCGGGCGCCGGCGCCGTGGGCGTGGCGCTCGGTGGCGGCGCGCACTACCACGGCGAATGGGAAGAACGACCGCCGCTCGGCATCGGCGCGACACCGGCGGCCACGCATGTGCATGCGTGCCTGCGGCTCGTGCAACGCACGCTGTTGCTGTGGCTCGGTGTGGCGATGTTGAGCGTGCCACTGACCAGCCTGATAACGACATCATGACGAACACCATTCGACACGGCGGGGATCTCCAGCGTGCGATGAAGGAGTATGGAGGTCGCGCCCAATACTGGGTCGATCTCTCCACCGGCATCAATCCCGACGGCTATCCCGTGCCGCAGCTCCCCGCCTCTGCGTGGCAACGACTGCCCGAGGATGAAGACGGCCTCGCCGCATTCGCCGCGCATTACTACGATGCCAAACACGCATTACCCGTGGCGGGTTCGCAAGCGGCCATCCGCGCGCTGCCCACGCTGCTCAAGCGTGGACGCGTAGGCGTTGCCGCGCTCGGCTATAGCGAATACGCCCCGGCATTCGCCCGCGCAGGGCACGAGGTTGTGCTGCTCGACGAAGCCGATTTCCTGCGCGACGATCTTGGCGCATCGCTCGACCATCTGGTCGTCGTCAATCCGAACAACCCGACTGCACGGCAACTGCCGCCCGAGACACTGCTGCAGTGGCATGCGGACCTTGCGAAACGTGGCGGCACGCTGCTCGTGGACGAGGCGTTCATGGACTGCACGCCCGACCAGACCATTGCACCGCACAGTCATCTGAAGGGGCTCGTCGTGCTGCGCTCCATCGGCAAGTTCTTCGGGCTGGCCGGTGTGCGTTGCGGATTCGTGCTCGCTGCGCCTGCGCTGCTGACGGCGCTGTCCGAAGTGCTCGGTCACTGGACGGTGTCCGGCCCGGCCCGCGCCGTCGCACGAATCGTGCTGGACGATGTGTCGTGGGAATCGATCACGCGCGCACAGTTGATCCATCGCTCGGAAAAATTGCGCCAGTTCCTGGTCGAGTGCGGCTTCGAGCCCGTGCGCCATTCGCTGTTCTGCTGGGTGCCGCATCCCGATGCTGAATGGATACAGACTGTTCTCGCCGCAGATCAGGTCTGGACGCGCTACTTCCCGGCGGCAGGCGGCTCCCCGCCCGGCCTTCGCTTCGGACTGCCGCCCGGCTCCCCACGCGCCTGGGCGCAGATTTCCAAGGCATTCGATACCCTGTCCCAAGTCATGAACCCAGATGGCTACTAGATTTGCTTTCCTGATCGCCGCAGCGTGCCTTACGCTCGGCTCCGCCCACGCGGCCATCACCATCACCGACGACAGCGGCCAGCCCGTCACGCTCAACGCTCCGGCGCGCCGCATCGTCTCGCTGGCACCGCATGTGACCGAATTGATCTACGCGGCAGGCGGCGGTGACCGCATCGTCGGCACCGTGAGCTACAGCGACTATCCACCGCAAGCGCGGGACATCCCGCGCGTGGGTGACAACAAGTCGCTGGACCTTGAACGCATCGCCGCACTGAAGCCGGACCTGATCGTGGTCTGGCGCCATGGCAATGCGCAGAAGCAGACCGACCGCCTGCGCGCACTCGGCATGCCACTGTTCTTCAGCGAACCCCGCAAGCTCGAATCGATTCCCCAGAACATCGAGAAGCTCGGCGCGCTGATGGGCACCGAGACCGTAGCCAACCGTGCCGCCGCCGATTTCCGGCAGCAGGTGGAGACGCTGCGCAAGACCTACGCCGCGCGTCCACCCGTGACCGTGTTCTATCAGGTCTGGCAGCAGCCGCTGATGACGCTCAACGGCGAGCATCTGATCAGCGACCTGCTGACCCTGTGCGGTGGCCGCAATCTGTTTGCGAAGGAAACCCCGCTAGTGCCCACGGTATCGGTGGAATCGGTCGTGGCCGGCAATCCCGAAGTCATGCTGACAGCGGGCATGGGCGCCACCCGCCCGGACAAGCCACTCGCGGATTTCTCGATGTGGGAAAAATGGAAGCAGGTCACGGCGGTTGCGCGCAACAACCTGTTCATCATCGACGGCGACCTGGTGAATCGCGCCGGGCCACGGGTGGTGAAGGGGGCGGCGGAGATCTGCAAGGATCTGGAGGTGGCGAGGTCGCGGCGGAGTTAGGTGTTTCTCTCCCGCTGTTGTTTTAGCTCCCCTCTCCCACACAGTGGGAGAGGGGTTGGGGGTGCGGCCATGGCGGTGCAATCTTCGACTTGTCGGTGCAGAACCGCTTGCCCTCACCCCCGCCCCTCTCCCACGAGCGGGAGAGGGGAGAAAACCAGCGGGAAGCCAGCTACGTCACCACCCGATTCCACCACCCCAACCTGACCCCACTCCCCTCCAGCACAAACTTGCACGTCGCGCCAAATCCCAGCGACCACTGCAGGGTTTGCGACAGCGGCACGCCCAGCCAGTGCGCGGCGAGCATGCGCATGGTGCCCGCGTGGCTGACCACCCAGAGGCGCGCGTCAGATTGCGTATCGAGCGAATCCGCCCAGCTTCCCACTCGCTCCAGCATCTCGGCAGGGGTTTCGCCACCGTGGGGTCGAGCGGTCATGAGATTGCCTGCCCAGAGGTCCAGTGCCTCGCGCGGGATGGCGTCCCAGCGTTGGCCTTCCCAACTTCCAAAATCCATCTCGCGCAGACGCGGTTCGATTTCGCACGGCGGTTGCGTCGGCAGACAGGCCCGCAGGGCCGAAGCCGTGTCGCGTGCTCGCGCTGCAGGACTGGTGATGATGCCAACCGGCGTGCCCATGCCTCCAACGATCAGCGATGCCGCCGGCTGCATCGGCTCCATCAGTGCCAGTTCCAGGCTGCCATAGCAGATGCCGGGATCAACTGCCGGCTGTGCATGGCGGATCAGTACCACTTCCATGCGGCCGCCACGAGGTAGATCGTCAGTTCCGCGAGTTGCTGGGCCATGCCCAGGCAATCGCCCGTATAACCGCCGATGCGTCGCACGAAGTACGCGCCTAGCACTGTGCGCAGCACAGCCAGCGCGATCAGCGCCACGCCCGCGAACAGCGGCGACACCCACAGCAGCGGCAAGATGCCACATGCCAGCGCAAACACCAACCCCTTGCCCGCCAGACGCTGCGCGACGGGCTTGGCCTTGCCTTCGGGCCGCACGTACTCATGCGTGGCGAGGAACGTGATCGCCATCGTGCGGCTCGCGCCATGCGCAACGATCAACACGGCCAGCAGCGTCACGATACCGCCACCCTCGCCCACCGCTACCAGCAATTGCCACTTGAGCAGCAGTGCCACCACGATGGCGATGGCACCAAATGCGCCAACGCGCGAATCGTGCATGATCCGCAGCACGTCCTCGGTGCGATAGCCACCACCGAATGCATCGACGCAATCGGCCAGCCCGTCTTCGTGGAACGCGCCTGTCAGCAGCAGCGTCGCAGCCATGCCCAGCACGATAGCCACTGACGGCGTCCACAACTGCCACGCGCCCCACGTCACCAACGCAGCGATCAATCCCACCAGCAGTCCTACCAGCGGGAAGTAACGCGCTGCGGCATTGAGATAGTGCGGCGCGAACCCCACCCATCCGGCCAGCCGCTGCGGCAGCGGCACGCGCGTGAAGTAGCCGAGGGCGGTCAGGAAGAAGCGGAGTTCGTCGGCCATCTGTCTGTTATGCCGATTTGTTGGTCACGCCTGCGCCGCTGAACGTTGCCATCTCTTTCAGGAAGGCGGCGGCCGATGCCACCAGCGGCCATGCCAGCGCGGCGCCGGTGCCCTCGCCCAGACGCAGGTCGAGTGCAAGCAGCGGTTCACCACCGAACTCGGCCAACAGCGCGCGGTGCCCTTGCTCGTGCGAACAATGCGAGTACACGCAGTAGTGCAACACGTTCGGATCAATGCGCGCGGCCACCAGCAGCGCCGCCGAAGCGATGAATCCATCAACCAGTATCACCATGCGGCTTGCGGCGGCAGCAAGGAACGCACCCACCATCGCCGCGATCTCGAAACCACCGAACGTCGCCAACACATCGAGCGGCGCCGTGACGTCGGGATGCTGTGCCAGCGCACGCGCCAGAATCTCGCGCTTGCGCGTGACCCCTGCGTCGTCGAGCCCGGTGCCACGCCCTGTGCACGCTTCCAGCGGCAACCCCGTCAGACGGCTCATCACACAGGCCGCCGCAGACGTATTGGCGATACCCATTTCGCCGAAGCCGATCACATTGGTGCCCAGCTGCGCATGACGCAGCACGCGGACGATACCGGCGTTGATGGCCGCGCCGGTCTCGGCGGGCGTCATCGCGGCCTGCTCGACAAAGTTGCGCGTGCCATTGGCCACGCGGCAGTTGACCAGTCCCAGCGATGCTGGCAGCGGCGCACGCACGCCAACATCCACCACTTCCAGCGCCAGCCCGTGCAGCCGCGTGAACACATTGATCGCCGCGCCACCGTTCAGGAAGTTCAGCACCATCTGCGCCGTCACCTCGGCCGGGTACGCGCTGACACCCGCATCGGCCACGCCATGGTCGCCAGCGAACACGATCACTGCGGGACGCGTCAGTTCAGGCGCCGTCCCACCACGGATCATGCCGATCTGCAGCGCCAGCGATTCCAGCCGTCCGAGCGAACCCAGCGGCTTGGTCTTGTCGTCGATAGCTGCCTGCAGCGTCGCGCGCAGCGCTTCGTCGGGCGCATCGATGGGCGGCAGTGTCAGGGCGTAGTCGGGGAAATGGGTCATATGTTTCAAATCTTTTGGAAAACGCCAGGAAGGCGAAGCGCAGCGGTTCTGGCCAGGCGCGCGGCCGCAGGCAGTACAACAGGTACGACAAGGCCGTGCAACGACGCCAGAATGGGCTTCATGGCGTTGCCCTACATTTCCACGCCGCGCTGTGCCTTGATCCCTTGCTGGAACGCGTGCTTCACCGGGGTCATGTCCGTCACCGTATCCGCCGCCTCGATCAGCGCGGGCGGCGCGCCACGGCCTGTGATCACCACATGCTGCATCGGCGGACGCGCGCGCAGATCGGCGATCACGGTTTCCACATCGAGATAGTGCAGCTTCAGCGCGATATTCAGTTCATCGAACAGCACAAGGCCGATGGTCGGATCGCGCAGCATGCGGCGCGCCACTTCCCACGCGGCCTCGGCCTTGGCGACATCGCGGGCACGATCCTGCGTTTCCCAGGTGTAGCCCTCGCCCATCACGTGGAACTCGCATTGCTCAGGAAAGCGGCGCAGGAACATTTCCTCGCCACTCGGGATCGCGCCCTTGATGAACTGGACCACGCCGGTCTGCATGCCGTGGCCCATTGCGCGCACCACCATGCCGAAGCCCGAACTCGACTTGCCCTTGCCGTTGCCGGTGGTAATCACGATCACGCCGCGCTCGGCCTGTGCCGAAGCGATCTTCGCGTCGACCACTTCTTTCTTGCGCACCATGCGCGCCTTGTGACGCTCGTCGCGTCCATCGTCGGCATTGTTGTTTTCCATATCGCTCATTGCGGATTTCCATCTGGAATCAGCGCGGCGTGCGTGCCATCGCTGATTCGGATAATCGGGGTGCGCAGTGCACGGGAGCACTGCGCGGGAGTCAGGACGTCGGAGGCCGGGCCATGTAGCGCCTGTCCGTCCTCGGACATCAGCAGCGCATGACTCGCATAGCGCTGCGCCAAGGTGAGATCGTGCACGATGACCACGACGGCATGCCGACCCGCGCGCGTCAGACGCTGAAGCAGTTCCAGCACCTGGATCTGGTGGCGCAGGTCCAGATGCGCCACCGGCTCGTCGAGCATCAGCAGCGGCGCCTGCTGCGCCAGTGCAGCGGCCAACGACACGCGCTGCCGCTCGCCGCCCGACAGGGTCAGCACATCGCGACCACGCAATGCGTCGAGATCGAGCGCGGTCATGAGGTCGCGCACCACGCTGTCGTTGTCGCGGCGGCCCCAACCCCAGCCGCTCAAATGCGGATGACGACCGATGCGCACGGCATCCTCGACCCTCATCGGGAACGTGTCATGCACGGCCTGCGGCAGATACGCGCGCTGCCGCGCCAGCGTGGCAGGCGGCACATGCGTGGCCGCGACACCATCCACCTCGACCGCACCACCATCGGGCGCGCGCAGGCCCGCCAGCACACCCATCAGCGTGGATTTGCCAACGCCATTGGGACCGACGATGCACCACAGTTGCCCCGCGCCAATCGACATCGAGAGCCGTTGCATCAGTACGCGGCTTCCCGCGCGCAGGCTCACATCGCGCAATGCAAGTTGCGGACATGCGGCGAGTGGCTCATGCCATGGGTTCATCGCGGCCTCCGCAACAGCAAGTAGAGGAAGGTTGGCACACCGAGCAGCGCCGTGATGACGCCCACCGGCAACTGCGCAGGCGCGATGACCGTGCGCGCGATCAGGTCCGCTGCCATCAGCAGCATGCCGCCCAGCAGCACAGCTGCCGGCAACAGCATGCGCTGATCGTTGCCCCAGGCCAGACGCACCATGTGCGGCACCACGAGGCCGACAAAGCCGATCGATCCCGCCGTGGTGATCGCCGCAGCAATCGAGAACGATGCAATCAGGAAGGTGGCCAGCCGCACGCGTCCCACGCGCACACCGAGCGACTGCGCCACGGTCTCGCCAAGCAGCATCACGTTCAGCGCGCGCGCCATCGGCAAGGTCAGCGCCATTGCCACCACCAGCATGCCCAGTGCCCAGCCGTAGCTCGATGTACCACCCAGATCGCCGGTCAGCCAGAACAGCATCCCGCGCAATCGCGACTCGGGCGCGACGGCCAGGATCAGCGTGATCAGCGCACCCCAGCCAGCCGCCAGGATGACCCCGGTCAGCAGCAGACGCGCACCGGCTTCGTGATGGCCGCCCTGCACTTGCGGATGCAGCAGGTCACGGCGCGCCAGCGTGGCCACGAGCAGCATGGACAGCAGCGCACCGCCTGCAGCGCCGGCCTGCACCGTCCACAAGGGCAGCGTCAGCAGCATGGCCAGCAGCGCGCCAGTAGACGCGCCCCCCGAGACACCCAGCACGTAAGGCTCGGCCAGCGGGTTGCGCAGTAGCACCTGCATCAGCGCGCCGGAAAGCGCCAGCAGGCCGCCGCAGGCAAACGCGGCGGCGGCGCGCGGCAGACGCAACTCGCGCACGATGGCGCCAGCCGTGCCGGTATCGGCGCCGGTCAGCGCCTGCCATAGCTGCGTGCTATCGAGCGTCACGCTGCCCACGGCCAGCGACAGCGCAAACACGGCCGCCCCGGCCAAGGCCAGGACGCCCCAAACGGTCAGTGCGCGCCGCAACTCAGACATGGCTTACTTCTGCCGCCATCCCAGCGTGACAAACCCCGCCCGGCCCTGCGTGTTGTACGGGAAGGCGAGCATGTACTGCTTGTCGAACAGGTTTTCCACACGGGCGGCAACGAACCATTGCTTGTCGATGTTGTAGCGGGCATTGAGGTTGACGATACCGTATCCGCCCAGCGTGCGCGAGCCATTGTCGAGCCGCTCCGACGACACCAGCCACTCGCCACCAAAACGCCAGTTGCCAATATTGCGGCCCACATCGAACGATGCATGGCGTCGTGCACGACGGATCAACTGCGTGTTGTTGGTCTCGTCGACCGGATTCTGGAACGTCACGCTGGCGCCGAGATCCGTGCCGAAGACCGTGGCGCGCCACGACGCCTCGATCCCCTGCACCTTGGCCTTGGCCACGTTCTGCGCCAGATACAGGCCGCCCGGTTGCAGCGTGGAGACGATCAGGTCGTTGTAGCGCGTCTCGAAGGCGGTCACGCGCAGCAGGCCGGCGCTCACCGTATCCACCTGCACGCCCACCTCTGCCGACCTGGCGCGCTCGGGTTGCAGGTTCGGCTGGCCGTAGCCCGGGTAATACAGCTCGTTGAACGTCGGCGCGCGGAAAGCGTTGCTCAGGTTGGCAATCAGCTTGACCTGCTCGGTCACATTGAAGCCGTAGCCCGCGAAGAAGCTGCCCTGGTTGCCGAAATCGGAATAGTGGTCGTTGCGCGCGTTCAGTTGCAACTGGTGCCGGCCGATGCGGCCTTCGTAGCCACCGTAGACCGAGAACACGTTACGCGTGGGTGCGCTGTATGAACTCGATGCGAGTTCCTGCTGCAACCAGTCGGTGCCGAACAACAGCTTGTGATCTGCCGTCAGCGCGTACTCGTTCTGCCAGTTGAACTGGCGCGAGCGGGTGCTGAACAGGCTATCGAACAGGCTGTTCTTCGTGGTCTCCGCGCGGTCCTCGCTCTGCGCAATCTTGAAGTGCGTGGTCCAGTCGCGCGTCACCTTGCCATTGACGAATGCCGACAGCGTGTACAACTCGCTGTCCATCCGATAGTCGTCGGTGGGCTTTCCGCTGAGACTGTCGTACGAAAGCTGGCTGTTCGAGTAGTACGCCGCGAAGCCGGCATCCCAGTCCTGCGTGAACTTGTGGCGCACCTGCCCCGAGACGCTCTTGTTCTCGTACGGGTTGTCGCCCGGGTTCGGACCCGTGCCGCGACGCACGGCTGCAGGATTGGCGGCTGCCCATTGCTGGTAGTTGACCGACGAGAACCCGTCGGTCTTGAAGATCGAGCCGGTTACGTTGAACGATGTGTCGCCCACCTGGCCGCCGTAGCCCACCGTGCCCTGCCGCGTGTTGTTGCTGCCGTACTCCACCTGCGCATTGGCGGCCGGCGGCTGACCGACCCCGTTCTTGGTGAAGATCTGCACCACGCCGCCGATCGCGTCCGAGCCATACAGCGCCGACACATTGCCGCGCACCACCTCGATCCGCTCGATCTGGTCCGGCAGGATGTTCGCCAGTTGCGCGGTACCGCCGCTCACGCCTGCAATCCGCACGCCATCGATCAGGATCAGCACCTGATTCGAGTTTGCACCGCGCATGAACAGCGTGGTGTTGGCCCCCATGCCGCCATTGGCGGCAAATTCGATACCTGCCTGCCCGCGCAGCAGCGAGCGCAAATCAGGTGCTTGGGAGTTGACGATATCGTCGTGGGTGACTACGGTGGTATGCGGCAACGCCTCGGTCACACTCTGCGCGGTGCGCGAGGCAGTAACGACGACGGGCGCGAAGGACTGCGGCGACGTCTGGGTCGCGGCTTCGGCAGCGGACTGCGCAAAGGCCGGCAGGGACGAAGTGGAAACAACGGCAACGGCTGCCAGGATGGCAGGCGCGCAAGGGCGAACCGACGGCTTTGCCGCAACGGTCGACCTGGATGGCGTGAAACGCATGAGTCAGGATGGAAGAGAACGGCCGGATCCGTTCCCCCGCGGACCCTATGGCGATGAGGCGTGCCGCGTTAGGGGCGGACGCCCGCGTTCTACAGGCCGGTATCCGGGCTGACGACATCAGGCTGGCCGCCTTCCCGACCGGAACCGGTCAGTGGCGCTAGGCCAACCCTGCGAAGGACGCTGGATTGAAACATGAGACAGCGCGTTCGCGGTCGCTTACCGTTGCGGGGGCAGCACAGGTTGGCCGGCGGCGACATGGCGTCCCCTCCCTGCTCCCTGTTTCCCGTTGAACTGCAGCCCCGACGTGTGCGGGTGCCGCGAGCACCTGGAACGTGCGCGAGTGTAGGGAGTTTCAAGTTTTGCGTCAATGCGATACGTCAAGCTGCCGTTAACCGTGGGTGACATGCCGAAATGCGCCGAATTGCCGCGATCTGGCACCCTTCGACGCAACTTCCGTGCGGCACCCCAGTCTCATCGGGCGCGTTGGCGGTAAACCTCGCGCGTGCATCGGCTAGAATCCCGAAACCTGACCACTACTCCTACCGGACACGACAGGCACTATGCTCAACGAACTCGAACAACTGGCCGCCAAGATCGGACGCGTGCTGCATCACGCCGACACCCTGGCGGCGGAAAACCAGCGGCTGCGTGCGGAAATCGACCGCCTGCAGTCCGAGGCGAACCAGTTGCGCGCGGACCGTGAAGCCATGGCGGCCGACCGCGAACTGCTCAACATCAAGATCGAGGAAGCGCAACTGCGCATCCAGTCGATCCTCGACAAGCTGCCCACGGCCAGCGATGCGCGCCAGCTCGACCTCCTCGGCGAAGGCGCTCCGCGCGCCGCATCGGAAGGCTCGCAGCAAGCCCCCGGAGAACACGCATGAGCAACAAGCAAGTGGAAGTGAACATCGCCGGCCAGCCTTATCGCTTCGCCATCGCGCCCGACAACGAGGCCGCGCTGCTCGAAGCCGTGGCACTGGTCGACGACAAGATGAATAAGCTGAAGGGCACCGTCTCCACCAAGGGCGTCGAACGCGTGGCCGTGATGGCCGCGATCAGCCTGGCCTCGGACCTGCTGGCAATGCGCCACAAGCAGGACGAGGAAGGCGCCATTCCCGTGGAGGCCGTGCGTGCGCGCATTCGCGAACTCAACGAGCGCGCCGACGAGGCACTACGCCAGTACGCACATGTAGGCACGCGCTAGAGCGATTCGCCAGCGTGCCAAAAACCCTGCTGACCGCGCTTGAATTGCGCGGCAGTGGCCACAATATGTCGTGCATGTGAAGCGGATGCCGCGCCTCGCATGCAACCATGACAGTGTTGCCATGGTCGTGATGGAAAATGTAACGGTGCAACACGTCTGACTTGGTATGCGCAGATGCGCGGTGTATAGTGGAGCCACTGCGCGGCGCCCAAACGACCGACGCAGCCGAATGGCCGGGTTATCGTGCCTGGCCGCCGTTTCCACCCATCTCTATTGAAACGGCAAACGTCTGACATCCCCAGCACAAGGTTGTATGTGTCTGTGTGAAGGAACCAAAGTCAGACGTTTGACAGTTTCCCTGCCTGGTTCGTGAGGGTCATAAACTCCTTGAACCGATATGCATTGCATGGTGCGGGATTATGTCGTGTGGGCGAGCGCGTCGCGACATTCATAGTTTCAGGTTCTGCCTGACACTCCCTGAATGGCCGATGTACCCGAAATACGACTTCCGCAGCCACTCTGAACCTCACTTGGGTTCAGGATGCCGATCCAGCGGCCGAGGCGGGGACCCCCTTCAAGTGATGAAGAGGCGGTGGTTTCAACGAACCACCGCCTTTTTCATTTGTGCCTTCGATCAGCTAATCTTCTGATCTTCCTCACATGTCCGATACGCGTGCGCGCCAGTACTGGCTCATGAAGTCCGAACCGGACGAAGCCAGCATCGACGATCTTGCCAGCAAGGGCACGCTGCCCTGGACCGGCGTACGCAACTATCAGGCGCGCAACTTCATGCGCGACCAGATGCGCATCGGCGACGGCGTGCTCTTCTATCATTCCTCATGCCCCGAGCCGGGCATCGCCGGACTGGCCGAAGTCTGCTCGCAGCCCTACCCCGACCCCACCCAGTTCGACGCGAAAAGCGACTATTTCGACAAGGCATCGAAGAAGGAAGACCCGCGCTGGTCGCTCGTCGATGTGAAGTTCGTCAGCAAGTCCGCGCTGATCCCGCTGCCCGCGTTACGCGAGCATGACGCGCTGGCCGACATGGTCGTGCTCCGCCGCGGCAACCGACTCTCGATCACGCCGGTCACGCCCGCCGAGTGGCGCTACATCACCAGCAAGCTGATGAAGTGAAGGTTGGCACGGGGGTGAGCCTGAACGTCCGCCGTTTTTTTTGACTCCGTTTAACCCCATCCCGTCGTCTCTCCCGTTTCATCCCCATGCGCGTCTTGCGCGATCTCGTGAAACTGGCGCACTGTGCCGCGTGAGGAACAATTCCGCCCGGCGCGCGTCAGATGGCCATCACTTCGATGTGGAGAACAATATGAAGAAACTCTTGCTTGCCTCGCTGCTGTCCACCACCGCCGCCATCGCCACGGCCCAGACCGTGCCGCCGCCCTCGGGCGTGTTGTCACTGTCCGCCGAAGCCGTAGCCGAGGTGCCGACTGACGTGGTGCAGCTGACGCTGGCAGTGGAGCAGGAAGGCCAGGAGCCGTCGGCCATTTCAAACGCACTGTCCACCCGTACGCAGGCCGTGCTGAACCAGGCCAAGCGCACGTCGGGCGTGGAAGCGCAATCGGGCGGCTTCACGATTCACCCCACCACCGATCGCAACGGCAAGATCAGCGCATGGCGTGGCCGCTCGGAGGTCATCCTGAAGTCGAAGGATTTTGCAGCCGTGTCGAAGCTCGCCGGTGAACTCGCCAGCCAGATGCAGGTGCAGAACGTGGCCTTCTCGCTGTCGCGCGAGGCCCGCCTGGCCACGCAACAGAAACTGACGGATCAGGCAGTGGCCGCATTCCGCGACAAGGCCCAGGCTACCGCGAAGCTGTTCGGCTATACCAGCTACACCATCCGCGAAGTCTCGGTCAACGAAAGCGGCGGCATGGTACCCCCGATGCCGCGCATGTACGCCGCCAAGGCCATGTCCGCCGACGCCGGCGCACCGATCCCTGTGGAAGGCGGCAAGACGCAGGTACAGGTGTCGGTGAATGGGGCCGTGCAGATGGTGAAGTGATGGGTGTTCTCCCCTCTCCCATTTCATGGGAGAGGGGAGCAAACAAGCTCAGAGGGTGTTGTACTGCTGCCTCAACACATTCTTCTGCACCTTCCCCATCGTGTTGCGCGGCAGTTCATCCACTACGTGCACGCGCTTGGGCACCTTGAAGTTGGCGATGCGGCCCTTCAACGTGCCGATCATGCCGGCCTCGTCGATATCCGCGCCGGGCTTGCGTACCACCACAGCCACCACGGCCTCACCGAAGTCCGCATGAGGGACGCCGATCACGGCGGATTCCGCCACGCCGGGCATTTCATCGATAAAGCTCTCGATCTCTTTCGGGTAGACGTTGTAGCCGCCCGAAATGATCAGGTCCTTGCTGCGGCCAACGATCGTCAGATAGGTGTCCGGCACCTTGCGCTCGCCCACCTCGCCGCCGAAGCGACCCACGTCGCCGGTCTTGAACCAGCCATCGGCGGTGAATTCCTGGGCGGTCTTTTCCGGCATGCGCCAGTAGCCCTTGAATACGTTCGGGCCCTTGACCTCGACGTTGCCAATCACGCTGGCCTCGCATGCCTGGCCTTCGCCATCCACCACGCGGACTTCCACGCCCGGCAGCGGCAGACCGACGGTGCCGCCAATGCGCTCGCCCAACGTCTCGTCGTACGGATTCGAGACCAGCATCACGGTTTCGCTCATGCCGTAGCGCTCAAGAATCGTGTGGCCGGTGCGTTCGCGGAAAGCGTCGAACGTCTCCAGCAGCAGCGGCGCGGAACCCGACACGAACAGGCGCATGTTGGCGCAGACTTCCTTGTCGAAACGCGGCTCCTGCACCATGCGCACGTAGTAAGTCGGCACGCCCATCATCACCGTGGCGCGCGGAAGGAATTTGAGGATCTGCGCCATGTCGAGCTTCGGCGCCCAGATCATCTTGGCGCCGGCCAGCAGTGCGCCGTGCGATGCCACGAACAGTCCGTGCACATGGAAGATCGGCAGCATGTGCAGCAGCACATCGTCGCTGCGCCAGCCCCAGTATTCGTGGAGCGTCTGCGCGTTCGATGCGAGATTGCGGTGCGTCAGCATCGCGCCCTTGCTGCGGCCCGTGGTGCCCGACGTGTACAGGATGGCCGCGAGATCGTCGTCCTGGCGTTCGACCGTGGTGAACACGTCCGATTGCTGGGCGGCGCGTTGCAGCAGCGAACCGGTGCGGTTCTCGTCGAGCGTGAAAACGTGATGCGTGTTGTGCTTGAACGCCACCTTCGACACCCAGCCGAAGTTCGCGCTGCTGCAGACCACCACGGCTGGCTCGGCATCACCGACGAAATAGTCGACCTCGGCTTCCTGGTACGCCGTGTTCAGCGGCAGGTAAACCAGTCCGGCGCGCAGCGTGGCCAGGTACAGGCACAGCGCCTCGACCGACTTCTCGACCTGCACGGCCACGCGTGCGCCAGCAGGCAGTTCCAGCGCGGTCAGCAGGTTGGCGATCTTCGCCGTGGCGCGGTCGAGATCGTCCCACGTGTAGTAGAGCCCGTCCTGCGTCTCGATGCAGCAGGCAGTACGGTCAGCAGGAAAGCGGGATTCGAACAGGGCGAACAGATTGGCGTTCATGGATACGGAAACGATTGGATATGACGTGCAGCCCGCCATGATAGCGGGCCGGCCGCCATATTACTCCCCGGTGAAATCCGGAGGCCGATGCGCCAGAAACGCCGCCACGCCTTCGGCATGGTCGCGGCTCGTGGCGTAGGCGAAATGTGCGTCCAGCTCGGCGGCCGTCAGCGGTGCAGGTTCGGGCGAAAGCCTGCGGATCGTGGCCTTGTTGATGCGTGCGGCCAGCGGCGCGCCCGCGCACAGGCGCTGGACCGTGGCGGCGACTTCATCGTGCAGCGCCGCTTCGGCCACCACGCGCGTCAGCAAACCCTTGCGCGCGGCCTCGTCGGCATCGAACACACGCCCTTCGAGCAGGATTTCCAGCGCCACGGCACGCCCGGCCAGGGCCAGCAGGCCGCCGAGTTCGCCCGGCGCCATCGGAAAACCCAGCCGGTTGATCGGCACACCAAAGCGGCTGCCCGATGCAGCGATGCGCAGGTCGCAATGGCACGCGATCTCCAGCCCACCGCCCACACATACGCCTTCGATGGCGGCGAGCGTGGGATGCGGACATTCGGCGATGGCCCGCAGCGCGGGGGCAATCGTCTGCGTGTGATAGTGGCGCACGGAAGCCGCGTCGCCACGTACCGTCGGAAACTCGGCGATATCGGCACCGGCGGCAAAGTTGCCGTCGGCGCCACGCACCACCACGCAGCGCAACGACGTATCCGCAGCCAGCTCTGCAAACCCGGCGGCCAGCGCCTGCCACATGCCGGCCGAGATCGCGTTGAGCTTGCCCGGATGCGACAGCGTGACCAGGGCCACGGCCCCGTCGCGCGCGAACGTGACAGTGCCGCCCATCAGTCGATCTTGGCGCCCGAGCGCTGCACCACTTCGGCCCAGCGCTTGATCTCGGCGCGCTGGAACTGCGCGAACTGCTCCGGCGTGAACTGCGGAATGTCGGAACCGTTCTGCAGCCAGATCTGCTTCATCTCGGGGCTGTTCAGCGCCTTGGCCGTTTCGGCGTACAGCTTGTCCACCACATCCTTCGGCGTACCCTTGGGCGCCCACAGGGCGTACCACGTGGACACTTCGTAGTTCGGCACACCGGCTTCCGCTGCGGTCGGCACGTTCGGGAACGCCGCCGAGCGCGTCTTGGAGGCCACGGCCAGCGCCTTGATGCGGCCCGCACGAATATGTTGCGAGGATGAGCCAAGGCCATCGAACATCAGGTCCACCTGGCCGGCGATCAGGTCCGACAGCGCCGGACCCGCACCCTTGTACGGCACGTGGGCCAGATCGGTCTTGGTCTCCAGCTTGAACAGTTCGCCCGCCAGATGGTGCGCCGAGCCATTGCCTGCCGATGCGTAGTTCAGTTGACCCGGATGCTGCTTGGCGTACGCGATCAGTTCCTTGAGCGTGTTGGCCTGCACCTTGGTCGGGTTCACCACGATCACCTGCGGCGGCTGCGCGATCACGGTGATGGGAATGAAGTCCTTCTCGATGTCGTAATCGAGCTTCTTGTAGAACGACGGGGCAATAGCGTGGTGTGCGCCGCCGATGAAGATCGTGTAGCCGTCCGGCGCGGCCTTGGCGGCCAGGCTCGCGCCAACGGTGCCGCCCGCGCCGCCGCGGTTGTCGATCACGAACTGCTTGCCGAGCTGCTTCGAGAGCTGCGCGGTCAGGGGACGCGCAAACGCGTCGGTGCCGCCACCGGCCGGGAACGGCACGATCACGGTGACAGGCTTGCTGGGCCAGGGATCCGCTGCCATGGCGGCAGGTGCGTGGAGGCTTGCGGCCCCGATGCCGGCCACGAAACCGGTGATTGCCAACACGCGAGCGAACGCGGTCAGGCTGCGCTGACGATACATGTACTGTCTCCTCTTTCTCTCTACTTACTACGGAAAGTCAATCGAAGTACTGCTACCCAATATCACTGCAAAAACACCCGACAAAAAAGGTTGCCCGGCGCATTTCTCTGCCCGACCCAGGGCTCAAAGCAGCTTGGCCACCGCGCGGCTCATGCGCGGGTTGCCGTCACCGAGGCGAGCCAGATTGTCATCCAGCGCCTCGGGCACGTAAAGATAATTCACCATCATCCCGCACGCCTGCGCGCGGCCTTTTCGCGACAGGTCGGCACCCCAGTTCACACGCTCGACACACGCACCGTTGCCCAGGTGGAAGCGCGCCACGGGGTCCGCCGGCATGCCCTTCCCGCCTTCGCGTACGAGGTAGTGCGCGGCCAGCGTCAGCGCGATATCGCGAATCACCGGGTCGCTGGCATCGGCCGGCAACGCACCGAACCACGCCGCGCCATCCGCTGGCACATCGCCATGGCGCTCGCTCCAGCGAGACATCCGCTTGTCACCCAGAATGCGTGCCACCGCGTCGCCATCCTGCTTGCGCAGCCAGTCCGCAAAACCGGGAATGGGCGAGAGCGTGGCGAACTGCTTGAGCTTGGGAAACTCGCGCTGCAGTTCCTCGATCACGCGCTTGAGCAGGAAGTTGCCGAAGCTCACGCCGCGCAGGCCCGCCTGCGTATTCGAGATCGAATAGAAGATGGCCCACTTCACGCGGCGCAGGTCTTCGAGCGGCGCTGCTTCATCGAGCAGCGCCTGCACGTTTGCGGCCATCTCCGGCACGAAGGCCACCTCGACAAAGATCAGTGGCTCGCGCGGAATACGCGGGTGGAAGAACGCGTAGCAGCGGCGATCCGAATCGAGCCGGTTGCGCATGTCAGTCCACGACGAGATCTCGTGAACGGCTTCGTAGCGGATCAGTTTTTCCAGCAGGGACGCGGGGGAATCCCACGTGATCGGCTGCAGTTCGAGCAGGCCCACATCGAACCAGTTCGAGAACAGCGCTTCGAGGTCCTCGTCTAGTTCGCGCAGGCCCGGAATACGCTTGTGCCAACGCAGCATGTCCGCGCGCAACTGGATCAGGAAATGCAGTCCGCACGCGCTATTGGCGCGTTGGCCATGCTGCGCGGCGAATCGTTTGAAGAAGCGGATGCGGGCGTTGGACAGCGCGTGCGACAGACCCGAGGCACTGGCCGGCTGTACCCCATCGGCATCGCGCCCCGCCGCCACCTCGGCCAGCACGCCAAGCATGGCCTGGCGCAGTGGCTCCGTCGCCGCCTCATACTCGTCCTGCCACGCCTGCGCAGCAGCGTTCGCGGCACCGTCGGTCAGCCGCGCGTCGAAGCACTGGCGCAACTGTTCGCGCTGGCGCTTGATGGCACGCACGGAGAGTGTCGGTTGCACCTCGGCGGCCTTCTTCTCGGGTTTCTGCGCCGGGGCCTCGTCGCCCTTGCGGCCCCACCAGCGGCCAAAGCGCGAGAGTAGCGTGTCGCCAACCGGTTCGCTCGCCTCCAGCGGCGCACTGACTTTCTGTTGGTCTGCGGGGTCGAAAGTAGTCATGGACGTTCCTGGCGATGGGATCGACTGGGATGCAAACCATCAACCGCCCTGCCCCGCCAGACGCAGATGCGCCGGAGGGACGGGAGCAGTTTCGGACAAGGATTCGGCATGATCCAGCGCGCGCAGCGCACCGCGCTGGCGCAGCACATGGGTCTTCATCAGTGCTTCGGCGCCTTCGGGATCATGAGCCTTCAATGCGGAAAACACCGACAGATGCTCGGCGCACGATTCATGGATGCGACCCGGCAGCTTCAGGCTCTTGTGCCGCGATAACCGCAGCACCTTGCGCAGGTCGCTCACCACGCCAGACAGCCAGCGATTGCCGGCCAGTCGCTGGATGGCCTCGTGGATCTGATAGTTGGTCTCGTAATAGGCGTCGATGTCGCCGTCCTGCGCGTAGCGCGACAGCTCGGCGTGCATCCCTTCCAGCGCATCGAGGTCCGTCGCCGTAACGTTGCGCGCGGCCTCGTAGGCGCAGCGCCCTTCGAGCAACGCCATCAGCGGGAAAATCTCGTCGAGGTCCTGCTCGCTCAGCGCGTTGACAAAGCAGCCGCGCCGGGGCTCCAGGCGCACCAGTCCTTCGGCGGCCAGCAGCTTGAGCGCCTCGCGCATCGGGGTGCGCGACGTGCCGAGCGACGCGGCCAGCGCCACCTCGTCGATCCACGCACCGGGCGTCAGCGTGCGGTCGTCGATCATCGCCCGCAGACGGTCGGCAACTTCCAGGTACATCGCCTGCCGAACGATACGCATCACACCCCCTGATCCAGGAGCCACCGTGAGAGGCGCATACGCCTCAATAATTCATAATTATGGAGTGCGACGGGCGCGCCGCAAGCGGGGTTAACCCCGCGCACGGCGGCGTCAACAAAGATTCAGGATGCGGAAGTAGAAGTAGGTGCAGCGGACAATCCCCTGCCTCCCTGCAGAAGATTGCCCGCGCATGAAAGAAACGCTGTGGCGATTTGTCATCGACGCCCTGCGAGATTTGCGAGAGCGTGCGTAGGCTGGTGTCAATGCCGGCGCCAACCTGCGCCTGCCCCGTACAAGCACCCATCGCAGGGTGCAGACTTTCCCGTGCCTTTTCCCGTTCGGCCTTGTTTCGATCGTGCCGCGGTATCTGCGCGCCTCGTCGGACGCACTTTCCCTGAATTCCCGCCGCCGGGCCGGTCCTCCCTAGTCCCGACCATTCTTGTAACAGGCTTAATAGCGAGGACCATGCCAGTGCAGGTAAGCTGTTGATTTTATTGGGGCGGACAATCAAGAACTTGTTACATAGATCAATGCGTGTAACAGGATGTTTCCCTATCGTTACGCCTCAGAAATCGACTCGGACAGTGTCTGAGCCTCCACAACAGCGTTTTGTGGAATAAAGATCACCCGTGGATGCGACAATGTGCTGCCCCATACATAAAAGCACCGAGCAAAACGGTTGCAAAGGTGAAACTCGCGCGAGAGCCGAGTTAACTTTGTAAAGCGCGTCAAACAGGAAAAGGTCAAATCAATGAACTGGGAAGTCAACCAAACCGTCTTCGGCAGCGATGAATTCGCGCCGAAGAAGCCCGCCGAACCTCGCAGCCTGCCGTTCTCGTTCACGGGATCGGGTTCCGAATTCTTCCGCATCTGGATCGTCAATACGCTGCTGACCATTGTCACGCTCGGCATCTATTCCGCGTGGGCCAAGGTACGCACAATGCAGTACTTCTATCGGAGCACGCAGCTGGACGGTGCGACGTTCGACTACCACGGCAAGCCTCAGGCCATCCTGAAAGGTCGCGCCATCGTGTTCGGCGTGGCGATGGTGTACCAGGTGCTGATTGGCATCTCGCCGGTGGTGGGCGGACTGCTGGGTGTGGCGCTGACGCTCGTCTTCCCCTACCTGCTGGTACGCTCGCTGCGCTTCCGCATGGCGAATTCGAGCTATCGCGGCCTGCGCTTCGCCTTTACCGGCGACGACAAGGGCGGCTTCATGGTCTTCCTGGTCTGGCCGATGTTGACGGCCCTTTCGCTGCTGCTGCTCGGGCCGCTGGCGCACCAGCGGTTCAAGCAATACCAGCACAACAACACGCGCTTCGGGACCACCCCGTTTGCGTTTGACGCCACGGCGGGCGCGTTCTACCGCGTTTACCTGATGACAGCCGGCCTGACGCTGCTGTTCCTGATCGCCGGCGCCGTGATCGGCAGCGTGGGGTCGCTGGCCCACCCGGTTCTGGCCATCGTGCTGGGTGTGATCACCTTCTACATCGCCCTGCTGCTGATCCTGCCGATCTTCCAGGCCAAGATGCAGAACCTGATCTGGAACAGCACGACGCTGGCGCCGCACCGCTTCCAGAGCAATGTTTCGGCCCGCAAGCTGTTCGGGATCATGATCGGCAATATGGTTCTCACCGCATTGACCCTGGGCCTGTACTACCCGTTCGCGCGTGTGCGCACGGCCAGGTATCGTGTGGCGTCGATGACGATGCTGGCAGCCAGCCCGCTCGACGAATTCGTTGCCGGCGAGCAGCAGCAGGTGGGCGCACTGGGCGACGCGACCGCCGACTGGTACGACATCGACATCGCACTGTAATGACGGAAACGGCCATGCCGGGCGCCACACCGGAACGCGTTGCCGCGCGCTACTTCGATACCCGGTCGTCGCGCGCCCACCTTGTGACGATACAGGTGCAGCAAGGCCACGCCGAACTGCACGACGCCCAGGGCGACGTGCTGCGGCGTGCGCCGCTGGCCTCATTGCGCGTCTCCGAGCGCATCAGGCGCGGCCCGCGCCTGGTGACATTCGACGACGGGGCCTATTGCGAGGTCACCGATCACGCCGCTTTCGACGCAATGCTGGCCGCCACGGGGTATCGCGAGGGCATGGTGTCGCGTGCCCAGAACAGCTGGCGCATGGCGATACTATCGCTCGTGGGACTGGTGGCGTTTGTCGTCGTGTCGTATTTCTATCTGCTGCCGTGGACGGCCGCACTAGTTGCAAAGACGATACCGTCCACGCTGGAAGCGCAGCTAGGCAATGCCACGCTGCAAAGCCTCGACGAACTGGTGCGGCCCAGCGCCCTGCCTGCCGCCGACCAGCAGCGCATTCGCGACAGCTTCGCCGCGCTGCGCCGGCCCGAGGATGCGGGGCACAACTACCGCATTCTCTTTCGCAAGGGCGGCCGGATTGGCGCCAACGCACTGGCACTGCCAGGCGGCACGATTGTCGTGACCGACGAACTGGTCGATCTGATCGGTACAGGCGCGGGCATGACGGGCGTGCTGGCGCACGAGGCCGGACACGTGGCAGAGCGACACGGGTTGCAGCAGGTGTTCCAGGCGTCTGTCGTGGGCGCCATGTCGACCTATCTGTTCGGCGATGTCTCCGTGCTGCTCGCCACCGTGCCGGCCGCTGTGCTGTCAATGCGCTATTCCCGCGAACACGAGCGCGAAGCCGATGCGTTTGCCGTGCAGGTCATGCGCGACAACCGGCTACCGCCGGCGGCGCTGGCGGATGCGTTGCAGAAGCTGGAGGAATCGCATGGCGGCCGTCGTACAAAACAGGCGGCTAGCGATGAGCACGATGACGGGAAATCGGGATTCTTCTCGACGCACCCGTTGACAAGGGAGCGGATCGAGGCGATTCGGGGTGGGGGTGGTTGAGGGGTGTGGGCAGGCGTTTGTCGAGATTTGAACCGCTGGCCCTCTCCCCCGGCCCCTCTCCCGCGTGGCGGGAGAGGGGAGCACACCGGAGGGGAAGTCTCTTAACGGGCGCCGGCTGCGGCGCCGTTGGCTTGGCGGCGGTAGGCCCACAGCACCATCAACACGCCGACCAGGATCATCGGCAGGCTCAGCCACTGGCCCATCGACAGCTTGAGCGCCAGCAGGCCCAGGAAGGTGTCCGGCTCGCGCGCGAATTCGGCCAGGAAGCGGAACGCGCCATAGCCGATCAGGAACACCCCTGACACTGCGCCCATGGGTCGCGGCTTGCGCGAGAACAGCCACAGGATGATGAACAGCGCCACACCTTCGCCCGCGAACTGATACAGCTGCGACGGATGGCGTGGAATGTTGTCACCGGCCTGCGGGAAGATCATGCCCCACGGCAGGTCGGTTGGGCGGCCCCACAGCTCGCCGTTGATGAAGTTGCCGATCCGGCCTGCAGCCAGTCCACACGGGATCATCGGCGCGATGAAGTCGGTCACTTCCATCCAGTGGCGGCGCCGCACCTTTCCGAACACCCACATCGCCACCAGGACGCCCAGGAAGCCGCCGTGGAAAGCCATGCCGCCCTCCCACACCTTGAAGATCTCCAGCGGATGGGTCAGGTAATAGCTCGGCTTGTAGAACAGCACATAGCCGAGCCGCCCGCCCAGGATCACGCCGAGCACACCATAGAACAGCATGTCGTCGAGATCCCGCGTCACCCAGCCGCGCGCGGCGATGTGCGGCTGCTTGATGCGCAGCCGGCCAAACCACAGGAACATGATGAAGCCGGCCAGGTACATCAGGCCGTACCAGCGGATGGCCAGCGGCCCCAGATGGATGGCAATCGGATCGAATTGCGGATGAACGAGCATGTCGTGATGGAAAGATTGAAATCGTTGGCGCGCGCGAACAGGGTCGCGCACCGGCATTCTGCCGTGCCGAATGGTGCGTAATGATGTCATAAAACGTTTTTGCACCTCGGGATCGAACTATTTGACACCCCGGAACGTGGAGCGCATCCTTTCCCGCACAACAACGCAACGACAACCATCCCCCGGAGACAGTCACATGGCGTTCAACAAGCGTTCGCGGCACATCACGCAGGGCGTGGCGCGCTCCCCCAACCGCTCCATGTATTACGCGCTCGGCTACCAGAAGGAAGACTTCGACAAGCCGATGGTAGGCATCGCCAACGGCCATTCGACGATCACCCCCTGCAACGCCGGCCTCCAGCGCCTGGCCGACGCCGCCGTGGACGCCATCCGCGCTGCCGACGCCAATCCGCAGATCTTCGGCACGCCTACCATCTCGGATGGCATGTCGATGGGCACCGAGGGCATGAAGTACTCGCTGATTTCGCGCGAGGTGATCGCCGACTGTATCGAGACCGCCGCGCAGGGCCAGTGGATGGACGGCGTGGTCGTGATCGGCGGCTGCGACAAGAACATGCCGGGCGGCATGATTGCGCTGGCGCGCATCAACGTGCCGGGCATCTATGTCTACGGCGGCACGATCCGGCCCGGCAACTGGAAGGGCAAGGATCTGACCATCGTCTCGTCGTTCGAAGCCGTGGGCGAGTTCACTGCCGGCCGCATGAGCGAGGAAGACTTCGAAGGCGTGGAGCGCAACGCCTGCCCGAGCACGGGTTCGTGCGGCGGCATGTACACGGCCAACACGATGAGTTCGTCGTTCGAGGCCCTGGGCATGTCGCTGCTGTACTCGTCAACGATGGCCAACCCCGATCAGGAAAAGGTGGACAGCGCCGCGGAATCGGCCCGCGTCCTGGTGGAAGCCATCAAGCGCGACATCAAGCCGCGCGACATCATCACGCGCAAGTCCATCGAGAACGCGGTGTCGCTGATCATGGCGACAGGCGGCTCCACCAACGCCGTACTGCATTTCCTGGCCATCGCCCACTCGGCCGAGGTGGAATGGACCATCGACGATTTCGAGCGCATTCGCCGCCGTGTGCCGGTGATCTGCAACCTGAAACCATCGGGCGAATACGTGGCCACCGACCTGCATCGCGCGGGCGGCATACCGCAGGTCATGAAGATCCTGCTCAATGCCGGCCTGCTGCACGGCGATTGCCTGACCATCACGGGCCGCACGCTGGCCGAGGAACTGGAACACGTACCCGATCAGCCGCGCGCCGATCAGGACGTGATCATGCCGCTGGACCGTGCGCTCTACAAACAGGGTCACCTGGCGATTCTCAAGGGCAATCTGGCGGAAGAAGGCGCGGTGGCCAAGATCACCGGCCTCAAGAATCCGGTCATCACCGGGCCGGCGCGCGTGTTCGAGGACGAAGCCAGCGCGATGGACGCCATCCTCGCCGACCGCATCCAGCCCGGCGATATTCTCGTGCTGCGCTATCTGGGGCCGAAAGGTGGTCCGGGGATGCCGGAGATGCTGGCGCCTACGTCGGCGATCATCGGCAAGGGGCTGGGCGAATCGGTCGGGTTCATCACCGATGGGCGATTCTCGGGCGGCACCTGGGGCATGGTGGTCGGCCACGTCGCCCCGGAGGCTTACGTAGGCGGCACGATCGCACTGGTGCAGGAAGGGGACTCGATCACGATCGATGCGCTGCAGCTACTGCTGCAACTGAACGTGCCCGACGAAGAACTGGCGAAACGCCGTGCCGCATGGAAACAACCGGCACCGCGCTATACCAGAGGCGTGCTGGCGAAGTTCTCGAAACTGGCGTCGACTGCGAGCAAGGGGGCGGTGACGGATTGAGGCCCCAGGCTCGCTGCTGGGTTTCTCCCCTCTCCCTCTGGGAGAGGGGCGGGGGAGAGGGTAAGCGGGTCTGCTTGCTGACTTGTCGCAATCTGCACTGCTGGCCCTCTCCCCCAACCCCTCTCCCGCAAAGCGGGAGAGGGGAGCAAAACCATAGGGACACGGAAAGATCAAACCCCGCCCGGATCCCTCTCAATCTCTTCCAGCGTCGCATCCAGCCACTCCACCAGCCTCGCCTCCAGCGCCTGCGTCAACTCACTCGCCAACTGGGCGGTCAAAGGCGCCAGGCGCGCTTGCAACGTGGCTTCGGTGTGGGCTTCCACCACCTGGGGCCATTCGGTGCGGAAACGCATCATCACACGCGTCAGCAGCTCCGTGCGCATCGCGCGCAGATCCTCCTCAGCGGGCACGAATGCTTCCACCTCCGACAGCACGGGTGGCTCGGTATCGTAGAAAGCAGAAATCGGTTCGGCATCGCCGGTATCGCCCACCGCCGTCACCAGGCCCGAATCCGGCATGTGCGCGGTATCGATCACGGGGGCTTCCTGACGGGTCGGTTCGGCGAACGGTTCTGCAAGCTGTTCGGTGAAGGCCTCGTCCGGCAGTTCCACCACTTCGGTCAACAGCGGCACGCTGTCGTGCGGAGCCAGCCGCGGAATCACCCGCGAAGTCGTGCGTTCGCTCATGCCGATTCTCCCTTGGCCTGCCCAATGTCATGGTGCGACAGCGGATACCCGCGCTCGCGATAGAAGCGATATCTCTCGCGCCCAGCGTCCCGCGCCTCGGGCGAACTGCCAATGACTTCGATCAGTCGCTCGAAGCTCGCGAACTGCGCCGGGGCCTCGGGGGCGAGGTTGACCAGCAACTGGTGATGCGGCACGCCGTCGAGCGAGGCGGCCAGGATGATGGGCGTCACCGCCGCATTGGGGTTGTCGAGCCCGCAATGCGGCAGGAAGTCCAGCGGCGAGAACGACCACAGCCGCGCATCGAGTTGCGACAACTGCTGCGGCGCGCCGTACACCACCACCTTCTGCCCTGCCCCATAGGCCTTGCGGACCAGGCGGCAGACATAGGCCAGTGTGTCAGGCACGTTGCTGTGAAAATCGATGCGCGTCATTCCGGCTGCCTTGTTGCGATGACGGTGCGCTTAACCTGCGCGATCCATCAGGAACTGCGTCAGCAGCGGCACCGGACGACCCGTGGCACCCTTGGCCGCGCCGCTCTTCCATGCCGTGCCCGCGATATCCAGGTGGGCCCAGTCGTACTTCTCGGTGTAGCGCGCCAGGAAGCAGGCCGCCGTCACGCTGCCAGCCGGACGGCCACCAATGTTTGCCATGTCGGCAAAGTTCGACTTGAGCTGGTCCTGGTAGTCCTCGTCCAGTGGCATGCGCCATGCGGTGTCCATGGCCTTGCGGCCGGCGTCGAGGAGTTGGTCCGCCAGCAGGTCGCTGCGTGCATAGAGGCCCGAGTTCACGTGGCCGAGCGCGATGATGCAGGCGCCGGTCAGCGTGGCCACGTCCACCACCGCGGCCGGCTTGAAGCGCTCGACATAGGTCAGCGCGTCGCACAGGATCAGTCGCCCTTCGGCATCGGTGTTCAGGATCTCGATGGTCTGGCCGGACATGCTGACCACCACGTCGCCCGGCTTGGTGGCGTTGCCGGCGGGCATGTTCTCGCAGGTGGGCACCACGGCGATCACGTTCAGCTTCAGGCCCATCTCGGCCACGGCCTGGATGGTGCCGAGCACCGAGGCGGCGCCGCACATGTCGTACTTCATCTCGTCCATGCCCTCGCCCGGCTTCAGCGAGATGCCACCCGTATCGAACGTGATGCCCTTGCCCACCAGCACTACCGGCGCGGCCTTGGCGGCGGCGCCGTTGTAGTGCAGCACGATGAACTGCGGCGGCTCCACGCTGCCCTTGGTCACGGCCAGGAAGGCGCCCATGTTCAGCGCCTCGATCTGCTTGCGGCCCAGGATCTCGGCCTTGAGCTTGTGGCGCTTGGCAATGCCGCGCGCGGCATTGGCCAGGTACGTCGGCGTGCAGATGTTCGACGGCAGGTTGCCCAGGTCGCGCGAGAGTTCCATGCCGTTGGCGATGGCGATGCCGCGCACCACGCCCTGCGTGGCGGCCTTGGCGTCGCCGGACTCCACGGCCAGCACGATCTTGCGCAGCGCCGGCTTCTCGGCCGCAGCGCCACGCGGGGCGCGCTTGAGTTCGGGATGGCGCTCCAGCAGGCGGTAGCCGGCGTCGCGCACGATGGTGATCGTGGTGATCACGGCCCATGCCACGTCGCGCTGCTGCGGCGGCTGGGTCAGGCACCACAGCGCCGATGCCGCGCGCGTGCCGCCCAGGGCACGCATGGCCGTGCGCACCGATTCGGCAAAGGCGCGGTCACCGAACTCGGCTTCCTTGCCCAGGCCCACCAGCAGGACGCGGGCGGCGCCGATACCGGCGACTTCATGCAGCATCAGGTGCGTGCCGCGCTTGCCGTCAAAGTCGCCCAGCTTGACCAGGCGTGCCACCAGCCCCTTGGTGGCGACGTCCAGTGCCTTGGCCACGCCGGCCAGGTTCTGCCCCTCGAACAGGCCAACCACGAGACAGTCGGACTTCGTGGCCAGGAAACCATTTTGGCCGGCTTTGCTCAGATCCAGGGCTTTTGTGCTAAATTCCATCGCGCTTCCTTCAAGGGGCTCGTCGAAAAGAAAGTCCCCATTATCCGCGATTTTCATCCGCGATCTGCCGCCGCCGATCCTGCAAGCTGACAGTACGCGGTCCTGCCAGTCCTTCGGCCCCCGGTACATCGCCCGTTCCGGCCGGAAGCCGGAAGCGATTCCGCATGATCTTCCAACAAGCCCTGCGACGCGAACTCGCCTACACTGCCGGCGCAGTGTTCCTGGTGATGCTGACGTTCATGCTCACGTCGCTCGTGATCCGCATTCTGGGTATGGCTGCCAATGGCAAGGCCAGCCCCAACGACGTGCTGATGCTGATTGGCCTGGCCACTATCGGCTACCTGTCGATCCTGCTGTCGGCCACGCTGTTCATCTCCACGCTGATCGTCCTGACCCGCTGGTACAAGGACTCGGAGATGGTAGTCTGGTTCTCGGCCGGCATCTCCCTTCGCGACCTCGTCAAGCCGGTGCTGCAGTTCGCCACGCCGTTCTTTGTCATGGCGCTGCTGCTCGGCATGTTCGCGTGGCCCTGGGCCAACCAGCAGAGCGCGGCATTCCGCGACCGCTTCCAGCAACGCGGCGTGCTGTCGATGATCGCCTCGGGCCGCTTCATCGAACCCGCCAATGGCAACTACGTGCTGTTCATCGAAGGCATCGACGCCGACATGAAGCACGCACGCAATGTCTTCGTAGCCAACGCCGAAGCCGGCAAGATCGGCGTGGCGCTGTCCCATCAGGGCCAGTTCGAAACCCAGCCCAACGGCGACCGCCTGGTGGTCATGGAAAACGGCCGCCGTTATGCGGGCGTGCCCGGGCAGTTGGACTATCGGATTCTCGAATTCGATAAATACGCGGTGAAAGTGGATAATTCTCCACCCGAAACCGAAGCCAGTCTGCCGGCCAAGAGCCGCGACACCATCGACCTGCTGCGCGACCCGACCCGCGACAACCTCGCCGAATTGCTGTGGCGGGTATCGCTGCCGATCCTGGCGTTCAACTTCGTGATGATTGCCATCCCGCTGGCGTACGTGAACCCGCGCCTGGGCCGCTACACGCCGCTGGTGTTCGCCGTGCTGATCTATCTCACCTACAGCAACACGATCAACCTGGCCCAGGCCTGGGTGCGCTCCGGCTCCCTGAGCTTCTGGACCGCGCTGATTCCGATTCACGTCTTTGTCTTCTGTTGCGCATTGATGCTGTTCCGCTATCGCCAGAACCGTAGCCTGGGAGGCTGGCGCGCCGTGTTCGGCCTGAAACGCAAGTCGAATGGCGGAGGCAAGGCATGAGGGTGCTGGCCGTCTACGAGCGCTATTTCGCTCGACTGATCTATGGCGTGTTCGCGTTCATTCTGTTCGCGGTGCTGGCGCTGTTCGTGTTCTTCGACATGCTCAACGAGCTGGAGAGCGTGCAAGGCGGCTACACGTCGCTGATCGCGTTTATCCACGTGATGCTGCAGGCACCGACCCGGATCTACGAGGTCTTGCCAATCGCCCTGCTGATCAGTGCGATCTATGTGTTCTCCCAGCTGGCCAGCCAGTCGGAATACACGATTTTCCGGGTGGCCGGGCTGAATACGCGTCAGGCGCTGTTCTCGCTGTTCAAGCTGGCGATACCGCTGGTGATCGTCACCTTCCTGTTCGGCGAGTTCATCAGCCCGGCGGGCGAGCAGTACGCGCAGAAGATCAAGCTGGAGGCCGTGGGCGCCACGGTGTCTTCGGGCTTCCGCTCTGGCGTCTGGGTCAAGGACCGGGACCGCGACACCGCCGCGAATGGCGCTGGCGAAATCACGCGATTCATCAACGTGCAGGGCCTGAAGCCGGACCAGACGATCAATGGCATCACGATCTACGAGTTCGATAAGGATTACCGGCTGCGCGTGATTCGCGTGGCCAAGGAAGGCCGTTACCAGGGCAACCAGGCGTGGCAGCTCAATGACGTGAACGAGACGCGCTTCATCGAACTACGCGACGGCATGGCGCCGAAGCAGCAGGACGCACTGGCCCCTGACTTCCGTGCCGAACAGCTCTTGTTCCCGAGCATGGTGATGCATTCGGAACTGACGCCGCAGATCCTGTCGGTGCTGCTGGTGACGCCGGAGCGGATGTCGACGCTTGACCTGTTCCGCTATATCCGCCACTTGCGTGACAACAAGCAGGACACGCAGCGCTACGAAATCGCTTTCTGGAAGAAGGTGGTCTATCCGCTGACGCTGTTCGTGATGGTGGCGCTGGCGCTGCCTTTCGCCTACCTGCATGCACGCGCCGGCGCGGTGGGTGTGAAGGTGTTCGGCGGCATCATGCTGGGGCTGTCGTTCCACTTGTCCAACACGCTGTTCTCGCACGTTGGCCTGCTGCATACGTGGCCGCCGATTGTCTCGGCACTGGTGCCCGGCACGCTGTACCTGACGCTGGCGCTGGTGGCGCTGCGCTGGGTGGATCGGCACTGAACATGGGCGCTACCCAGGGGATCATCCTCTTCGGCCACGGCGCACGCGATGCGCGCTGGCGCGAGCCGTTCGACCGGCTGCAGGGCCGGCTGGCGGCGCAACAGCCTGACGTTGCGGTGCGCGTCGCGTTTCTGGAATTGATGACGCCGTCGCTGAGTAATGCGATCGACGAACTGGCGGGTGCAGGTATCGCGCGGATTACCGTGGTGCCGGTGTTCTTCGGCCAGGGCGGCCATCTGCGTCGGGACTTTCCGGTGTTGGTGGAGGAATGCCGGGAGAAGCATCCGGGGGTGGAGATCGTGGCGACGTCAGCCGTGGGCGAAGTGGATAGCGTGCTGGATGCGATTGCGGGGTTTTGTGTGGATGCTATCCAGTTTCCGGGCCGGTCCCCTCTCCCGCCTGCGGGAGAGGGTTAGGGAGAGGGCCTGAGGTGCAATTTGCGACGTGTTAGCGATTCCACCGCCGGCCCTCTCCCCCAGCCCCTCTCCCGCGTTGCGGGAGAGGGGAGCAAACCAGCGGCGGGAATTTCGTCATCGCCAGAAAAAAAAGCCAGAGTCACCTCTGGCTTTTTTCATTCAACCTGTCCGCCTCAAGCCGCCCGTTCCGACTCCACGACTTCCGTCACCCGCGTTCCCAGCGCCTCGCCGATCATCAGCAAACTCGGTTGCACGGGGTCCATCCAGCGTGCGGCCTCGCCGGCAGCCATCTGGCTCAGCGTGAACTGATGGCTGCGCTGCTTCGGCGTCGTGGCGGCTTCCACCACCCATGCCGGTGTCGAAGCGGGCTTGCCGCGTGCAATCAGTTGTGCGGCGATAACGGCAGCCTGGTCGCGGCCCATGTAGTAGACGATGGTGTCGGCCTTGACGTCGGCTTCCACATCAATGGCGTCTGCGGCCTTGGCCTGCGTCGCAAACGCCACGCTGCGTGACACACCGCGCTTCGTCAGCGGGCGACCGATGGCGCTGGCAGCAGCAAGAGCCGCCGTGATGCCGGGCACCACTTCATACTCGATACCGGCAGCTTCCAGCGCCTGCAGTTCCTCGTCGGCGCGGCCGAACAGCATCGGGTCGCCGCCTTTCAGGCGTACTACCCGCTCGTGCTTGGTCGCCAGATCCACGATCTGGCGGTTGATGAACAGTTGGGCCGTGGAGCGCTGCCCACAGCGCTTGCCCACCTCGATCAGCTCGGCCTGGGGACACCAGGCCAGCATCTCGGGGGACACCAGCGCATCGTGCAGCACGACCTGGGCTTCGCCCAGCAGTCGTGCACCACGCACCGTAATGAGGTCCGCTGCACCGGGCCCTGCACCAATCAGGTACACCTTGCCCGCACGCTTGCCCTGCTGCCTGTTCATTTCCATTTCCGTCACGCTCGCTGTTCGTCCAGGACGATATCAGGCATACGCACGGATCATGCCCGCCGCCACCGTGTGGTTGGTGGCTTCGTCGATCAGCACGAATGCGCCCGTTGCCGGGTTATCGCCATAGGTGTCGCAAACGATCGGCTTTTGCAGCGAGATCTGCACCGAGCCGATATCGTTCAGGTTGATCTCGTGGCGGCCGGTCTCTTGCGAAAGCGTATGCACGTCGAGCACGCGATCCACCGCCGACACCTTCGCGAACACGCTCGCCGTAGTGTGCTTCAGCACGTACTTGCGTGCCGGGTTCAGCGATTCGTCGTCGAACCAGCACAGGTCGGCGGTCAGCTTCTTGGCCGAAGCTGCCGTGGCGTCCGCTGCCACAAACATATCACCGCGTGATACATCGACGTCTTCCGCCAGGCGCACCGTGATGGTGTCACCAGCGCTGGCCGAATCCGCCGCACCATTCGGCGTCAGCACTTCAGCCACCACGGCTTCGCGGTTGGCCGGCAACACGCGCAGCTTCTGGCCCACGCGGACCGTACCCGCTTCCACGCGGCCGGCATAGCCGCGGAAATCGTCGGCAGCGGAACCGTCCTGGCGCACGACCAATTGCACCGGGAAACGCAGTGCGTCATCACCTTCCGGCGCCACGTCCTCGACGGGCAGCGACTCCAGCACCGGCAGCAGCGACTCGCCCTGATACCACGGCATGGCATCGCTGGCGTGCACGATGTTGTCGCCGCGCAGCGCGGAGACCGGTACGTACAGCACGTCCTTCAAGCCCAGTTGCGTGGCCAGTTCGGCGTAGGCAGTGCGGATCTCGTTGAAGCGCTCTTCGCTGTAGTCGACGAGGTCCATCTTGTTCACGGCAACGATCACGTGCTGGATTTCCAGCAGCTTGAGGATCGCCGAGTGGCGCTTGGTCTGGGCCAGCAGTTCGGCGCGGCCATTGGTGACCGTCACGCGCGTGGCATCCACCAGCACGATGGCGGCGTGGGCGGTCGACGCACCTGTGACCATGTTGCGCGTGTACTGCTCGTGGCCCGGCGTATCGGCGATGATGAACTTGCGGCTCGCCGTGGAGAAATAGCGATACGCCACGTCGATCGTGATGCCCTGCTCGCGCTCGGCTTCCAGACCATCGGTCAGCAGCGAGAAGTCGATCTGCTCGCCCGCCGTGCGCTTGTTCTTGGCGTTGGCCAGCGCGGTCAACTGGTCGGACAGCACGGCCTTGCTGTCGAACAGCAGACGGCCGATCAGCGTGCTCTTGCCATCATCGACGGAACCTGCGGTGATGAAACGCAGCAGGCCCTGGTGTGCGGATTGGTGTGACATATTCGGTTTCCTTGGCTGCGTCGGCTTAGAAGTAGCCTTCCTTTTTACGGCGTTCCATCGACGCTTCGCTCGTCTGGTCGTCCATGCGCGTGGCGCCGCGTTCGGTGATTTCCGTCACGGCCGTCTCGGCGATGATCTCCACCGGCGAGGCGGCGACGCTGGCCACCGGGCACGTGCAGCTGATATCGCCGACGGTACGGAAGCGGACCGACATCACTTCGCTGACGTCGCCATCCTGCTTCGGCGTGATCGGGGTCACCGGCACCAGCAGGCCGTTCTTGCGCACCACTTCGCGTTGATGCGCGTAGTAGATCGGCGGCAGGGCCAGGTTCTCGCGGGCGATGTATTGCCACACGTCGAGCTCGGTCCAGTTCGAGATCGGGAACACGCGCATCTGTTCGCCTTGCGCCATGCGTGCGTTGTACAGGCTCCAGAGCTCCGGACGCTGGGCCTTCGGGTCCCACTGGCCGAACTCGTCGCGGAAGGAGAAGATGCGCTCCTTGGCGCGGGCCTTCTCTTCGTCACGGCGGGCACCGCCCATCAGCGCGTCGTACTTGTGCGCCTCGATGGTCTCCAGCAGCGTCACGGCCTGTGCGGCGTTGCGCGAATCGGTTTCCTTGCGCAGGCGCACGGTGCCGCGCTTGATCGAATCTTCCACATGGCCTACCACCAGGCGCGCGCCGAGTTCGGCCACGCGTTGGTCGCGGAACGCGATGACTTCGGGATAGTTGTGGCCGGTATCGATATGGACCAGCGGAAACGGCAGCTCCACCTTGCGGTCGCCCAGGCGGAACGCCTTCAGCGCCAGGTGCAGCATGACGATCGAGTCCTTGCCGCCCGAGAACAGCAGCGCCGGGTTGCGGCACTCGGCCACCACCTCGCGGATGATGTAGATCGATTCGGCTTCGAGCCGGTCGAGATGGTCGTTCTGGACCTGCAGCAAGTGATCCACGTTGGCGGCCACGCCTGCTTCTGCGATGTCGTTCATGATGCCCATGTCGTTATCGGCCTCTTGTCATTCGTTCAATGCTTGATGTTCTGCTCGTGGAGCCCGCACTCTTTCGAGTCCTTGCTCTCCCACCACCACCGTCCGGCTCGCACGTCTTCACCGGCTTTGACGGCCCGCGTACACGGCTCGCAGCCGATGCTCGGGTAGCCCTTGGCGTGCAGCGCGTTGACGGGCACGTTATGGCGCGTCAGGTAGGCCCACACTTCGGCTTCGGTCCAGTCCGCAAGCGGATTGAACTTGGGAATGCCGCGTGCCTCGTCCATTTCCTCATACGGCAGCTCGGCGCGCGTCACAGCCTGCTCGCGGCGCTGGCCCGTCATCCAGGCATCGGCGTGCGAAAGCGCACGGTTCAGCGGCTCCACCTTGCGAATGCCGCAGCAGCTCTTGCGCAAGTCCACGCTGTCGTAGATCGCGTTCAGGCCATGGTCGCGCACGTACTTCTCCACGACTTCCGGGTCCGGAGTGAACTGTTCCACGGTGTAGCCGTAGTGCTCTTGCACGTCATCCAGCACAGCCAGTGTCTCGGCGTGCAGGCGACCCGTGTTCAGCGTGAACACGCGAATGCCCGCGCGCACGGCGTCGCTGCCGCGCAGGATCGCGTCGGTCAGCACCATGTCCTCGGCAGCCAGGCTCGTGGCAAAGCGCGCACGGTAGAACCGCGCGGCGATGCCGGCCAGCCGTTCGGCCAGCGCAAGCTCCTTGGCGTCGAGGGCTTCGATCGAACCGGTGTACAGCGGCATCGTCCACAGCGCTGGGGGGCGCAGCGACGAGACCTGAGGCACAGCGTCGGCCTCGATCACGGGGATCTCGGAAATCGTGCTCATGCCGAACCTTGCGCGGTCACGTCTGCGCGGGCACGGCGGAACAACGGCAGCGGCTCGTCGACCGAAGCCTGATACGCCACCGTGAATTCGGTGAAGCCCTTGATGGCGTCATCGATGTTGCGATCCGCACGCACGGCGAACGCGTCGAAGCCGCAGCGCTTCATGAAGTTCAATTGGTCGCGCAGCACGTCGCCGATGGCGCGCAGCTGGCCCTTCCAGTGATAGCGCGTGCGCAGCAGGTAGGCCGACGAGAAGCCGCGGCCATCGCGGAACACCGGGAAGTCCACCGCTACCAGCGACACGCGGTCGAACAGCGCCTCGGCATCGCCGGGTTCGTCTTCCGGGGCCAGCCACACGCCGGTGATGGCGGTATCGCGGCCAGCCAGCAGTGCCTCGTTGGCCTTCCACACGGCCAGCGGGAACAGCACGGCGTCACCGCTCTGTGCGGCGGCGGCGATGCGGGCATCGTCGAGCGGCTGCTCTTCGGTGGCGCGCAGCACGGTCCAGTTGTCTTCCACGATGACCGGACGGAATTGGGCCGCGTCATCGCGTTGCAGTTGAATGATCTTCGCCATGTTCAGTCTCTCCCGTTCGTCAGGCCGTGGCGCGCTCTTCGCGCTGCTTGTCGGCGTACACGCGTTCCTTGAACGGCGCGATGCCGATGCGTGCGAACGTGTCGATAAAGCGCTCGTCCTCGGCGCGATGGGCCACGAACGTGTCGATGATGCGCGACACCACTTCAGGCATTTCTTCCGCGCTGAACGACGGGCCGATGACCTTGCCGATGGCCGAGTCATTGCCCTGTGCACCGCCCAGCGTGACCTGGTACCACTCCGAGCCATCCTTATCCACGCCCAGCACGCCGATGTTGCCAACGTGGTGGTGACCGCAGGCGTTGATGCAACCGGAGATGTTCAGCGAGACTTCGCCGAGGTCGTACACGAAATCGAGATTGTCGAAACGCTCCTGGATGGCCAGCGCAATCGGGATCGACTTGGCATTCGCCAGCGAGCAGAAGTCACCACCCGGGCAGGCGATGATGTCCGTCAGCAGCCCGATGTTGGCCGTCGCCAGACCGGCCAGCTTGGCTTCTTCCCACAGCGCGAACAGGTCCTTCTTGCGCACGTCCGGCAGCACGAGGTTCTGCTCGTGCGCCACGCGCAGTTCGCCAAACCCGTAGCGGTCGGCCAGATCGGCCACGGCGTCCATCTGGGCATCCGTCGCATCGCCCGGAGGCGAGACCGGACCCGGCTTGGTCGACAGCGTCACCGACGCGTAACCCGGCACCTTGTGCGCGCGCACGTTACGGCTCACCCAGCGCGCAAACGCCTTGCTTTCCAGCAGGTGCTTCTCGTACGAGGCATCGGTATCGGCCAGCTTTTCATAGGCGGGCGGCTGGAAGTACTGCGCCACGCGGTCGAACTCGACCTGCGTCAGCGTGCCGGGACCATCCTTGCTGAATTGCCACTCTTCCTCGACCTCGGCCGCAAACTTCTCGGCGCCGATAGCCTTCACGAGAATCTTGATACGTGCCTTGTACTTGTTATCGCGGCGACCATAGCGGTTGTACACGCGGATCGCGGATTCCACGTAGGTCAGCATGTGCTGCCACGGCAGGTCTTCCTTGATGATCGTGCCCAGGATCGGCGTGCGGCCCAGGCCGCCACCGGCCAGGATGCGCAGGCGCGTCTCGCCCTGTTCGTTCTTGTACGCGTAGATGCCGATGTCGTGCATCTGCACCACGGCGCGGTCATCCTTCGTGGCCGAGATCGCAATCTTGAACTTGCGCGGCAGGAAGGCGAATTCCGGCTGGAACGTGCTCCACTGGCGCAGCAGTTCGGCCAGCACGCGCGGGTCCACCGATTCGTCCGGCGTCACACCGGCAAACTGGTCGGTCGTGATGTTGCGCACGCAGTTGCCCGAGGTCTGGATGCCGTGCATTTCCACGCTGGCGAGATCGGCCAGTACATCGGGCACGCGCTCCAGTTCCATCCAGTTGTACTGGATGTTCTGGCGCGTGGAGAAGTGACCATAGCCGCGGTCGTACTCACGCGCGATATGGGCCAGCATGCGCATCTGCTTCGATGCCAGCAGGCCGTAGGGAATGGCCACGCGCAGCATGTAGGCATGGCGCTGCATGTACAGGCCGTTCTGCAGGCGCAGCGGCAGGAATTCCTCTTCAGGCAGTTCACCCGCCACGCGGCGGCGAACCTGGTCGCGGAACTGCGCGACGCGTTCCTGGACGATGCGTTGGTCGTATTGATCGTACTGATACATGGCGGGGTCCGTTCAGTATTCGTGAATGCTTAGGAAACGAGCTTGATGGCGACCAGCGTGAGCGTAGTCGCGAGTGCGGCGCGCACGAGCCGCTCGGGCAGCTTTCGTGACAATTGCGCGCCAAGCCAGATGCCGGGGATCGAGCCCACCAGCAGCGCCAGCAACAAATTCCAGTCGACGGTGCCAAGCCACACGTGGCCCAGCCCGGCCACGGCCGTAAGCGGCACGGCGTAGGCGATATCGGTGCCAGCCACTTCGGCGGGCTTCATGTGGGGATACAGCAGCAGGATCAGCGTCGCGCCCACGGCGCCCGCGCCGATCGACGACACCGTGACGAGCACGCCGATCACGGCGCCGACTGCCACGGTCGCCACCACCTGGCGGCGGCCATGCAACTGGAAGCGCGGATTGCGTTCGAGCCACGCCAGCATCTGCTTGCGGAACAGCAGCGACACCACGGTCAGCAGCACCGAGACGCCAATCGTCAGGCGGATGGCATGCAGCCATTGCGCGTTCAGCTCACCCGCGCTCTTGAGCACGAGGATGGCGATCACGGCGGTAGGCAGGCTGCCGAGGCACAGGCGGCGCACCACGGCCCATTGCACATGGCCATGCGCACGATGGGCGATGGTGCCGAAGCCCTTGGTGATGGCCGCGAAGGCCAGATCGGTGCCCACGGCGGTAGCCGGCGAGAAGCCGAACAGCAACGTGAGCAGCGGCGTCATGAGCGAACCCCCGCCTACCCCGGTCAGGCCAACCAGGATACCTACCAGCAGACCGGAGACGGTGAAGGCTAGGGACATCGGGGACTTTTTCTCGACTTGGGCCCGCCTGGGGCGCCAACTTCACCTGGGGCAGGCAAGATGCGGACGCAATTCGGGCAGGCGGGCGTTTAACAAAGTTCGAGAATCGTAATAAACTCGCCTCATATCTCAAACTAATAAGAAGTTGTTTGTTTATACGAGCGAAGTTATATGAATCTCCACCAGTTTCGCTTCGTGCGCGAGGCCGTCCGCCAGAATTACAACCTGACCGAAGCCGCAAAAGCGCTCTACACATCACAACCTGGCGTCTCCAAAGCCATCATCGAGCTTGAGGAAGAGCTGGGTGTCGATATCTTCACGCGGCACGGCAAGCGCATCCGCAGCCTGACCGAGCCGGGCCGCCGCATCCTTGTCTCGGTCGAAAAGATCCTGCAGGAAGTGGAAAGCCTGAAACGCGTGGGCAAGGATTACGCCGCGCAGGACCAGGGCAACTTCACCATCGCCACTACGCACACGCAGGCGCGCTACGCCCTGCCGCGCGTGATCGCGGAGTTCACCAAGCGGTACCCCAAGGTGCGGTTGTCGATCCAGCAGGGCACGCCGGCTCAGATCGCAGACATGATCCTGCACGACCAGGCCGATATCGGTATCGCCACGGAAGGCATCACGCGCGACAAGGCGCTGGTCTCCCTGCCCGGCTACCAGTGGCAGCATGTGGCGATTACACCAGCCGATCATCCGCTGCTAGAGAAGAAGCACCTGACGCTCGACGATCTGGCCGCCTATCCGCTGATCACGTATGACGTGAACTTCGCAGGGCGCCCCAAGATCGACAAGGCATTCGAATTGCGCCAGCTGGAGCCGGACATCATCCTCGAAGCCATCGACGCCGACGTGATCAAGACTTATGTCGAGATCGGCCTGGGTATCGGCATCGTGGCTGGACTGGCCTTCGATCCCGAGCGGGACCGCAATCTGCGCGCGATTCCTGTGGGCCACCTGTTCGGCACCAATGTCACCCATCTGGCCGTCAAGCAAGGCGCGTATCTGCGCAGCTTCGTCTACACCTTCATCGAACTGTTCTCGCCGACGCTGAACCGCAAGCTCGTGGAGCAAGCGATGTCCGGTGATCACGAGGCATATGAGCTGTAAGCTCACCACACGTACATATATATAAGCAATGTCTCCTGCCCAACCCCTCCCCACCATCCACTGGACCGAAGACGGTGCCGAGCACAGCGCGCTCTGGCGTTCCGAGTCCGGCCTGCCGCCGCCCAAGCGCGTGGTGATCGCCGATGACCAGACGCCGGCCGATACTGCCTACCGGCTGGCGAGTGAAGGCACCGCCCTGCTCTGGCGCGGCGATTTTCAGAACGCGCGCCAGTTGCTGCAAGCCATGGCGCGCCGTGTGGACAAGAAGCCGCAACGCAAGTCCCGCAATGCGGACAAGACGCCCGTCAGCATCACCGAATCCTTCCACAAGCACCGCCTGGCCCAATCGCAGCGCGCCCGCACGCTCGGCATGCTGCTGCTGCCGTTCGAGGCGGGCCATGTGGTGCCGCTACGCCGTGCGCCCGATGTGCAGGAAGCCTGCGAACAGGTCTACGGCCCGGCCGATGCGGCTTACGTGGCATCGATGCGCGAACTGCTCGGCCTGATCGGCGCGTATGAATGGCGAAAGAAGGGAGTCGAGATTCCGATGCTCGGCGAGCGCATTCATCCGTGGTACGGCGTGTTCTCGCCCGTGCGCGGCGAGTATCTCGAACTCGTGGCCAAGACGCCGCTGCCGTCCGATACGCTGGCGTTTGACGTTGGCACTGGCACCGGCGTGCTGGCCGCGTTGCTGGCCCAGCGAGGCGTGCGGCGTGTGATCGGCACCGATCAGGACCCGCGCGCGCTGGCCTGCGCACGCGAGAACATCGAACGGCTGGGTCTCGATGACGATGTGGAAATCATCGACGCCAACCTCTTCCCCGAAGGCCGCGCCCCGCTGATCGTCTGCAATCCGCCCTGGGTGCCGGCGCGTCCGAGTTCCGCCATCGAGCACGCGGTATTCGATCCGGAAAGCCGCATGCTGCGCGGTTTCCTGACCGGGCTGGCGGCGCACCTGGAGCCGGGCGGTGAAGGCTGGCTGATCCTGTCGGACTTTGCCGAGCATCTCGGCCTGCGCTCCCGCGAGGAACTGCTGGGCTGGATCGATGCCGCTGGTCTCAAGGTACTGGGCCGCTCGGATGTGCGTCCGCGCCATCCGAAGGCCGCCGATGCCGAAGATCCGCTGCACGCCGCACGCAAGGCCGAAGTCACGTCGCTGTGGCGGCTGGCCGCGAAGTAACCCTTTTCAATCGAGTCCGCAAACATGACGACCGTAGCTTTTATCGGCCTGGGCGCGATGGGCGCTCCGATGGTTGGCCACCTCATCCGCGCCGGCCACACGGTGCGCGCCTTTGTACGCCGCCCCCAGGCCGCCGACGCTGCCCGCGCGCTGGGCGCGGAACCGTTCTTCACACCCGCTGAGGCCGCGCGCGGCGCGGCGGTGGTATTCACGAACGTGACCACATCGGAAGACGTGCGCGAAGTCCTGCTCGGCCAGAACGGCGTGATCGAAGGCGCCGCACCCGGCACCATCTGCGTCGACCACAGCACGATCTCGCCGGTGGTCACGCGCGAGATCGCGCAGGCGCTGGCCGCCAAGGGTATCGAAGCGCTGGACTGCCCGGTATCGGGCGGCACGACCGCCGCTCAGGCGGGCACGCTGACCATCATGGTCGGCGGCAAGGCAGAGAACCTGGAGAAAGTGCGGCCGATGCTGGAGTGCCTTGGCAAGACCATCACGCATATTGGTGACAACGGCGCCGGACAAGTGGCCAAGCTGTGCAACCAGATCGCCCAAGTGGTGAACATCCAGGGCATTGCCGAGGCGATGCGCTTCGCAGGCGCGCAGGGCGTGGATACCGGCAAGGTCTTCCAGGCAATGTCCACCGGCATGGCCGGCAGCCGCATGCTCGACCTGATGGGCCCGAAGATGGTGGCACGCGATTTCGCCGCCGGCATCGAATCGCGGTTGCATGCGAAGGATTTCGGCCTGGCGGCTGATCTGGCGGGGGAGTTGGGTATCGACCTGCCTGCGATGCGGGCTACGTCGGCGCAATTGGTCGAGCTGATGCGTCAGGACTGGGGGAAAGACGATACGTCGTCGTTGCTGAAGGTGCTGGAGTTGAAGGGGTAGTTGATCGCCCTGTGTTCACTCCCCTCTCCCGCCCTGATCTTTCTCCCCTCTCCCGCGTGCGGGAGAGGGGCGGGGGAGAGGGCCAGAGCTTCAAGCTCTAACCACGTCTATCGCAGACGAAGCGCCTGCCCTCTCCCCTAACCCCTCTCCCGCAAGCGGGAGAGGGGAATAAACCATCAGCGGGAATCGAAGCTCAAACCCCCGCAATCATCCCCAACAGCGCCCGGCTCAACACACTGTCATCGCGCATCAAATCATCCATCGCCGTGAAATGGTGCTTGCCCGGCAGCGCGATGTCTTCGCGTGCGTTGTCCGGCCATGCGGCGCGGATCAGCGCATTGTGTCGGTGATACTCGCTCGATTCCAGCTCACCTACCGCCGTGATCAATGGCGCGCCCGTAGCCGGCGTCATATAAGCCGGTGAGAGCCGTGCCACAGCGGCTTCGGTCAGTTGCAGATCCGACTGCAAAAAACCCGTGCGACGCAGCGGCTCCATGTCGTACAGGCCGCTGATCGACAAACCACCCTTGATCAGATCCACCGGCAGGTCGGCACCGACGTCCGGCCAGCGCGCCGCCATCAGCATCGCCACCAGATGTCCGCCCACCGAATGTCCGGCCACAAAAATGCGACGCCGATCATGACCGAGCCGCTCGGCCTCGCGATACAGCCATGCCACCGACTGCAACACCTGACTGACGATCGTCTCGACACTCACCGCCGGACATAGCGCGTAGTTGACCACGGCCACGGACACCCCACGGCGCGTGGGCACGTTCGCCACGAAACTATGGTCGCGCTTGTCCAGCGCGCGGAAGTAGCCGCCATGCACGAAGACCAGCAGCGGCGGCGGATGATCGTCGTCGAGGGAATTGGCGGGAAAGTAGTCGAGGGTCTCGCTGGCGGCATCGCCGTAAGCCAGATCCTCGAAATACGTGACGGCACCCGCGCGCACCAGCGCCGAATCCGCCGCCCATCGCGCCATATGCACGGCGTTGTCCGGCACGTTGGCGCGGTTGTCATACGCCTGGGCGTAGAACGCGGGGTCCTGCGAAGGCAAGGCGGCCAGCGCGGCAAGGCTGGCGGCTACGGTGAGGTCGAGGGTCGGCTCGGCGGACATGGCACTCGGCTCCGGTAAGAAACACGGCGTGGCCGCATGACGCGGCTGCGCGCTATCCTACCCCAACTGCCGTGACCGCCCGATTGCGCCCGTGTGGCCGACGCAGCGCCCAGCGGTTGTGAGGCGCCCGAAAATCCGGCATAATCCGCGTTTCATCGTCGCGTGACGCCCTTCCCGGCCGTTGCCAGACCCATGCCCGGGTGGTGAAACAGGTAGACGCAGGGGACTCAAAATCCCCCGCCGCAAGGCGTGTCGGTTCGAGTCCGACCCCGGGCACCAAAGCTTTCCGCGCATTTCATAAAAAACCCCGCAAGCACCAACGCTGCGGGGTTTTCTGTTTTCTGCACCCCTCATCCAAACGCCCGATACCTCGTCAACTCGATCCCCGCTTCGTTCAGCGCGCGACGGAATTCGTCCGGCTTGAGCAACGGGCTGGCTTCGTTGTAGCGCCACGCCTCGTTGCGGCCTGGGTGGACGGACACCTCGGTCAGTCCTTCGGGCAGCAGTTCGGGCAGGCGCTTGGCCCACATCTCGTCGCCGCTGTCCACGGCGCAGTAGTAGTCGGTGCGCATCAACCCCCAGAACGGGATGGCGAAGACGTTGTTGATCACGCGGCGTTTGCCGTTGGGGCGCAGGAATACGTTCTGCGGACGGCGCACCCAGGTCACGCCGGCGCGGCGCATTTCGGAGCGCAGCGAATAAATGATTGCGGGGAATTTGTGCAGGTGGCCGTGGCTGTCGATGTGCGTGACCTCCACGTAGTTGTCGCGCAGTTCTTCCAGTTGCAGACGGAATTCGCGCCGGATGTCGGCCACCGTCAGCCTGCCCCACATGGCCGCCAGGCGCTGGTCGTCACTTTCGCGGAAGCTGCCGCTTTCGTCGCATAGCGAATTGGCCTGGTTGGCTGCCGGCGCGAAGCCATCCACGATATTGAAGTGCAGGCCGAACGAAAAGCGTTTGCGGTTTTCGCGCGCGTATTCGTAGGCGGCTTTGGAACCCTCGCAACCTACCATGATGGTGGCGCTGGTCAGCAGGCCCGCTTCGAAGCAATCCACCGTGGTGGCGCACGTCTCTTGGTCAAATCCGAAATCGTCGGCATTGATGATCAGGCTGCGCATGTCACAAGCTCCCGGTCTTCCCAATAGTCGGGTTTCGATGGGAATGGAGCTTGAAGCACATCACAGAAAGTTTCTGACCCTGCGCCCAACCAAGCCCCGTTCCAGTGTCGACAAATGCTTTTTTGTTTTTCTTGGCATACATTCAACTACTGCCATACCTGCATGTTGCGGCCTACACCCGTGCCGATATGTGCGGTGCCGCTCGTTGTTTCACGCCGGGTGGAATCCGGATGGACAGACCTTCTCACAGCCCCCGCCGCGCGGTATGTGGCCTGCGCCACGCTGCCGTCGCAGGGTGTCGCCGGGGCATCTGGCGGAGTCAAATCAAACCTTTGCCATGTCAGACATAAACCGCTGGCGAGTGCGGTTGCGCTTGCTTATCCTTCGAGGCTCCAACCAGAACACATCGATACAGGGAACCGACCATGAAGCGACTCCTCGCCAATGCCACCGCCACCGCTGCGGCCCTCGGCTGCGCCGCCCTGCTTGCCGGCTGTGCAGGTGCCAACATGGATAGCCTGACCCAGGCCGGCGGCAGCCTGTTCACGGCCGCCACGCTCAGCGATGCCAGCGTGAAGCAGCTCTCCGACCAGTCCTGCGCCGAGATGGACAAGAAGAACACGCTCGCCGCAGCCGACAGCACCTACGCAAAACGCCTGGTGAACATCATGAGCGGCCTGAAGAACACCGGCCTGCCCCTCGATGCCAAGGTCTATGTGACCAAGGACGTGAATGCGTGGGCCATGGCCAATGGTTGTGTTCGCGTCTACAGCGGACTGATGGACCTGATGACCGACGACGAAGTGCGCGGCGTGCTCGGCCACGAAATCGGACACGTGGCGCTGGGCCACACCAAGGCAGCCATGCAGGTGGCATACACCACGGCGGCGGCGCGCGGGCTGCTCGGCTCCACGGGCAACACGGCGCTGACCGCGTTGTCGTCGTCGCAGATCGGGGAACTGGGCGAGACGTTTATCAATGCCCAGTTCTCGCAGCGCCAGGAGTCGGCGGCCGACGATTACTCGTTCGACCTGCTCACGAAGAACGGGGCCAACCGGCAAGCGCTGGTGACCGCGTTCCAGAAACTGGCCAAGCTCGATGGCGGCAAGTCGAGCATGCTGAGCTCACACCCTGGTTCCGATGCACGCGCCAAGCACATCCAGGATCGACTCAACAGCGGAAAGTGATGGGTAAGTAATGGGTGGCCGCATCGGCCGCTTTGAATCCGCGCCAACTGCAACACCCCAGCCCCGCCCATGCGGGGCTTTTTCTTGCGCGGAGCAGAATAATTGAAGGATTTACGATCCCGTTTAATACGCTGTCAAAAGCTTTCAGTACGCACGTCGCGACCCCACGCTGATAATGGCTCTCGCCTGCCGCACGGCCGCAGGCTTGCCATGAGCCATAGGGAGGCCCGCGTCGCGTCATGCCATCCGTATCCGCCCCGCAGTCCGGCCACGCCGTGAGCGGCCCAGCCTTCCTCGATTCCAATCCTCTCTCCCCGACGCCATTGCGTGGCCGTTTGGCTAGTTGCGCGATGGTCAGCCGCGGCATGGTGCCGCAGTAGCTGTGTCCGGCATGCCCGGCGCCTCGCGCACCGGATCATGCGCCCCCTCATCCGCGTCACGCTTTAAGGAGGTTCCATGGATTGGTTACATGCCATCTTCCAGAAATCACCCGAGTCAGCGCTGTTCCTGTCGCTGGCCATCGGGTACGCCATCGGCAAGATCACCTTCGGGAAATTCCAGTTGGGCGGCGTCGCTGGCTCGCTGCTGGCCGCCGTGATCATCAGCCAGGTGGGCGTGGAGATCGACAACGGCGTAAAGGCCGTGATGTTCGCCGTGTTCATCTATGCGGTGGGCTATGAAAGCGGACCGCAGTTCTTCAACTCGCTGAACCGCAGTTCGCTGCGCGAGATTGCGATGGCCGTGTTCATGGCCGTGGCCGGTCTCGTCACCGTGGTAGTGCTGGCCAAGCTGTTCCATCTCGACAAGGGCCTGGCCGCAGGGCTCGCAGCGGGCGGCATGACGCAGTCCGCCATCATCGGCACGGCGGGCGACGCCATCACCAAGCTAGGGCTGCCGCCTGACGTGGTGAAGACCATGCAGGCCAACGTGGCCATCGGCTACGCGGTGACCTATGTGTTCGGCTCGCTCGGCGCCATCATCGTCTGCGTGAACATCCTGCCGCGCTTCATGGGTTCGGACCTGAAGACCGATGCCAAGAAGATGGAGGCCGCCATGCACGGCGGCCTGCCGCAGTTTGGTCCAGGCCAGGCTGGCGCGCTGCCCCGGCTCGTGGGCCGCTTGTTCCGCGTCACCGGCGCCGCCGGGAAGTCGGTCAAGGACATCGAAGTGGGCGGAGAGGACCTGGTCACGGTAGAGAAGGTCCAGCGCGGCGGCAAACCCCTCGCGTTCGATCAGAACACCGTTCTCGAAGCCGGAGACCTGGTGCTGCTGGTGGGCCGCCGCGACGCGATGGTGCCCACCGCGCTTGTGATCGGCGAAGAAGTGGCCGACGCCGAAGGCATGGGCATGGTCATGCAGACGCGACGCGCCGTGTTCACGCTCAAGGGCATGAACAACAAGTCGGTGACCGAAATCATTGCCCAGGTCGGCCGCGACATGCGCCATGGCGTCTACGTGGAGCGCATCGAACGCTATGACCATCCGCTGCCGATCCTGCCCGACCTGAAGCTGCAGCATGGGGACATCCTCACCTTCTACGGTACGCCCGAAGACACCAAGCGCGCCGTCAAGCACGCGGGCTATGAACTGGTGCCCAGCGAGAAGACCGATTTCGTGTACTTCGGCGCTGGCGTACTGGTGGGCCTGCTGATCGGACTGCTGGTGGTGCGCATCGGCTCCATCCCGCTCACGCTGGGTTCGGGTGGCGGCGCGCTGCTGTCGGGTCTCGTCTTCGGCTGGATGCGGTCCAAGCATCCGATGTACGGCGCGATGCCTACCGCCGCATGCCAGCTGCTCAAGGATTTCGGGCTGGCGGCGTTCGTCGCGATTGTCGGCCTGAACTCTGGCCTGCAGGCCGTGGACACGTTGCGCCAGAGCGGCCTGCAGATCTTCCTGCTTGGCGCCGTGGTCACGCTGCTGCCGCTGTTCCTGACGATGCTGTTCGGCCGCTACGTGCTCAAGTACGACAACGCCGCGATCCTGGCCGGTGCGCTGTCCGGTTCGCGCAGCGCCAACCCCGCGTTCGGCGGCATCCTCGACAAGGCCGAAAGCCCGGTGCCGACCGTGCCCTTCGCCATTACCTATGCCCTGGCCAACGTGCTGCTGACACTGCTTGGCCCACTAGTGGTCGGCCTGGTCTGACCAGACTGCCGATCCCCCTCACTCGTCGATCAATCGAAATCCCAGGAGGCTACACACCATGAGCAAACCGGATCTCTCCAAGCTGGCGAGCCTGTCGCCGTTCGAACTGAAGGATGAACTGATCAAGCTGGCCAGCAGCGACTCCAACCGCCTGATGCTCAACGCCGGACGCGGCAACCCGAACTTCCTTGCCACGGTGCCGCGCCATGGCTTCTGGCAGCTCGGCCTGTTCGCGATGCGCGAGTCCGAGCGCTCGTTCCAGTACATGCCCGAAGGCGTGGGCGGCTTTCCGCGCCGCGATGGCATCGAGGAACGCTTCGATTTGTTCGCACGCGATCACCAGGACGTGCCAGGCGTGAAGTTCCTGGCCGGTGCGGTGTCGTACGTCCGCGACCAGCTTGGCCTGAACGCCGGCGATTTCCTCTACGAGATGTGCGAGGGCATCCTGGCGTGCAACTACCCCGTGCCGGACCGCATGCTCAAGCTGAGCGAGGTGATCGTCGGCCAGTACATCCGCAAGGAGATGATCGGCAACCACCCGTTCATCGGCGACTTCGATCTCTTCGCGGTGGAAGGCGGCACAGCCGCCATGACGTACCTGTTCAATTCGATGCGCGAGAACCACCTGCTCAAGGCGGGCGACAAGATCGCGCTGGGCATGCCGATCTTCACGCCGTATATCGAAATTCCGGAACTGAACGATTACCAGCTTGTGGAACTGTCGATCGATGCGGACCCCGAATCGCGTTGGCAGTACTCCAACAAGGAACTCGACAAGCTGCGCGACCCCAGCGTCAAGGCGTTCTTCCTCGTCAATCCGAGCAACCCGCCGTCGGTGCGCATGAGCGATGAAAGCCTGGAGTACCTGGCGTCGATCATCGAGGAACGTCCCGACCTGATCATCCTGACTGACGATGTCTACGGCACCTTCGCCGACAACTTCGTTTCGCTGTTCGCGCTGTGCCCGCGCAACACCATCCTGGTCTATTCGTTCTCGAAGTACTTCGGTGCCACGGGTTGGCGGCTCGGTGTCATTGCCACGCATCGCGAGAATATCTTCGACGACAAGCTTGCCAAGCTGCCGAAGGACCAGCGCGAGCAACTCCACAAGCGCTACCACTCGATCACCACCACGCCGGACCAGCTCAAGTTCATCGACCGCATCGTGGCCGACAGCCGCACCGTGGCGCTGAACCACACGGCGGGGCTGTCCACGCCGCAGCAGGTGCAGATGGTGCTGTTCTCGTTGTTCTCGCTGATGGATACGCCCGACGCGTACAAGCAGGCGATGAAGCGGCTGATCCGTAGTCGGAAGGCCGCGCTGTACCGCGAGATCGGCATCGCGCCCGATGATGCGGTGGACCCCAACGTGGTGGACTACTACACGCTGCTCGATATCGAGCAACTCGGCGGCAAAGCCATCGGACCCGAATTTGTGAAATGGGTGCTGGCATCGGCCGAACCGGCGGAATTGCTGTTCCGCCTGGCCGAGGAGGCGGGTGTGGTGCTGCTGCCCGGACGCGGCTTTGGCACACGCCATCCGTCTGGCCGTGTCTCGCTGGCCAACCTTAACGAATCGGATTACCAGAAGATCGGCAAATCGATCCGCAAACTGTTCGAGGAATATGTAGCGCAGTACAACAAGGCCACGGGCAGCAAGACCGATACGAAGGTCACCAAAAAGTAGTAGTCGTAAGTCTTTTGCCGCAAGCACGGTGCGGGGCGCCTGCTCCGCACCTTTCCTTCACCTCTCCTTCACCTGCCTCTCGCTCGTCACACTTCTTCCCGGTTTCACCGGGGATGTCTCCCTCGCTGCACAGCTTTCCACTTCACGCTCGTTCGCAAATCAGAAACATCTCAATTTCGTCATTCAGCGATTTCTGAGGGGGCAGCCGGTCCCTAGACTTCCGCTCGTGACGTCGCCCGGTCTCGCGTCGAAGTCATGCCAACGCCTTCGGACACCATGCCTCACGTTTTTGCGCCATGACCACGACCCTCATATCGTTGCGTCGTGCCCGGTCCATGTTCCCCGCGGCACTTGTCTTTCTCCTTGGGATCTGGGGATTCAGCCCGGGTGCACAGGCACAGCAATGCACCATGTCGACATCGCCTGCAACGATTTCCTTCGGCAGCATCAGTACTGCACGGGATGCACGGGTAGGCGCCGAACTGAGTGAGGTCAGGACGTCGACCACGACGGTAACTTGTCCCGCGAATCTCGGACGTATCCAATGCATAACCGTCGCCGGCCAACGAGAATCCTGCTATGTCCTCCACGGGGGCTTCAGCCTGCGGGCCTACGCGACCCTTCCCACATCGTCCACGGTCAACGACGTATGGGAAACGGGCTACCCCGGTGTCGGCATACGCGTGCGCAGCAGAACTTATGACAATCGCGTGCTTTCCAATGTGAGCAGCGGCAGCTTCCAGAGTTTTCTTCCGAACACCGGCTCAAGACCCGACACCTACATCGCCCAGTTCACCTACCAGTTGGTCAAGACGGGGCCGGTCACCGGCACCGGAACAATGCAGGTCGGCAGGCTGTTCCGGCTGGTGAGTGCCAACGGCAACACGAATGTCACGTCGGGCACACTGTCTTCGGTCGGGCTCGGCGATACCACTGTCACAGGGCGCTCCTGTCTTGTGACCACGCCCAGCGTGGATGTACCACTACCCACGATTTCGCGGTCGACACTAGGCAACGTGGGGGATACGGCAGGCAGGACCGCCTTCCGCATCGGCATCAATTGCCAGCAGGATACGAACGTACAGGTGCATATGACGTTGACCGATGCCACGACGCCGGGCAACCGGACAAACCTGCTATCGCTGACGAGCGGCTCCACGGCCCAGGGCGTACGGTTGCGGATCACGAACCCCTCGGGAGACGCGGTACGTTTCGGACCGGACGCCGCAACGACGCTGAACACCCATCAATTTCTGATCGGGCCATCCAGCACGACCGACAATATTCCATTCAGCGTCGACTATGTGGCCACGGGGGAAGTGCAACCCGGCACGGTCATCGGAATCGCCACGTTCACGATGAGTTACCAGTAGTCCCTGGCGGCACCCCTTCCCAACGAATCTCAGAAAATTCCTAAATTCGTCGATCAGCCATTTCTTGGTCGATCTCCCATCCATAGACTTGGCGATGCCACATCGGATTTCGGTGCGGTACCGCCTCCCCCCCGAGGACGTCCAACTAGATACACTCGATTGCTTTGCATCATGAAATACCTGCTCAATGCGGTTCGTCGCGGCCGCCACGCGATGTCGGCATCACTGTTCGTCGTCCTGGCATGCTGGGGCATCAGTCCAGGTGCGTACGCCCAGATTCAGCCACCGCCGCGGCCGCCGGTATTGCAATGCACGATGTCGACCTCGCCATCGACAATCTCTTTCGGCACGATCAGTGTCGCCCGGGACGCACCCGTCGGCACACCGCTGAGCGCTATCCGATCCAGCGTGACAACGATCAATTGCCCGCGAAACGTATGGCAAGGCAGTAGAAGTGTTGGCTTCTACCTGCAGTATTTTCCACGCGCCGCAGTCTCCACTACCGTTCCCGATGTCTGGCAAACCAACATTCCCGGCGTCGGCGTGCGGGTCATCAGTACGAGTTACGACAACAAGGTACTGTCGGAAATTCCGCTCGGCAGATGGGACGACTTCGCGCCGAATGTCGGTGCAGACAGGTACTCCGGAAGTGCCACATTCACGTACCAGTTGATCAAGACTGGCCGCGTGGACACTGGGGCCATTGGCGGATCGGTGTCGATGGGTGAACTGCTTCAGCTCGTCAGCCACAACATTCCGCGTAACCAGACGTCATCGCCGCCGCTATCGGCTATAGGGATTGGCAACACCACCATCATGTCGAGATCCTGCACCGCCACCACGCCCGCCGTGAATGTCGAGATGCCAACGGTCAACCGCACCGCGCTCGACAGGGTCGGGGACACGGCGGGCACCACCTACTTTCGCGTGGGCGTGTCATGCCAGAACGACGCCAGGCTGCAGGTGCACATGACACTGAGCGACGCCACGACGCCCGGCAACCGCACGGACATGCTGACGCTGACGCGTGCCTCCACCGCCCAGGGCGTGCAGTTGCAAATCACAGGTCCGACGGGTCAGGTCGTGCGCTTCGGCGCGGATAGCTCCGCGGCCGAAACCACCAATCAGTTCGAGATCGGACCTTCCCAGCCGGTCATCGATATGCCGTTCAGTGTGAAATACATCTCCACGGGCGCAGTGACACCCGGCACTGTCACCGGGCTGGCCACCTTCACGATGAGCTATCAGTAGCCCGGCTGCAGCAACCCCACACCAGAAAGAACTCGGAAGACTTCCGATTTCGTTGATTGACGATATCTGTAACAAGCGACGTTTCATAGACTTTGGCCTCATCGCGTCCTGCGGAGTTGGCCTTGTTCAATCCAGTTCGTAGCGGCTGGCTATCCATGCCGGCATCACTGATGATGGCTTTGGGCTGCCTGGGAATGTCCCCAGGTGCGCACGCCCAATATCCGCCGCCGTTGCAGTGCACATTGTCGACCACGCCGACGACGATCACCTTCAATGACATCAACATCGCGCGCGACGCGCCCATAGGTGCGCCGCTAAGCGAGATTCGCTCGAGCGTAACCACCTTCAATTGCCCGCCGAATGCGCCCTGGTGGATGTGGGGCAGGTACCCGGGCTTCTTCCTGCAGATGTATACGCAACGCCCGGTCTCCCTCACCGTTCCCAGTTCCTGGGAAACCGGCATGCCCGGCATCGGGATACGGGTCGTCAGCGTGGAATACGACACGGTCATGTCGTCATTGCGTTCATTTGGACCGAACAACTTCACGCGACGCGTCAACGCGGCCGGTGTCTCCGGCCATGCCACATTCACTTACCAGCTGATCAAGACCGGCTCGATAACCGTCAGCGGACCGCTGTCGATCGGGGAACTCTTCCGGCTGGTCAGCCACAACATCCCGTATGACGTGACATCCCCGACGCTGTCGTCGGTAGCCATCGTCAATTCGAACATCACTGCCAGATCCTGCAGCGTCACCACGCCCAGCGTCGGTGTTTCGATGCCAACCGTCTCCCGAGCGTCGCTAGTCCAAGGCGGCGCTGCGGCTGGCGCCACACCTTTCCGCATCAACATCGCATGCCCGAGCGATTCCCGGGTGCGGGTGTATATGACATTCAGCGATGTCACCACTCCCGGCAACCGGACAGATCGGCTGACGCTGACACCAGACTCCACCGCCCGAGGCGTGCGGTTGCAGATCACGGGACCATCGGGACGGGCCGTGCGCTACGGACCAGACTCCCCGAACCCCCGGAACTTCAATCAGTTCCTGGTGGGGCCATCCGAGACGACCTCGGATATTTTGTTCATCGCGGAATATGTCGCCACGGGCGCGGTGACCCCGGGCACGGTCGTCGGGCTTGCCACCTTCACAATGAGCTATCAGTGAGCAATCCCTGGCTGGCTCAGCGCGCTTCCACGAACCCCAACACCGTCTCCAGCATCTGGCGGATGGCCGGGCGGATGTTCGCGGCCTTGCCCTCGTCGTAGGCAAACGGGTAGATCTCTTCCATATAGGAAGACTGTGTCTGTTCCAGTTGGATGGCGTGGATGCCATCCGCTGGTTTGCCGTATTGGCGCGTGATGTAGCCGCCCTTGAAACGGCCGTTCAGCGCGGCGGTGTGATTCGGCACACCGTTCGCGATCTCGAACAGGCTGGCAGCAAGCGCTGCATCGCAACTCTTGCCATCGGCGGTGCCCAGGTTGAAGTCGGGCAGCTTGCCTTCGAAGAAACGTGGCAGCACCGAGCGGATCGAGTGTGCATCCCACAATGCGATGGTGCCGTGCGCATCGCGCAGGCGTTTCAGTTCTTCCTGCAGCGCGTTGTGGTACGGATGCCAGACGGCGTCGCGGCGCAGCGCGATCTCGGCATCGTCGGGACCATGCGTGCCATCGGCATAGACCGGCGTCTTGTCGAACGTATCGACCGGGCACAGGCCCGTAGTGTCCTGGCCCGGATAGAGATTCGCGTTATCGGGCGGGCGGTTCAAGTCCACCACGTAGCGCGAGTGCGTCGCCATCAGGATCGACGCGCCTAACTCACGCGCGAAATCGTAGAGGCGATCCATGTGCCAGTCGGTGTCGGGCACGGTGCGCGCCTCGGGCGTGAAGCGCGACGCCAGTTGCGCAGGAACATGCGTGCCGACGTGCGGCATCGAGATCAGCAGCGGACGCGTGCCGCGCTGCAGGGTGAAAGCGGGGATATCGGTGGTAAAGGCGGACATCGTATTTCAGGGGCGCTTGGAAATGCTTGGGTGCTGAAAAATTCGTGCGATTCAGTCGGCCAGCAGGCGTGTGCGCGCTTCGGCGAACAACCGTCCGGCCTCGGCCTGGAGCGGATGCGCGCCATGTTGCACGCGACGCACGCCGCCCGTGCGGACTTCCGCAAGTGTCTCATGCCCGTGGCTCGCGAACACATGCGTGGCTAGTGCACGCGGTCCGTCGAGTCCCGCCAGCGCCGGATGCGCGCCATCGAGCACGAGGAAGTCGGCGCGCTGCCCGACTGCCAGTCCCGCCACATTGCGTGCCGCTGCGCGCGTGCCGCCCGCCACCGCATCGAGCCACAGACGGTCCGCCACTTGTGGGTGACGCTCAGACGCCAGCACGTTGCGGCGTTGCAGACCCAGACGCTGGCCGTATTCGAAAGTCCGAAGTTCCTCTGCCGCACTCACGCTCGCATGGCTGTCCGAACCCACGCCCCAGGCGCCGCCCAGTGCAAGGTACGGCGCTGCGTCAAACACGCCATCTCCCAGGTTGGCCTCGGTGGTCGGGCAGATGCCAGCCACCGCGCCGCTCTGCGCCAGCCGCCGCCGTTCCTCCCAATCCATATGCGTGGCGTGGACCAGACACCAGCGCTGATCCACCGGCATGTGGTCGAGCAGCCATTGCACGGGACGCACACCACACCATGCCAGGCAATCGTCCACTTCTTTTTGTTGCTCGGCGATGTGGATGTGTATGGGTGCCGTGGCATCCACTGCGTGCAGCGCCGTCACCGCATGCTTCAGGCTCTGCGGCGGCACCGCGCGCAGCGAATGCGGCGCCAGACCCAGCCGCGCGCCATAGGCCGCGCAATGCGGCGCCAGACGTTCGAGCAGCGTGTGCATGGTATCGACATCGTTCAGGAAGCGGCGCTGATCGGCCTGCGCGGGCTTGTCGCCAAACCCGGCCGTCTGGTACAGCACCGGCAGCAGTGTCATGCCAATACCGGCAGCCTGCGCCGCGCGCAGCAAGCGCAGCGACATCTCCGCGCGGTCGGCATAGGGCTTGCCATCGGCATCGTGATGCACGTAGTGGAATTCGCACACGCTGGTGTAGCCGGCGCGCAGCATCTCGATATACAGCTGCGTGGCAATGGCTTCCAGTGCATCGGGCGAGAGCCGCAGTGCGAAGCGGTACATCAGCGTGCGCCAGCTCCAGAACGAGTCGCCCCCTGCAGGATCGTCGCCCGGTGCCACGCTACGATATTCGGTCAGTCCTGCAAAACCGCGCTGGAACGCGTGCGAGTGCAGGTTCGGCATGCCGGGCAATATCGGGCCGACGGCGCGTGGCACTGACGCATCGGGTGTCACTCCGGTGTCGACCGATGCAAGCGCACCCTGCGCATCCCATGTCAGCAGCACGTCCTGTGCCCAGCCTTCGGGCAGCAGCGCCCACGATGCAAAGAGCTTGCCATCGTTCATCGATACACCTTGCCTTGCCGCACCACGCCCACGCACGGATTGCGGCCGAACCAGTACGCCAGCTCGGCCGGTGAAGCGATTTGCCACAGCGCGAAATCGGCGCTACGTCCCACGGCCAGCGCGCCGTGACGATCCGAAGCCCCAAGTGCGCGCGCCGCGTGAGTGGTCACACCGGCCAGCACCTCGGGCACGGTCATGCGGAACAACGTACAGGCCATGTTCATCATCAGCAGCAGCGACGTAGTGGGCGAGGTGCCCGGATTGTGATCAGTGGAAATCGCCACGGGCACGCCGTACTGACGCAGCAGTGCGAGCGGCGGCAGATGCGTGTCCCGCAGGAAATAGTAGGCGCCCGGCAGCAACACCGCTACCGTGCCGGCCTCGGCCATCGCTGCCACACCGGCTTCGTCCAGATGTTCGAGATGGTCGGCGGACAATGCCCCATGCCGTGCAGCGAGCGCAGCACCGCCGAGGTTGCTCAGTTGCTCCGCATGCAGCTTGACCGGCAAGCCGTATCGCGCGGCGGCGTCGAAAACTCGTGTGGTCTGCGCGGGCGAGAAGCCGATGCCTTCACAGAACGCATCGACGGCATCGACCAGCTTTTCTTCTGCCAGCGCGGGCAGCATCGCGTTGCAGACGAGATCGATATAGTCATCGGCTCGCCCCGCGTACTCGGGCGGCAGCGCATGGGCGCCGAGGAACGTCGTGTACACCGACACGCCATACGCCTCGCCAAGTTGCCGCGCCACGCGCAATTGCTTGCGTTCGGCATCGAGAGACAGGCCATAACCAGACTTGATCTCGATGGCCGTCACGCCTTCGGCCAGCAGGGCTTCGAGACGCGGCGCGGCCTGTGCGAACAGCGTGGCTTCATCGGCCTCGCGCGTGGCACGCACGGTGGAGACGATGCCGCCACCCGCACGCGCGATGTCTTCGTAGCTGGCACCCGCCAGCCGCATCGCAAACTCGTCGGCGCGCTGGCCGCCATAGACCAGGTGCGTATGACAATCGACCAGACCGGGCGTGATCCAGGCGCCGTTCGCATCATGACGCGGGAGGTGTGCAAGTCCATCGGGCAACGCTGCCAGCGGCCCCAGCCACACAATGCGACCCGCCTCAACGACAAGCGCCCCATCACGTATGGCGCGATCGATGTTGCCATCGGGCAGCAGGTGGCAGTGATGCCAGATGCCGTCGGCAGACGGCGCGTCGGTGCGAGTCATCGTTACGGCTCCATATGCAGGGTCACACGCAGGCATAGCGCGGCAATATCCGTATGCGTCATGGTGAGGGCCGGTGTGCCGAGCGGCAACCATACGCCCTCGCCCTCGGCGAGTTGCATGCCATCGCCATCGTTCCACGTGCCGCGCAATACCAGCAGCAGCGCCATGGCATCGGTGGGTACAACTGTGAACGGCTGGCGTTTCAGGTTGATCTCCGCACGGCACACGCCACGGCGGGTCATCACGTTGAAGTCGCGCGTGGCGCCATCCACCAGCGCGGCATGCACATCGGTATCGCCGGAGAACGCGAACGGTTCACCCACGCGCACGAGCTTGTGGCAGAACGAATCGTCATGCGCTTGCAGATGCACGCCATTGCCATCGAGCAACACGATCTGTCGATCGATGCCGGGGAACGCCGAAAACGGACCATCGCTCGCGATATCGGCCACGCTGATGCGCCACGCAAAACTCTCCATGCCCGCACCTGGCGGCCACACCGCAATCTCGCGCGTGGTGCCGCCACCGTTCTTCCACGGCGTGGGAGCAATGTCGGCCAGCGCAAACGTCTTCAAAGCCATCAGCGATTCACCATTGGCAGGTCGAGTCCCTTCTCCTTCGCGCAATCGATGGCGATGTCGTAGCCCGCATCGGCATGACGCATCACGCCAGTGGCTGGATCGTTCCAGAGCACGCGCTCGATGCGCCTGGCTGCGGCGTCGGTCCCATCGCAGACGACGACCACGCCCGAATGCTGCGAGAAGCCCATGCCGACGCCACCGCCGTGATGCAGGCTCACCCACGTCGCGCCGCCCGCTGTGTTCAGCAGCGCGTTGAGCAGCGGCCAATCGGATACCGCATCGGAGCCATCGCGCATCGATTCCGTTTCGCGATTCGGTGACGCCACCGAGCCGCAATCGAGATGATCGCGACCGATCACGACCGGCGCCTTCAGCTCGCCCGACTTCACCATTTCATTGAACGCGAGACCGGCGCGATGGCGTTCGTCGAGACCCACCCAGCAGATGCGCGCAGGCAGGCCCTGGAACGCAATGCGCTCGCGCGCCATGTCGAGCCAGCGGTGCAGGTGCTTGTCCTCGGGGAACAGCTCCTTCATCTTGGCATCGGTCTTGTAGATATCCTCGGGATCGCCCGACAGCGCCACCCAGCGGAACGGCCCCTTGCCGCGACAGAACAGCGGACGGATATACGCCGGCACAAAGCCCGGAAAATCGAACGCGTTCTTCACGCCTTCGTCGAACGCTACCTGTCGGATGTTGTTGCCGTAATCAAGCGTGGGCACACCCATCTGCTGGAACGCGAGCATCGCATTCACATGCTTGACGATGGATGCGCGCGCTGCCGCTTCCACCGCCTTCGGATCGCGCTGGCGCAGGTCTTCCCATTGCGCGACGGTCCAGCCTTCAGGCAGGTATCCATTGACGAGATCATGGGCCGAGGTCTGGTCCGTGACGATGTCCGGACGGATACCACCGGCCTGCGCACGACGCACGAGTTCCGGCACGATCTCCGCCGCGTTGCCGAGCAAACCCACGGAGATCGCTTCGCCATTCTTCGTCGCGGTGTCGATCATCGCGAGTGCTTCATCTAGCGTGGTCGCCTTCTTGTCGAGATAGCGGGTACGGATGCGGAAGTCGATGCGCGACTCCTGGCACTCGATCGTCAGCACGCACGCACCGGCCAGCACACCGGCCAGCGGCTGCGCGCCGCCCATGCCGCCGAGCCCCGCAGTCAGAATCCACTTGCCGGTCAGGTTGCCGCCGAAGTGCTGATTGCCCGCTTCGACGAACGTCTCAAACGTGCCCTGCACAATGCCTTGTGTGCCGATGTAGATCCACGAACCCGCCGTCATCTGGCCGTACATCATCAGGCCAGCACGATCGAGTTCGTTGAAGTGATCCCAGTTGGCCCAGTGCGGCACGAGGTTCGAATTGGCGATCAGCACGCGCGGCGCATCGGCATGCGTGCGGAACACGCCCACCGGTTTGCCGGATTGCACGAGCAGCGATTCTTCTTCACCGAGGCGACGCAGGCTGTCGAGGATGGCGTCGAAGCACTCCCAGTTGCGCGCAGCCTTGCCGATGCCGCCATAGACCACGAGATCCTGCGGACGCTCTGCCACATCGGGATCGAGGTTGTTCTGCAGCATGCGATAGGCCGCTTCGATGAGCCAGTTCTTGCAGTGCAGTTGCGTGCCACGCGGGGCGCGGATTTCGCGCTGGCCGCGCGCGGTGCTGAATTGACGTTCGTTAGCGTTCATGGTTGTCTCTTTCAATATGCGTTCGGTTTTCTCCCCTCTCCCGCAAGCGGGAGAGGGGCGGGGGAGAGGGCAGGCGGTTCAAACACCCGTATTGGTCGGCAAGATCTCGCGTACCGCCTCAGGCCACCCCGCCCCCGCATCACCCTGCACTACCCATTGCTTCATCGCCTCGATATCGGGCGCGAGATAACGATCCGACTCCACGAAGGCCACGCGGCTGCGGATGCGCGCCAGTTCCTGTTCGATCAGCGGCGATGACTTCAGCGGCCGGCTGAATTCGATGCCTTGCGCAGCGGCCATCGCTTCGATGCCGACGATCACCGCCGTGTTGGCGGCCATCTCGCCGAGACGACGCGCGCCGTACGTCGCCATCGATACGTGATCTTCCTGATTGGCCGAAGTTGGCAGGCTGTCCACGCTCGACGGATGCGAGAGCGACTTGTTCTCGGATGCGAGCGCCGCTGCCGTGACCTGCGCGATCATGAAGCCCGAGTTCAGGCCGCCATCGCGCACGAGGAACGGTGGCAAACCCGACAGTCCCGTGTCGAGCAGCAGTGCCAGGCGGCGCTCGGAGATCGCGCCGATCTCTGCGATGGCGAGTGCAAGGATGTCGGCCGCAAATGCCACTGGTTCCGCATGGAAGTTGCCACCCGACACCACATCGCCCTGCTCGGCAAACACCAGTGGGTTGTCCGATGCCGCGTTGGCTTCGATACGCAGGATGCGCGCGGCGTGAGTCAGGTTGTCGAGGCACGCGCCCATCACCTGCGGCTGGCAGCGAATCGAATACGGATCTTGCACGCGGCCACATGCCTTGTGCGAATCGACGATATCGCTACCGTCGAGCATCGCGCGCACCGCACCGGCCACGGCGATCTGTCCGACTTGACCCCGTGCTTCGTGAATGCGTGCATCGAACGGCTTGACCGACCCCTTGATCGCTTCCAGCGACAGCGCGCCCGCCACGAGTCCCGCCGCGAATGCATCTTCGGCGGCGAACAATCCGGCCAGCGCCAGCGCCGTGGAGACCTGCGTGCCGTTGAGCAGCGCCAGCCCCTCCTTCGGTCCCAGCGTGAACGGTTGCAGGCCCGCGTGCTCCAGTCCTTGCGCGGCGCTGACGCGCTGACCGTCGATCATCACATCGCCCACGCCGATCAGCGTGCAAGACATGTGCGCAAGCGGTGCCAGATCGCCCGACGCACCGACCGATCCCTTGGCCGGGATGCATGGCGTCACACCGTGATTGGCGAGTGCCAGCAGCGCCTCGATCAATTCCGGACGCACGCCCGAGTGTCCACGCGCGAGGCTCACGGCCTTGATGACCAGGATCATCCGCACGGTATCGGGCGCGAGGTCCGGGCCCGTGCCCACGCTATGCGACAACACCAGATTGCGCTGCAGCTCGGCCAACTTGTCGTGAGGGATGCGCGACTGGGCCAACTTGCCGAAGCCGGTATTGATGCCGTAGACCACCGCGTCGGCATCAATGATGTCCTGCACCGTGGCCTGCGCGGCGCGCACCCCGGCCCACGCACTGTCGGCCATCGACAGACGCACTTCGCCACGATGGATGCGGCGCAGATCGTCCAGCGAGACGTGGCCAGGATGGAGGGTCAGGAGAGAGCGGGAATCTTGCGTCATGGTCTGTGTTGTCATGTCAGACGCCTTGTATGCGCCTGTCTATACAGGTTAGTCGAAAATAAAACCTGGGACCAACTTTTGGTTGGCCTCAGGCTACTGTCCTAGCCGAAGGCGGGATTGCCGTCGGCACGAAAACGGCTGCCCAGCCGATACCGGTTACCGGGATGCAGGCAGCGCACGAAGGTCACGGGCACGCCATGCGTCCAGGTGCGGCGCGTCAGCAGCAGGCAGGGCTGGGTGGGCGGCATCTCAAGCTGCACGGCCTGCTCGGGCGTGGCAGCAATCGCATCCACCACATGCTCCACCTGATCGTAGGGCACGTTGCGCAGCAGGTACTCGCCGGGCTGCGTATCGGAAAAATCCTGCGCGATGAAGTCGGGCGCCGCGCGCGGGTTCACGTAGCGGTCTTCCAGTTGCACCGGCACGCCATCCTCGCGATGAATGCAGATCGAGTGATACACCGACTCACCCGTACGCAACTCCAGCGCCGCGGCCACTTCGATCGATGCCGAAACGCGCTCCACCAGAATCACATCGCACGCATAGTCATGGCCGCGCAGGCGGATCTCGTCCTGCAGATTCACCACCGACAGCAGCGTGGACTGCGGCTTGTGCTCCGCGACGAAAGTGCCAACGCCAGCCACGCGCACCACCCTGCCCTGCTCCGACAACTCGCGCAGCGCACGGTTGACCGTCATGCGCGATACCGAGAAGCGGTTCACAAGCTCTTGCTCCGACGGCACACGGTCGCCGGGCTGCCACGCGCCGCTCTGGATCTGGGTCGCGATATACGCCTTGACCTGCTGGTACAGCGCAGCGGGACCGTTCGGCGATGCGGGGGAAGGTGCCTGATTGGCGGATGCGTTCATGATGCGTTGGGGTGTCGCTCAGTGCTCCGCCGAAGCCATGGCCTCGGCGCGAATCTCTTCCGTCAGCCGCGCCTTGAGCACGGAAAATTCAGGCGACGTCTTGATCGTGTAATGGCGCGGATGGGGGAAATCCACCGCGATCTCGCTCTTGATCCGACCCGGCCGCGCGGAAAACACCGCCACGCGGTTCGCCATGAAAATGGCCTCGTCGATATCGTGCGTCACGAATAATACCGTCTTGCGATGCGACTCCCAGATGCCAAGCAGCAACTCCTGCATCAGCACGCGCGTCTGGTTGTCGAGCGCACCGAACGGCTCGTCGAGCAGCAGGATCTTGGGATCGTTGGCCAGCGCCCGCGCAATAGCCGTGCGCTGCTGCATGCCACCCGACAACTGCTTCGGGAAGTGCTGCTCGAAACCGCGCAACCCCACGCGCGCGATGAAGAAATCGCTGCGCTCTTTCTGCTCGGCCTCGCTCATGCCGCGCTCGCGCAGGCCAAAGCGCACGTTCTGTTCGATGGTCAGCCACGGAAACAGCGTGTACGACTGGAATACCATGCCGCGATCCGCGCCCGGTCCGGCCACCGCCTGCCCATCGAGCAATACGCGTCCGCCGCTCGGCGTATCGAGTCCCGCCACAATGCGCAGCAGCGTGGACTTGCCGCAGCCCGAGGGACCGAGGATCGTCACGAAATCGTTGTCGCGTACCTCGAAATCGACGGGCAGCAACGCCTGCGTGCTGCCACCGTTCGGGTTGGCAAAGGTCCGCGATACCTGCTGGATCGACAGCGCGCTCATTTGATGGCACTCCAGGGAAACAGGCGCTGGTTGGCCAGCTTGAAGACGAGGTCGGAGATCAGGCCGATGCAGCCGATGACGATGATGCCGAAGATGATCTGTCCGGTGTTGAGCAGCGCCTGGCTATCCGTGATCATGTGTCCGATGCCCGACGACGAACCGATCAACTCGGCCACGATCACGTAGGTCCACGCCCAACCCAGCACGAGTCGCAGGATTTCCGCGATGTCCGGCGCCGCACCCGGAATCAGCACGCGCCGCACGATGCCGCGCGGCGTGGCGCCCAACGTGTAAGCGGCCTCCACCAGATCCTTGCGCGCGCCGCCCACCGTCACGGCCACCATCAGCACGATCTGGAAGAACGATCCGATAAAGATCACCAGCAGCTTCTGCGTCTCGCCGATGCCGGCCCACAGGATCAGCAGCGGAATGAATGCGGACGCCGGCAGGTATCGGCAGAACGACACGAACGGCTCGAAGAATGCCTCGGCCGCCTTGTAGGCACCCATCAGGATGCCGAGCGGCACGGCCAGCACGGCAGCCAGCATGAAGCCGCCGAGCACGCGCCAGACCGTCATGCCGATATCGCCGATGAAACCGTACTCGGTGAACAGCGCCCAGCCTTCGCGCGCCATCGTCAGCGGATCGGCCAGGAACGTGCGCGAGACAAAACCGCCGAGCGTCGCCATCGCCCAGACCGCAAAGAACAGGACGAAGAACGACAGGCCGAGTACCCAGCGCGCCCGCGACGACACCGGCACCAGCGGCGACAGCCACGGATGACGCGCGCGCGGTGCGCGGTCGTTGGACGCGGAGACAATGGGCGCGGGGGCGCGCGTGGTCATCGTCGGCGTAGGCGATTGCGACATGCCTGCCTCCTGCTTACTTGAGGAACCGGGCGTCATAGAGCGCCGTCACGTCGGGCACCTGGCGGATCACGCCGATGTCCTTGAGCACATCGGCCGCTTCCTTGCTGAAGCTGGCCAGTTCTCCCGCGAAGAAGGTCTTGTTGGCGTCCTTGTCCTGCCAGCGCAGGTAAGCGGAAGATTTCGCAAACTGTTCGCCGGTCTGCTTCACGGCCGCACCCATGATCTCGTTGGATTTCACCGGGTCTTTGCGGATCATCTCCAGCGCTTCGAAATAGCTGTCGACCAGTGCCTGCGCAGCCTTGGGATTGTCCTTGAGCCACTTCGGCGCGCAGCCCAGCGTATCGGTCACCATCGGATAGTCGAGCGTGGTGGCCAGGATCTTGCCCTTGTCCGGATTCGCGCGCACCGTCGACAGATACGGCTCATAGGTCATCGCGCCATCGTTCTGCCCGGCCACGAACGCCTGCGCGGCGGCCTGCGGCGACAGCGTGGTCAGCTTCACGTCCTTGAGCGTCATGCCGTTCTTCTTGAGCATCCAGGCCAGTCCGAAGTACGGCGCGGTGCCCGGCGCATCCACGCCAATCGTCTTGCCCTTGAGGTCGGCGAATCCCTTCACATCGCCGCGCACGGCCAGGCCATCGGCACCATACGACTTGTCGAGCTGCACGATCTGCGTGATCGGCACGCCATTGGCATTCCACGCCACATGCGTCTCCACCGTAGTGGCTGCGCACTGGATCGCGCCCGACGCCAGCGCCAGATGCCGGTCCTTCTGCGGGATCATCTTGATCTCCACATCGACACCGTTCTTCTTGAAGATGCCGGCCTTCTCGGCCAGCGTCAGCGGCGCAAAACCCGTCCATCCGCTCATGCCGATGGTCACCGGCGTGTTCTGGGCGTGGGCGGCTGTGGCAAATAGCGCGGAGGTAACGATCAATGCGGCGCGGCGGTGCAGCTTCATGCTGTCGGCTCCCTGTGGGCGTCGTTCTGGGTAGTGGGGGTCCCGTCTCCCTGGACCTGACGGGCAATGTACCAGCCTGTATATACAAGTCAAACCCGGGGTTTACCTGAGGACGTGCACCGGAAATGGACGATTGGGCGCAGGGATGCACCAATGTTGTATAGACAGGATGGCTAGACGGAGAGAAGAGCAAGAGCCATGCCTCACAAACCCGCTTGTGTTATTCCCCTCTCCCGCGAAGTGGGAGAGGGGTTAGGGGAGAGGGCGGGAGGGTCTGCTTGCCGACCACATCACAATTTGCACCGCTGGCCCTCTCCCCCGCCCCTCTCCCACCTCGCGGGAGAGAGGAGAAACCACCGGAGATTCAGACCTCAGCGATCAAAAAACGCCGCCACCGTCGGATACTTCAACCTCACCCGCAATTCCCGCTTCAGCCGACCGTTGTCCAGTCGGCGCGATTCGCTCATGAAGCTCAGGAGGTTGGCGTCGATGGTCTCGCGCGCCTGCTGGCGGCTGATGCGAGGCGGGCGTGGCAAACCCTTGCGGTCGGCCACGAGGTCGAAGTAGTCGGCCATGCGCAGTTCCGTGTCGTCGCTGGCATGGACCACGCGCTGGGGACGTCCGCGCCAGAGCGATGCGATCATCGTGCGGGCCAGATCGTCGGCGTGGATATGGCTGGTGTAGACATCGTCCTGGGGCGCCAACGCCGGCGTGCCCTTGTTCAGGCGGGCCACCGGCAAGCGGTCTTCGGCGTAGATGCCGGGAATCCGGACGATGCTTGCGCGCCAGCCCGCATCGCGCCCAAAGCGCCGCACCGCCGACTCCGCCGCCACGCGTCGGCGCGCACGGGCAGTCTGCGGCCGGACCGCGTGGAATTCCTTGACGCGGGCCCCGCCGCGGTCGCCATAGACGCCGGTCGTGCTGGCGTAGATGTACGCCCCGTTGGCGCGGTGGCGCGTGGACGCCTCAAACGCGCGGTGCCAGCCCCGCTCGGGTAGAATGGCGGCCTCGCCGGGACTGGTGCCATAACGCATGGTCCGCGCCCGGCGCCAGGCCGCGCGCCGCAACGTCCCCAGCAACGCGCGCGACCGTGGATCGCCATCGCCCTGACCGGGCGGCGGCGCCAGGTTCATCACGCGACTCGCGAGATGCGCCAGGCGTGACAGCGTGGCGGGCTGATCCAGATCGGCTACCAGCGGCACTGCACCGGCCTGACGCAGCGCGTCCCGGCGCGAGGGCTGAGATGTGACGGCGAACACACGCATCCGCGTGGACAGGAGGCGCAGGACGCGCGTGCCGACGTCACCGCAGCCCACGATCAGCAGGCGCGGACGGCCCAGCCGGCGCCCCTGCCGCGCGTGCCGCACACCCGGGGAAGACAACGCCGCTTGCGGCGACAGAATTTGGTTCATAGACCCGATTATGGCTTATCAAGTTACCGTCATGCCGAGTGGCCACAAGTTCGAAGTGGCTGCCGACGAAACCATCCTGGGCGCCGCGCTGCGCCATAGCATCGGCCTGCCGTACGGCTGCAAGAACGGTGCATGCGGGTCCTGCAAGGGCCGCGTGACCGAAGGCACGATCCACCAGGGCGACCACGCCGCCTCGGCACTGACGGCGCAGGAAAAGACCGAGGGCCGCGCCCTTTTCTGCTGCGCCAACGCCACGTCGGACATCACCATCGAGTGCCGCGAAGTCCACGGCGCCGGTGACATTCCCATCAAGAAGGTGCCGTGCCGCGTCGCCTCGCTGGAGCGCCTTGCCGACGACGTCATCGCCATCAAGCTGCAACTGCCCGCCACCGAGCGCATGCAGTTCCTGGCCGGCCAGTACGTGGAATTCCTGTTGCGCGACGGCAAGCGCCGCAGCTACTCCATCGCCACGCCTCCGCATGAGGAAGGCCCGATCGAGTTGCACATCCGCCACATGCCGGGCGGCACGTTCACGGACTACGTGTTCGGCGCCAAGGAAGGCATGCCGGCCATGAAGGAGCGCGACATCCTGCGCTTCGAAGGTCCGCTGGGCAGCTTCTTCCTGCGCGAGGATTCGGACAAGCCCATCGTCCTGCTGGCGTCGGGCACCGGCTTCGCGCCGATCAAGGCCATCGTCGAGCACGCCGCCTATACCGGCATCACGCGCCCGATGACGCTGTACTGGGGCGGGCGCCGTCCGCAGGACCTGTACATGCACGCGCTGTGCGAGCAATGGGCCCGCGATCTGCCGAACTTCCAGTACGTGCCCGTGATCTCGAACGCCACGGCCGAGGACAACTGGTCCGGTCGCACGGGCTTCGTGCACCAGGCTGTGATGGCCGACCATCCGGATCTGTCGAACCACGAGGTCTACGCCTGCGGTGCGCCAGTCATGGTCAACGCCGCACGCACGGATTTCTCCGCGCAGTGCAAGCTTCACGAGGACGCGTTCTTCGCCGATTCGTTCACGTCCGAGGCCGATCTGCACCCGGCCGGCGCGGCCTAAGCCGGGCCGCGCGCGTTCCGCCGACACAACAATGCCACCCGGGTCTGCCATATTTCGCTTTGACACCCGGGCGCATGCGCCTTATATTGGCCGCCATGAACACCGCCATCATCCGACGCCGCGCACGTACGTTGCTCCCCACCGGGGTGCCGCGCGGCTGACCGCAGATAGCGTCTGTTCAGGTCGACAAGCCACGGGCAACCCCCGTGGCTTTTTGCTTTTCTCCGTCCATCGTTTCATGCCGACCCCAGGAGTCCGCCATGGCATTTGCTGAGTTCCCCGTCCAGTCCCTGATGTACATCACCAACCGTCCCGAGCTGGTCTTCACCGAAGGCAAGGGCTCGTGGCTGACGGACCATAACGGCAAGCGATACCTGGACTTCGTGCAGGGCTGGGCCGTCAACTCGCTGGGCCATTCGAACGAAGGCATGATCGAGGCGCTGGAAAAGCAGGCGCGCAAGCTGCTGAACCCGAGCCCCGCGTTCTACAACGAGCCGATGCTGAAGCTCGCCCAGCAACTGACCGACAACAGCTGCTTCGACAAGGTCTTCTTCGCCAACAGCGGCGCCGAAGCCAATGAAGGCGCGATCAAGCTGGCGCGCAAGTGGGGCCGCAAGCACAAGAACGGCGCGTTCGAGATCATCACGATGGACCACAGCTTCCATGGCCGCACGCTGGCGACCATGAGCGCTTCGGGCAAGGCTGGCTGGGACACGATCTTCGCACCCCAGGTGCCGGGCTTCCCCAAGGCCGAGCTGAACAACCTGGCTTCGGTCGAGGCACTGATCACCGACAAGACCGTCGGCATCATGCTGGAACCGGTGCAAGGCGAAGGCGGCGTGATCCCCGCCACGCGCGAGTTCATGCAGGGCCTGCGCGCGCTGGCCGACAAGCACAAGCTGCTGTTCATCGTCGATGAAGTGCAAACCGGCTGCGGCCGCTGCGGCACGCTGTTCGCCTACGAACTCTCGGGCGTGGAACCGGACATCATGACGCTGGGCAAGGGCATCGGCGGCGGCGTGCCGCTGTCGGCCCTGCTGTGCAAGAGCGATGTGGCCAGCTTCGAAGCCGGCGACCAGGGCGGCACCTACAACGGCAACCCGCTGATGACCGCCGTGGGCAGCTCGGTGATTTCGCAACTGACCGCGCCGGGCTTCCTCGACGACGTGAAGGCCAAGTCCGCCTACCTGAGCGAGCAACTGCTGGCGCTGTCGGCCGAGTTCGGCCTCGGCGGCGAGCGCGGTGAAGGTCTGCTGCGCGCACTGGTGCTGGGCAAGGACATCGGTCCGCAGATCGTGGAAGAAGCGCGCGAGATGAACCCGACCGGCCTGCTGCTGAATGCCCCGCGCCCCAACCTGCTGCGCTTCATGCCGGCCCTGAACGTGACCCGCGAGGAGATCGACCAGATGATCGGCATGCTGCGCGAGCTGCTGAAGAAGTTGGCGTAAGAATGAAAAAACCCGCTGCGAAGCGGGTTTTTTCATTGCCGAGAGGTCGACCGATTGTTTGCTCCCCTCTCCCACTTTGTGGGAGAGGGGAGAAACCCAGCGGCAGGGAGCTCACTCCCCCAGATACGCCGCCCTCACCTTCGGGTCATCCAGCATCTGCTTGGCGTCACCGCTCATCGTCACCAAGCCCGACTCCATCACGTAGCCGCGATGCGCAGCCTGCAGCGCCAGGCGCGCGTTCTGCTCCACCAGCAGCACGGTCACGCCTTGTGCGGAGACGGTGCGCACCACCTCGAAGATCTTCTCGACCATGATTGGCGAGAGACCCATCGACGGTTCATCCAGCAGCAGCAGCTTCGGCTGGCTCATCAGCGCACGCGCCATCGCCAGCATCTGCTGCTCGCCGCCGGACATCGTGCCGGCCAGCTGGTTCGCACGCTCCTTGAGTCGCGGGAAGGTCTCGAACATGCGGTCGATGTCAGCCTTGATGCCGGCCTCGTCGTCGCGCGTGTACGCGCCCATCTGCAGGTTCTCGGTGATGGTCATGCGCGCGAACACGCCGCGGCCTTCCGGCACCATCGCCAGCCCCTGCTTGAGCAGCTTGTAGCTGGGTACGCCCTTGATGGATTTGCCCATGTACTCCACGTCGCCGCCCGCCCAGCCCTGCAGACCGGTGATGGCCTTCATGGTCGTGGTCTTGCCGGCACCATTGGCACCGATCAGCGTGACGAGCTCGCCGTCGTGGATCTCCAGGTCCACGCCCTTGACGGCCTGGATGCCGCCGTAGGCCACCTTCAGGCCGGAAATCTTCAGGATCGTCTGTGTCATTTGCTTTGCTCCTGCCTTTCTGGCCTTAGTGCGCCGACGCGCCGAGGTAAGCCTCGATCACGGCAGGATTGTTCTGGACTTCGTGCGGCAGGCCCTGCGCGATGACCTTGCCGTAATCGAGCACGGTCAGGCGGTTGCACAGACCCATCACCAGCTTCACGTCGTGCTCGATCAGCAGGATGGTCTTGCCATCGTTCTTGATCTTCTCCAGCAGGCCGCGCAACTCCACCTTCTCGGTGGCGTTCATGCCGGCTGCCGGTTCGTCCAGCGCCAGAAGCTTCGGCTCGGTAGCCAGCGCGCGGGCGATCTCCAGACGGCGCTGGTGGCCGTACGACAGGTTGCGCGACGTGAAGTTGGCGTACTTGCCAATGCCCACGTAATCCAGCAGGTCGTGCGCCATGTCCTCGATGCCTTCTTCTTCACGACGCACCGAAGGCGGACGGAAGACGGCGCCGAAGATGCCGGCCTTGGTCCGCACGTGGCGGCCCACCATGACGTTTTCCAGCGCGGTCATCTCGCCGAACAGGCGGATGTTCTGGAACGTACGTGCGATGCCGGTCCGCGCCACTTCATGCACGGCCGTGGGCTGGTACGGCTTGCCGCCCAGCACGAACTCGCCGGAATCCGGCGTGTACAGGCCCGTGATCACATTGAAGAACGTGGTCTTGCCCGCACCGTTCGGGCCGATCAGGCCATAGATTTCACCGGGCTTGATCTGCAGGCCCACATCGGACAACGCCTGCAGGCCGCCGAAACGCTTGTTGACCCCCTGAACGGACAGGAGGAAATCGGAATTGCTCATGTTATCCCCCTGTTCAGAAACGGCCCACGCTGCCCGCCCGGCGCACCACCGGACGATCTTCCTTGCGCGGCGACGGCCACAGGCCCGCCGGGCGATACAGCATCACACCCACCAGGGCCAGACCGAACAGCAGCTGACGCAGCACTTCCGCATCGACGATCACATGGCCGAACAGGCCCGTCTGCATCGGCTCCGCCACCACGCGCAGCAGTTCCTGGAAGCCCACCAGCAGGATGCCGCCCAGGATCACGCCCGGGATATGGCCCATGCCGCCCAGCACCACGATGGCCAGGATGTAGATCGATTCCCACAGCGTGAAAGATTCCGGCGACACGAAGCCCTGGAACGCGCCGAACACGGCACCCGAGGCACCGCCGAACGATGCGCCCATGGCAAACGCCAGCAGCTTCATGTTGCGGGTGTTGATGCCCATGGCCTTGGCCGCGATCTCGTCTTCACGGATGGCCACCCAGGCGCGTCCGATCCGCGAGTTCTGCAGGCGCAGGCAGACGAACACGATCACGATGACCAGGAACACCAGCAGGTAGTAATACATGAACACCGGCGTGAACTTCATCCCGAAGATCTCGTGCGATTTCGAGAAGTCGAATCCGAAGATGTGGACCGGGTCCACCGCCGTGATGCCCTTGGGCCCGTTGGTGATGTTCACCGGACGGTCCAAGTTGTTCATGAAGATACGGATGATTTCACCGAAGCCCAGCGTCACGATGGCCAGGTAGTCGCCCCGCAACTTCAGCGTAGGCGCCCCCAGCAGCACGCCGAACGTGGCCGCCACGAGAATCGCTATTGGCAACACCAGCCACATCGTCAGGTGGATGCCGTTCGGAAACAGCTGCTGGATCCACTCGAACTGGTTGGCCAGGTGCGGCGAGCCGAGCAGCGCCATGCAGTAGGCGCCTACCGCGTAGAACGCGATGTAGCCCAGGTCGAGCAGGCCGGCAAAGCCCACCACGATATTCAGGCCCAGCGCCAGCATGATGTAGAGCAGCGCGAAGTCCAGCACGCGCACCCAGTAGTTGCCGCCGAATGTCTGGACGAAGAACGGTGCGCACAGCGCGATGACGAGGAATCCCAGCAGGGCTGCCAGGGTCTTGGCCGGGACGCGCGACGGCGCGGCCACGGCTGCGGATTGGATTGGAGCGTTCATGATTCGGTCTCCTCCCTCAGGCGCGGTCGGCCACGCGTTCGCCCATGATGCCGGACGGACGGAAGACGAGCACGATGATCAGCACGATGAACGCAAAGACGTCCTGGTAGTTCGAGCCGAACACACCATTCGTCAGATCACCGATGTAGCCGGCACCCAGTGCCTCGATCAGCCCCAGCAGCATGCCGCCCACCATGGCGCCTGCCAGGTTGCCGATGCCGCCCAGCACTGCGGCGGTGAACGCCTTCAGGCCGGGGATGAAACCCATGTAGAAGTGCGCATTACCGTAGTTCGTCGCCATCATCACGCCTGCCAGCGCTGCCAGCGCGGCACCGATCATGAACGTGGCCGAAATCACGAAGTTGGGGTTCACGCCCATCAGGCCCGCCACCTTCTGGTTCTCGGCGGTGGCGCGCATGGCGCGGCCGAGCTTGGTGCGGTTCACCAGGGCCAGCAGGCCGGACATGACCATCACGGCCAGGCCGATGATGACCATTTCCTTGCCGGTGATGGTGGCGCCAGTAGAGCCGATGTCGATCGGTTCCGAGGGCAGCAGTTGCGGGAACGTGAGCGGGTTGCGCGACCAGATCAGCATCCCCACGGTCTGGAGGATGATCGAGACGCCGATCGCGGTGATCAGCGGAGCCAGGCGCGGCGCATTGCGCAACGGCCGGTAGGCTACGCGTTCAATGGTGTACGAGAGGACTGCACAGACAGGCATGGCGATCAGCGTGGCGATCACCAGCGTCAGCCATTCGGGCAGGCCGGGTGCAAATTTCTGCAGCCCAAGAATTGCCGACAATGCGGTCAGCGCGCCAATCATCAGCACATCGCCGTGAGCGAAGTTGATGATGCCCAGAATGCCGTAGACCATGGTGTAGCCCAGTGCGATCAGCGCGTAGATGCTGCCGAGCACCAGACCGTTCACGATCTGCTGGATAAAGATATCCATGAAAACTCCTGCTTCGGCCCCGCTCCGGCCGGCATGGTGTGGATGCCGTGGATGGGACGGTAATGTGGATGGTAAGGGTAGGTTGTACTCAGTTGCTGGTGTGCTGCCCGCCCTGTTCCATCCATGGTAAGGATGCCGCTAACACGTTGGCGAGACTAAAAAGAACGGCACCGCAATGTCATCACGGTGCCGTTCAGGTGGGCCGGTAAGCCCGGATTACATCTTCACGACGTCGAGGACGGACTTCTTCTTGTCCTTGTACTCGTACAGCGTGATGGTGCCTTCCTTCATGTCGCCCTTTTCGTCAAAGGCGATGTTGCCGATCACGCCCTTGTAGTTCGTCTTGGGCATTTCGGCCAGGATGGCAGCCGGTTCAGCCGAGTTGGCACGCTTCATCGCGTCCACGATCACCATCACGGCGTCGTAGGTGAACGGTGCGTAGATCTGCACCGGTGCGTTGAAACGAGCCTGGTAGCGCTTCTGGAAGTCGGCGCCGTTTTCCATCTTCGACAGGGCCAGGCCTGCTTCCGAGCAGATCAGGTTCGTCACGGCATCGCCAGCCAGTTCGGCCACCTTGTCCGTGCAAACGCCGTCGCCACCCACGATCTTCGAGGTGATGCCCAGTTCCTTGGCCTGCTTGGTGAACGGACCACCGGTGGCATCCATGCCGCCGTACATGATCACGTCCGGCTTCTTGCCCTTGATCTTGGTCAGAATGGCCTTGAAGTCCGTGGCCTTGTCGTTGGTGGCTTCACGTGCCACCACATTCACGCCTGCAGCCTTGGCGGTCTTCTCGAACTCGTCGGCCAGGCCCTTGCCGTAGGCGGTGGCATCGTCGACGATGGCCACGCTCTTGGCGTTCAGGCTCTTGGCGGCGTAGTTGGCCAGTGCCGGACCCTGCTGGGCATCGGTGGCCACCACGCGGTACGTGGTCTTGAAGCCCTGCTTCGTGTAGTCGGGGTTGGTCGACGACGGCGAGATCTGGACGATGCCGGCATCGCTGTAGATCTTCGAGGCCGGAATCGACACGCCCGAGTTCAGGTGGCCCACAACGGCCACGACCTTGGCGTCCACGAGCTTCTGGGCCACGGCGGTACCGGTCTTCGGATCGGCGGCGTCATCTTCGCCCACCAGTTCCAGCTTGATCTTCTTGCCGCCGACTTCCAGGCCGGCCTTGTTCACTTCCTCGACGGCCAGGCGCGCGCCGTTTTCGTTGTCCTTGCCAAGGTGGGCAATGCCGCCAGTCAGCGGAGCGGCGTGGCCGATCTTGACGACGACATCGCCACCACCTGCTGCGGGGGCCGCAGCGGCCGGTGCGGAGGCTGCCGTGTCAACCGGCTTTTCTTCTTTCTTGCCACATGCAGCGACCAGCGCCACAGCGGCCGCGATCGGCAGAATCTTGGCAAACGTGAATTGCATGAGTGATCTCCTAGGATTCACAAAAACAGGGTTTTAGTTACGCCTCCCGGACGTAATCCCTGGACCGCCTTTGATTAGTTTCAATTTGAAACGCGCGCATTGTATCCCCTTTCTTTGAGGATGCAATACGCGACGCAACAACCTGAACCTTTTACCCACCAAATGAGCTAGGGAATTTCCCCAATGCACAGATTGGGGCAATCAAAGCCAACTTGGCGGACCCGTCTCCTTCCCTTTCAAGAATCGTGCCTACAGCGCCTGCAGAGGCGCATTCGGCACGGATGAAGCTTCTCCAGCGCCACCCATAATGCCCGCTTAATTAATTAGGCATTTCATTTCATATATCGAGCAACATCTCTAATGTGCAGAATGCAACGGCGCACCATAATAGGGAAAACCCCAGTCATCGGGATTACCCTGATATTGTTTGGTCAAGCATGGGGTTATTCCGCTATTAATCGGAGAATTCCGACGGTGGAATGCGGGTTTGCGGGGATTTGGACAAATAACCGCGCGCGAAAGCGGCTTTGAATGTCTGTTGTATAGCGCAATAGCGGCGCGCACCGCGTCGGTGCGCGGCATGGGCGACGGGCACGCGCCCGCATCAAACAGTCGTCACACGGCACAGCGCAAAAACAAAAACGCCGCTGGCGGAGGCGCAGCGGCGTTCGTAAGCAGATGGGCGCACGGAGCGCCCTGGCGTGGTCAGGCGCCCGGCGTCAGGTTCGCCAATCCACGCGGCAGCGGGAACGACATGTTCTCCTCGACGCCTTCCAGGGCACGCACGGACTTCACGCCAAACGTGCGCAGGCGCTCGACGATGGCTTGCGCCAGCACCTCGGGCGCCGATGCACCGGCGGTCAGGCCGATACGGCGCTTGCCCGCGACCCACTCCGGCTTGAGCTGGTCAGGATCGTCGACCATGTAGGCCGGCACACCCAGGCGGTCTGCCAGTTCACGCAGGCGATTGGAGTTCGAGCTGTTCGGGCTGCCCACCACGATCACGACTTCCACCTGGGGCACCATGAACTTCACGGCATCCTGGCGGTTCTGCGTGGCATAGCAGATGTCCTGCTTCTTGGGCTCGCGAATCTGCGGAAACCGCGCCTTGAGCGCCAGCACGATCTCCGCGGTCTCATCTACCGACAGCGTGGTCTGCGTGACATAGGCCAGTTGCGTCGGGTCTGCCACCGTCAGCGCCTGCACGTCCTCGACGGACTCCACCAGCAGCATGCCCGCCTCGGACTGCCCCATCGTGCCTTCCACTTCGGGGTGCCCCTTGTGGCCGATCATGATGATCTCGCAACCTTCCGCGCGCATCTTGCCCACCTCGACGTGGACCTTGGTCACCAGCGGGCAGGTGGCATCGAATATCGTCAGGCCGCGACGCGCCGCGTCGGCGCGCACTTCCTTGGACACGCCATGCGCACTGAAGATGACCGTCGAACCGGAGGGGACTTCCTCCAGTTCGTCGATGAAGATTGCGCCCTTCTTGCGCAGGTCGGCCACCACGTAGGCGTTGTGCACGATCTCGTGACGCACGTAGATCGGCGCACCGAACAGCGCCAGCGCGCGCTCGACAATCTCGATGGCGCGGTCCACGCCAGCACAGAAGCCGCGCGGTTGCGCCATGAGGATCTCCGCATCGGCGGAGGTGGTGGTATCGGTCATGCTGCGTTCCATTGCCACGGCAGACATCAGAGTATTCCGATCAGCTGGACGTCGAACAGAATCGTCTGTCCGGCCAGCGGGTGATTGAAGTCGAAGAGTGCCGCAGTGTCGCCGTATTCCTTGAGCACGCCAGCGTACTTGCCGCCGCCGGGTGCATTGAATTCGACGAGATCGCCGGGACTGTATTCCTCTTCGAACGAGCTGTTCTCGCGCAGCGTGGCCAGCGAGACCCACTGCAGCAGTTCGGGATTGCGCGGGCCAAACGCCAACTCCGGCGCCAGACGGTAAGTCATGCGCTCGCCCTCGGGCATGCCGAGCAATGCCTGTTCGAGCGTCGGGGCAAACTGCCCCTGGCCCAGCAACAGCGTGGCGGGCTTTTCCTCGAAGGTACTGACAACTTCGGTACCGTTCTCGAGGGAGATGCTGTAGTGAAGCGTCAGGAAGGAATCGACCTGTACGGTCTTGCGTGCGGCGGTGCCGCTGGGGGCCGCGGCCGGTGCAGCAGTTTGCAGAGTCATGTGAGTCAACCAGTCAACAGCCGCCATTGTATGCGACTCCGGCGCTCTGGCGCTGGACATTGCCCGGTTCCCCTATTACAGTGTGGCCCGCATCGCAGTACGCATCAGTCAGTGCGATGTCCAGAACCAGACCGGCTTTCCGACGCACCACTTGCAACGTGATGCTGGCGGCACAGCGCAACAGTCTTCTTCCGAACCCATCGGAAGGCATTGATTCGCCGCTTGTTTCCGGTCTATAATGTTCGTCTTGCTGAATTACCAATCCGCTGCAGTCCGGGCCCGCGCGCCTTTTGTTGATCTGTTGCGAACATTGTCCACGAATAAGATTTAGGAGTGCTTCATGGCACGCGTCTGTCAAGTGACCGGGAAAGCGCCGATGGTCGGCAACAACGTTTCCCACGCAAACAACAAGACCAAGCGCCGTTTTCTGCCCAATCTGCAGAACCGCCGCTTCTTCGTTGAATCGGAAAACCGCTGGGTGAGCCTGCGCGTCTCGAACGCCGGTCTGCGCCTGATCGACAAGAAAGGCATCGACTCCGTGCTCGCAGATCTGCGCGCACGTGGCGAAGTCTAATTAGGAGTACACCATGGCCAGCAAAGGCGGACGCGACAAGATCAAGCTGGAATCGACCGCAGGTACCGGTCATTTCTACACGACCACCAAGAACAAGCGCACCATGCCGGAAAAGATGGAGATCTCGAAGTTCGATCCCGTCGCCCGTAAGCACGTGCCTTACAAGGAAACCAAGATCAAGTAATTGATCCGTGGTATCCAGCCGAAAGCCTCGCATCCGCGAGGCTTTTTGCATTGTGGGGACGCGCTTTCCGAGCCTGCCGCACCCTGCAACCCTTGTCGTACAAGGGAAAGATGTCAGGATTGTGGCAGTCGGGTGTAGACTTCCCGGTCCCCACACGCCCATTCGCCCCAGGCGATCCCCCGCACCATGAACTTCGATGTCGCGATTGTCGGCAGCGGTCTGGCCGGCCTTACCGTCGCGCTGCAACTTGCCGATACCCACAAGGTAGTTATCCTGAGCAAGCGCAGCATGACAGCCGGGGCGAGCGACTGGGCGCAGGGTGGAATCGCTGCAGTACTGGACTCCGGCGACAGTCACGCCGAGCATACGCAGGACACGCTGGTCGCTGGCGCAGGACTCTGCGATGAGGAGGCCACGCGCTATATCGTCGAACATGGCCGCGATGCGATCCAGTGGCTGATCGACCGAGGCGTGCCGTTCACGCGCGACGCCCAGGCCGAACTTGGTTTCCACCTGACGCGCGAAGGCGGCCACAGCCATCGACGCATCATCCACGCCGCCGATGCCACCGGTCACGCCGTGGTCTCCACGCTCACCGAGCAGGCGCGCAAGCATCCGAACATCACGATCCTCGAAGACCAGTTCGCGATCGATCTCATCACGTCGGCAAAACTGGGCCTGCCCGGCAACCGCTGCTACGGTCTTTACGTACTCGACGCGGCGACCGACGAAGTCCACACGATCACCGCCACGCAAACCGTGCTGGCTGCTGGCGGCGCCGGCAAGGTCTATCTCTATACGACCAACCCCGATACCGCTACCGGTGATGGCATCGCCATGGCGTGGCGCGCGGGCTGCCGCGTGGCGAACATGGAGTTCATCCAGTTCCACCCGACTTGCCTCTACCATCCGTACGCAAAGTCTTTCCTGATTTCGGAGGCGGTGCGCGGCGAAGGCGGCCTGCTCAAGCTGCCTGACGGTACGCGGTTCATGCCTGCCCACGACGACCGCGCAGAGTTGGCGCCGCGCGACGTGGTGGCGCGCGCCATCGACTTCGAGATGAAAAAGCGCGGCCTCGATTGCGTCTACCTCGACATCACACATCAGCCCGAATCGTTCCTGAAGGAACACTTCCCGACGATTCACGCGCGCTGCCTTGAACTGGGCATCGACATCACGAAACAGCCCATTCCCGTCGTACCGGCTGCGCACTACACCTGCGGCGGCGTGGTGACCGACACGGCGGGCCGCACCGACATCGGCAACCTGTATGCCGTGGGCGAAACCGGTTGCACCGGCCTGCACGGGGCCAACCGGCTCGCATCGAACTCCCTGCTGGAATGCATGGTAATCGGCCAGGCTGCGGCCGTCGACATCGCTGCGCATGGCAAGGCAGGCGCGCCGGACATCGCCTTGCCCGCCTGGGACGAGAGCCGCGTGTCCGATGCGGATGAGGAAGTAGTGGTGTCGCACAACTGGGATGAGCTGCGCCGGATGATGTGGAACTACGTCGGCATCGTGCGCACGGACAAGCGGCTGGAACGTGCGCAACATCGCATCGGGTTGTTGCGTGAGGAAATTGCCGAGTACTACGCGAACTTCCGCGTGACGCGCGACCTGCTGGAGCTACGCAATCTTGTGGAAGTGGCGTCGATGATCGTGGAAAGCGCGTATTCACGCCATGAAAGTCGCGGATTGCATTTCAGCCGCGACTATCCGGACACCTTGCCGAAGGCGCTGCCTTCGGTGTTGCAGCCGTTGAGTGGGCGAGCGGGACGGGCGAGCCGGCGTTAACCTTTCGCCCCACCAATTGTTTTCTCCCCCCTCCCGCACGGCGGGAGAGGGGAGCCAAAACTGCGGAGGGGAAGAAACTACCTACCCCACCACCCGCAACGAGTAGTCCGTCGCCCTGACATCCTTCGTCAGCGCGCCCACCGAGATACGGTCCACGCCGGTTTCGGCGAACTGGCGGATCGATTCGTAGTTCACGCCACCCGACACTTCCAGCAATGCACGTTCGCGATTGACCGCTACGGCTTCGCGCATCATGTCCACGGTGAAGTTGTCGATCAGGATGGATCTCGCACCAGCCTCCAGCGCTTCCTGCAATTCGGCAATCGATTCGACTTCGACCTGGATCGAGGCATCGGCGCCCAGTGCTAGCGCAGCCTGCACCGCCGCCGTGATGCTGCCTGCAGCGGCAATGTGGTTTTCCTTGATCAGGATGCCGTCATAGAGCGCCAGCCGCTGGTTCTCGCCGCCGCCCACCTTCACCGCATATTTTTGTGCGAGCCGCAGGCCCGGCAGGGTCTTGCGGGTATCGAGCACGCGTGCGCGCGTGCCGGCAATCAGATCTGCATAACGACGCGTGGCCGTGGCGACACCGGAGAGCAGTTGCAGGAAGTTCAGCGACGGACGTTCGGCGGTCAGCAGCGCGCGCGCCGGACCCGCGATTTCGCACACCAGTTCGTCGGGCGACATCCGCGCGCCCTCTTCCTTGTGCCACGTCACGCGCAGCCGTTCGTCCACGGCTATCATGCTGGCCTCGAACCATGGCCGTCCGCACAGCACTGCCGATTCACGCACGATCACGCGCGCCTGCACCAGCTTGTCGGCCGGCACCAGCAGACCGGTCAAGTCACCGGAACCCACATCCTCGGCGATGGCCGCTTTCACATTGGCGTCGAGCGCCACCGCCAGCGCGGGACCGTAACTATCGAAAATCGGATTCACGCTCATGCCGGACCCACTCCCTGGAACAGCGCGCCTTCCGTGGCGAGGTCGGCAGCGGGACGTACATTGACCTTCTGCGCGGCGGCGAAATCGAGCATGCGATCGATGCAGACCACCGCCTTGCGGCCAATGACTGGATCGACGTGGATCTCGTTGCGCCCCGTCTCCAGCACTTCCGCCAGATTCGTGAGGGCATTCATCGCCATCCACGGGCAGTGCGCGCAGCTCTTGCACGTTGCGCTGTTGCCCGCTGTCGGGGCTTCGATGAAGACCTTGCCTGGCGCGGCCATCCGCATCTTGTGCAGGATGCCGTTGTCGGTGGCCACGATGAACTCATTGGCATCGAGATTCTGCGCGGCGGCGATCAACTGGCTCGTCGAGCCGATGACATCGGCCTGTTCCACCACGTTGGCCGGCGACTCCGGATGCACGAGGATCTTCGCCTTCGGATGCTCGCGGCGCAGCAGGTCCAGTTCGATGCCCTTGAACTCGTCATGCACCAGGCACGAGCCCTGCCACAGCAGCATGTCGGCGCCGGTTTCCTTCTGGATGTAGCTGCCCAGATGCTTGTCCGGCGCCCAGAGGATCTTCTTGCCCTGCGCATGCAGGTGCTCGACGATCTTCAGGCCGATGCTCGACGTCACCATCCAGTCCGCGCGAGCTTTCACCGCGGCACTGGTGTTCGCGTAGACCACCACGGTGCGATCGGGGTGAGCGTCACAAAACGCGGTGAACTCATCCGCCGGACAGCCGAGATCGAGCGAGCATGTCGCATCAAGGTCAGGCATCAGGATGGTCTTCTCGGGACTCAGAATCTTGGCGGTCTCGCCCATGAAGCGGACCCCGGCCACCACCAGCGTCTGTGCGGCGTGATCGCGGCCGAAGCGAGCCATCTCCAGCGAGTCCGACACACAGCCGCCCGTCTCTTCTGCCAGATCCTGCAAGTCGGCATCGACGTAATAATGCGCAACCAGCACCGCGTTGCGCTCCTTGAGCAGTCTGCGAATGCGGTCCTTCAGCGCGGCACGTTCGTCCGGGGTGATCGCGGGAGGCACTTTGGCCCAGGCATGGGCCACACAACTGCCGCTGGCAGCGCTTTCGGCATCCGTCAGGTTCGGCTTCTCGAACTCGACGGTCTTGATCGTTTGGGGGGTCATCTCTTCACATACTCCTCGGGGCACCCAGTTGCCGCCGCGCTTTGCATCACGCGGTCTATTGCCAACAACATGGGGCGTGCAGCAAAAAGAAAAAGCCCCGCCGAGGGCGGGGCTTTCTAGCCATGACGGGCGTGCTGCCGATTGTATCAGGCGTATCGGCGCAGGCGCAGCGAAAACTCCTGCAGCGCCTGGATGCCACTGGCTTCGGCGCGATGGCACCAGGCCTGCAACTGCGCCAGCAACTGCTCGCGCGTCATGTTCGAGCGGCCCCAGATCACGGCCAGTTCGCGACGCATTTCCACGAACGTGTGCAGCATCTTGTTCTGCTCGGTGATGGTGGCCAACTGCTGACGCTGCGGCACACCCAGCTTCATCTCTTCACGATGGAACCACTTGCGCGCCGGCTTGTAGTGCGTGTATTCCGGCGAGCCGCCTTCCTTGTGCTTGCGCAGTTCGTCGCGGTACGCGGCCTTCAGCGCCTTGGCATAGCGCGCCATCACGTCGTAGCGGTTGGCGATGATGGCTTCCAGCGTGTTGTGGTCCACTTCGCGCGCTTCCACGAGGCGAGCCTTCGGCGGAGTCTTCTTGACCTTGGCCAGGCCAACCGACTGCATCGCGCGGATGTACCACCAGCCCACATCGATTTCGTACCACTTGATCGAGAACTTGGCCGACGTCGGGTACGTGTGGTGGTTGTTGTGCAGTTCCTCGCCACCAATGATGAAGCCCCACGGCGACACGTTGGTCGAAGCATCCTCGCAATCGTAGTTGCGATAGCCCCACCAGTGACCCAGGCCGTTGATGATGCCGGCGGCATGGATCGGGATCCAGAGCATCTGCACGGCCCACACGGTCATGCCGATCACGCCGAACAGCGCGAGGTCGATGATCAGCATCAGGCCAACGCCCTGCCAGCCAAAGCGCGAGTACACGTTGCGCTCGACCCAGTCATTGGGCGTGCCATGACCGAACTTGGCGATCGTTTCCTTGTTCTTGGACTCGGCGCGATACAGCTCGGCGCCTTCCAGCAGCACCTTGCGGATACCTCGCGTCTGCGGGCTGTGCGGATCGTCCTCGGTCTCGCACTTGGCGTGGTGCTTACGGTGAATGGCGGTCCATTCCTTCGTCACCATGCCCGTGGTCATCCACAGCCAGAATCGGAAGAAATGCTGGGCAATCGGGTGCAGATCCAGCGACCGGTGCGCCATGCAGCGGTGCAGGAAAATGGTCACGCCTGCGATCGTGATGTGGGTCATCACGAGCGTGTAGATCACGATCTCCCACCAGGACCAGTTGGCGAGGCCGTTGGCGGCCCAGTCAAGAATTGTGTCGAACAAACTATGTTCTCCGTCGTAAAACGAGTGTTTGCAGCGCGGCACCACTGTGCGGCGCACCTGTCGCGCAGAAAAAAGACTGCAAAATCATCGATTGCGATAGCTTTCTGGCGCGGGCGGAACCTTGAGGGGCGCCAGGCCGAGGCACGAACCGCTGCAATCTGGCGGTTGTCTGGTGTGGGGGTGGCGGATATCGAAGTTCGTATACCCACGACAACCCGGCATTCTACCGGATTGGCGCGGAGGGGACATCCGCTATTTCCCCGACTTCGATAACCCAATCTGCCAAATGTTCCCGAAGGTGGCCCAGAGGCTACCTAGCTGGATGCAATGACTGCCGCCGTGGGCAAAGAAGTGTCGTTAAGCACACGCAACTCACGTTGCGGATAGGGAATAGACACGCCATTTGCCTGGAAGGTCCGCCAAATTGCACGATTCATTGCGGATTGGACGCCCAGCTTGCCGTTCTGAGGATCAGCGATGTAGACCGCGAATTCGTACTCGATACCGCTATCGCCAAACATGACGAGGAACGCCGCCGGCTTCGGTTCCACCAGAACGCGCGGGATATCGGCCGCGCAAGTCTCGAGCAGGCCGATCACAGTCTCCGGGTCGGTCGCATAGTCGGCCTGCACGCGCACCGCCACGCGGACATTGGTGCCCGAGAACGAATGGTTCTGCACCGCCTGGGCGACGAGTTGCTCGTTTGGCACCAGCGTCTCGCCATCGCCGTTGCGCACTACGGTATAGCGCGTGCGGATCTGCGAGACGATGCCTGTGTACTTGTCTACGGTGATCTGGTCACCCAGCGTCACCGAGCGGTCCAGCAGGATAATGAATCCCGAGATGTAATTGCTGGCGATCTTCTGCAAACCCAGGCCAAGACCGACACCCAGTGCGCCACCGAACACAGACAGCACCGTCAGGTCGATTCCCACCAGCGACAGGCTGAGCAGCAGCGAAACCAGCAGCAGCAGCGCCTTGGCCACGCGCGTCAGCACCACCTTGAGATTGGCATCGAGGCTGCGAGCGCGCATCAGACGCTCCTCCAGCCACGAGCCGAACCACATCGCCACCAGCACGGTCAGCAGAATCCAGACCACGCCCATCAGTGCATCGGCCACGCTGATCGGGTGCTTACCGCCCACCGGGAAGCGCATCTCCTCCATCCAGCGGATCACGTCGGGCAGCACGCCGGTGACGTACAGCGCCATGCCCACCCACACCAGCGTCGTCAGCACTTTCTCGACCAGCACAAGCATGCCGTGCAACTGGCCGTTGGCGGATATCACGCGGCGCAGGACGTAGAAGGCGATATAGAGCGACGTGATGCCAAACAGCGGTACCAGGGCGAGGCGCAGCACGCTGACCGAAACGAACGGCGCCAGCGCAAAACGCGCCACCAGCACCAGCAGCCAGCCGAACAGCGGGAACATCGCCTTTTCGAGACTGACAGCGGCCAGCCGCAGGGCGAAGCTCGCGTCTTCGTGGCGCGATTCCAGACGCCGCACGACGAATCGCGCCAGCAGCCATGCCACGGCAAGGCTGCCGACCAGCACGCCGATCTGCCAGAAGAAACCCGGCCCTCCGGCATCGTGGATCAGATCGTCGAGCAACTTGCCCAGAACGGAATGCGAGTTCGTCAGCTCGGCCAGCGTGGTAGGGTTCATCGGCACGGATCAGCGTTCAACGGGATATCAACGCGTGCGTTCCAGCACGGCAGCGAAGAAACCGTCGGTCTGATGAACGTGCGGATAAAGCGCCAACATGCCGCTTTCTGCCGGCAAGTTGGGCACCTCGATCTTCTGTTCGGCAAAGATTTCGGCGGCCGGCACCAGTCGGAAATTCTCGTTCTTGGCGAGGAAATCGCGGACGATGGCTTCGTTTTCCGCTTCGAGCACGCTGCAAGTGGCGTACACGACCCGTCCGCCACCCTTCACGAGCTTGGCGGCTGCTTCGAGGATGGCTGCCTGCTTGGCGGTCAGCTCGATGATCGACTCTGGCGACTGGCGCCATTTCAGATCGGGGTTGCGACGCAGGGTGCCGAGGCCGCTGCAAGGTGCATCCACCAGCACGCGATCGATCTTGCCAGCCAGCCGCTTGACCTTGGCGTCGCGTTCCGAATCGATCAGCACGGGATGCACATTGGACAGGCCGCTACGTGCCAGACGCGGCTTCAGGTTGGTCAGTCGCTTTTCGGAAACGTCGAAGGCATAGAGCCGGCCGGTCGAACGCATTTGCATGCCCAGCGCCAGCGTCTTTCCGCCCGCGCCTGCGCAGAAGTCCACCACCATTTCGCCACGCTTCGGTGCCACCAGATGGCACAGCAACTGGCTGCCTTCGTCCTGCACTTCCACGCCACCGTTGATGAACAGCGGCAGCTGGTTCAGCGCGGGCTTGCCCTTGAGGCGGATACCGGCCGGCGCCATTGGTGCAGGTTCCGCGGCAATCCCGGCGGTTTCGAGTTCGGCCAGCGCTTCCTCGCGGGACAGCTTGGCCGTGTTCACACGCAGGTCCAGCGGCGCCGGACGCAGCCAGGCATCGCCGATGGCAGCCGTGAACGGCTCGCCATGATGCGCAACCAGATCGTCGTAAAGCCACTCCGGCAAGTTGGCACGCACGCGCGGCGCCAGGCTCGAGCGTTCGATCGTCGTCAGGCGATCCAGCCACTCGGCTTCATCGGGATACAGGAACGGCGTCAGCACGTCGCGGCCAAGCGTCGAGGCCAGTCCCAGCAGACCAAGGCGGCGGGTGGCGGAGCCTGTGCCGCTTTCCGCAAATTGACCAAATTCGACGCGTCTACGCAACACTGCAAAAATCGCTTCCGCAATGATTCCGCGGTCACGATGGCCAAGTTTGTTATTTTCTCGGAAGTAGTAGCTGACCACGGCATCCGAAGGACGCGCGAAAAGCAGCACCTTGCCGAGCAGTCGCTCGATGTGCTGCAAGTGGAAGGCCTGCAGGCCACCCGGATTGCGCGGGCCATCGGTGCCAGGCTGGCGCGCCATGCGAATCGGGCTGCCCTTGCCCTTGTTGGTGCGGGGGCGCTGGCGATTGTCCGGGGTGGAAGAGGGATTACGACTCATGGCTGTTTTCCTGCCGCTTCGGGCGAGATGGCCATGAACCATTGGGGTTCGGCCGGTTGAACTTGAACAACGCCGTTCTGCAATTGCAGGCGGTCTTCGACAAACCAGCGCACAGCGCGCGGGTAGATGACATGTTCGCTATCGAGCAAACGATCGGCCAGGGACTCGGGTGTGTCGCCTGGCAGTACATCGAGTGCAGCTTGTATCACGATCGGGCCATGATCGAGTTGCGGCGTGACGAAGTGCACGGTCGCGCCATGCAACTTGACCCCCGCGTCCAGCGCCTGGCGATGCGTATGCATGCCCGGAAAACTCGGCAACAGCGAGGGATGGATGTTGAGCATGCGGCCGGCAAAGTGCTCGACGAACTCCGTCGTCAGAATGCGCATGAACCCCGCCAGCACAACGATATCGGGCTGGTACGCCTCGATGGCGTCGCGCATCGCGGCATCGAATGCAGCACGGTCGGCAAACAGCTTATGGTCCACCACGCCTGTGGCGATACCGTGATCGGCAGCGAACGCGAGCCCCGACGCATCGGGCCGGTTCGACAATACAGCAGCCACGCGCGCCGGCCATCGCTCGGCTGCGCAGGCCCGGACGATCGCTTCCATATTGGAGCCACGCCCGGAAATCAATATGACAATATTTTTCATCGCCGCGATTCTACCAAGCTGTGGTGCAAACGCTTGTAAAGCATGCACATTAGGCACTTAATTACCGCGAAACGCGCACGGGACAACGCTTTTGGGGACGTATGCAACAAGAAACACCATGTTGCGACCGATTGTGACGCGCACCCCGCTCTGTTAGAGTGGGCTTTACGTCCACGCGCCGATTTCTAGGAAAACGGTGACAACAAGGGCGAAATGGGAAATTAGACGGGAATACGCATGTCGAACGCTGCACCGACTCTGTTGGTGGTCGATGATCATCCTATGGCTCTTTCCGGCACCACCGCGTTCCTCGCGGAGGTGATGCCCGACGTTGCAGTACATGCTGCCGGTAGCGCCAAGGAAGCTCTCCACTCGCTGAACCAGGGACTCCGTCCCGATATCGTGTTGCTGGATATCTGGCTGAATGACGGCACTGGCTTCGACGCCATGCAGGCATTCAAGACCGTGATTCCCGGCGCGCGCTTCATCTTCATGTCCGCCGAAGCCACGCCCGAGATCGTGGGCCGTGCACGCGCGCTGTCCGCTTGCGGCTTCGTTGGCAAGCACCTCGATGCCAACGCCTTCACGGCCGCCGTGCGAAAGGTTCTGGCTGGCGATACGAGTTTTCCGACCGATGAAGCCTTGTCGGGCCGCTCGCAGGCCTTCGGACCCGCCCACGGCATTCCGGTCACGCCCGCCGAACTGGGCCTGACGCCGCGTCAGGGCTCCGTGCTGGCACTGGTGCTGGAAGGACTGCCGAACAAGGTCATCGCGCGCAAGCTCGGCCTGACCGAGAACACGGTGAAGGAACACGTATCCGCCATCCTGCAACGTCTTGGCGTACGCACGCGCATGCAGGTGATGTCGCGAATGGAGCGGTTCCGCCTGCGCCAGTAAGCGCCGGCTCCTCGTCCAGCGCTTCTCAGACCGCAGTCAGCCAGCGGCGCAGCAGCATGCGCAGGTTGGCGGGGTCCACGGGCTTGGGCAGCACGAAGTAGCCCGCGTCCTCGGCCGCCAACAGCGCCGCGGATTTCAGGTCGCCCGTCAGCAGCGCGCTGCGCGCCTGCGGTTGCGTGGTCTGCCAGCGTTCCAGCAGATCCAGTCCGTTTTCGTTGCCGGGCAGGCGCAGGTCGCAGAAAATGATGTCCGGCTTCAGCCCCTTGGCGAACAACGCGTCGGCCTCCTGCCCGTGCGCGGCACACGCGACACGAATTCCCCACGCCTCCATCAGCGCAATCCACGCCTTGCGGATCTGACTGTCGTCATCGACGACCAGTACCGTGCCGCGCAGCCGATCCTGCCGCGCCTCCTCGGCCTGCGCATTCTTGCGCATCGCGCGCACGCTGGCCACGGTCTCGTCCGGCACGGGCGCCAATGCAAACCAGAATACCGAACCCTTGCCGGGCACCGAACGCACGCCGTAGGTTCCGCGCATCAGACGCACGCATTCCTTGAAGATCGCCAGGCCCAGGCCGAGCCCTTGCGACGGATCGCGCTGCGGATTGTGAACCTGGTAGTACGGCGAGAAGATTTCCGGCAGATGCTCGGGCGTGATGCCCGCGCCGGTATCCCACACCTCCACGCGCACGTGCTTGCGGCGCTGCCGTGCTGTCACCAGGATGCCGCCGCGCTTTGTGTACCGCAGCGCGTTCTGCACAAGGTTGAAGAGCGCCCGGCGCAGCAGTACCGGCTCGGCCATCGCGTAGAGTTCGTCAGGCACGCGCGGCGTCAGCGTCAGGCCGCTCTCGCGCGCATCGGCAGCAAACTGGCTCATCACGTCGTTCACCAGTGCATTGAGTTCGCACGGTTCCATCGTGGGCAGCACCTTGCGGCCTTCGAGCTTCGACAGATCCAGCAGCGAGCGGAACAGCAGGTCGATGGTTTGCGTGCCGGCGGCCACCTGCTCCACCAAGGGGTGTAACGCAGTTGACTGGTTCCGGGCCCGCAGTGCCTCCACCAGCATCACCAGCGCATGCACGGGTTGGCGCAAGTCATGGCTTGCCGCAGCCAGGAAACGCGATTTTTCCTCGCTGGCATGAAGCGCCCGCTCCTTTTCCTCCTGGAACTGCTTGGCCAACCGCCGGCTTTCCGATTCCAGCTGGATGGCGCGCACCAGCGTGTGCTGCAGATTCAACGAGTGGCGCGCCAGCATCAGCGCGTAGATCACGAGCAGGATCTGCACGTACCCGCCATGGCCGGGGAAGGCGAAATCGGCCAGCAGGATATTCGGCACCAGGATCGGCACCCCGGCGAAGACAAGATTCGACGGAATGGGCGATTGAGATGTGGCGCCCCCCGCCAGCACGCCGAGCGTCAGCAGGTAGAGCACGGCGGAGAACACCATCGAACTGGTGTAGAGGTGCAGCAGCGCGGAGCTTCCCCAGGTCAGGCCTGTCAGGAAGGCGATGGCGCGCATGTTGTTCCACCACTTGCGCGTGTGCGCCGAGCGGCTCATCTTGCCGCTGTCGCGTTTGAAGCCTACGTAAAACCAGCTACCGGCGACGGTCAGCACCAGCATGATGGCGCACCAGAGCAGCAGCGCCACCTGGTTGGCTTCGTACCAGAACGTCCAGGCGGTCAGGCCGGGGAGCAGCACCGAGGACGCAATGGCCGTGGGCGAAACCCGATGGACGGTGACCAGCAGCTTGGCCCGGGTCTCGGTGTCCAGTTGCGGTCCGGGGGGCGGCAGGAGCTTGTTGAGCAGCGCGTTCAAGAGTGGAGTGGCCCGGTATCGTGGCGACGACAGCCCACTGCAAAAAGCTTCCCGCGAACAGGGTTGGACGGGGCTGACCGTTGCAGGAATCGTGCGGTTCATGTTCCGAATGGCGCATATCATGCCGCCTTTCTCCGCCTCACGCCATCGCCCGGCGGTGCAATTCGCCATAAATTCGCCATTTTTGGCAGCTTGCCCACACCCCCATCGGCGTCGAGTCGGCAATTCGGCCAGGCAGGGGGCAACGCGGGCCATTCGCCTTATAATGCTCGCTTTCCCTAAAACGCTCGTCCGCCGTCCTCGTGAAAGTCTTCCGCGGCCTGCCCAACGCCGAAAGCCGGGCGCCCTGCGCGCTCACCATCGGTAATTTCGACGGTGTGCATCGCGGCCACCAGTCGTTGCTCGCGCGCGCCCGTGCGGCCGCCGATGCGCGTGGCCTGCCGCTGTGCGTGATGACATTCGAGCCGCATCCGCGCGAATTTTTCGCGCCGGAGCACGCCCCTACCCGCATCGCCCTGCTGCGCGACAAGCTCGACGCTCTGCGTAGCAATGGCGTGGATCGGGTGGTCGTGGAGCACTTCAACGCCCATTTCGCCGCGCAGTCGCCGCAACAGTTCGTCGAGAACGTGCTGTGGAACGGCCTGCACGCGCGCTGGGTGCTGGTGGGCGACGATTTCCGCTTTGGCGCCCGTCGTGCCGGTGACTTCAGCTACCTGAAGGAAGCCGGTCGCGAATTCGGCTTCGATGTCGAGCAGATGGGTTCGGTGTCCGAAGGCGGCATCCGCATCTCCAGCTCCGCCGTACGCCAGGCGCTGGCCGACGGCGATCTCGAACACGCACGCCGGCTGCTGGGCCACGGCTACGCCATCAGCGGGCACGTGATTCACGGCCGCAAGCTGGGGCGCAACCTCGGCTTCCCCACGCTGAACCTCAAGATCTCGCACAAGCGGCCTGCCGTGAACGGCATCTTCGTGGTGCAGGTGCATGGCATTGCCGACCACCCGCTGCCCGGCGTGGCCAGCATCGGCGTGCGGCCGACCGTCGAGGATGCGGGCCGCGTGCTGCTGGAAGTGCATCTGTTCGACGTGAACCAGAACCTGTACGGCAAGCTCGTGCGCGTGGAGTTCATGAAGAAGCTACGCGACGAGGAGCGTTTCCATTCGCTGGACGCACTGACCGCCGCCATCGCCAAGGACGCCGAGGACGCGCGTGCGTTCTTCGGCCTGAGCGCGCCCGAGGCAGGGGGTGGCCGGCGCGACTTCGCCACGTCCGCCACCGACCGAATTAGCTAGCGGCCGGCAGCGCGTGTGCACCTGATGCATCGCCGCCGGACCCGCCCTGCCTCATCCGAAATGACACGCGCGCGGCGCGCTTCCCTGCGCCGCGCCTCACGAATTGCCCCGAGAATCGAACATGTCCGACGACAAACGCGCCAAGCCTGAAAAAAGCAAGTATCCGGTCAACCTGCTGGATACCCCGTTCCCGATGCGCGGCGATCTGCCCAAGCGCGAGCCGCTGTGGGTCAAGCAGTGGCAGGACAAGCAGCTCTACAAGAAGATCCGTGCCGCCCGTAAAGGCGCGAAGAAATTTGTGCTGCATGACGGCCCTCCGTATGCCAACGGCGACATCCACATCGGCCACGCCGTGAACAAGGTCCTCAAGGACATGATCATCAAGGCGCGCGGCCTGACCGGCCTCGACGCGGTCTACGTGCCGGGCTGGGACTGCCACGGCATGCCGATCGAAATCCAGATCGAGAAGCAGTTCGGCAAGGGCCTGCCCGTGCAGGAAGTCCAGGCCAAGGCGCGCGCCTACGCCACCGAGCAGATCGCCCGCCAGAAGAAGGATTTCGAGCGCCTGGGCGTGCTGGGCGACTGGGACAATCCGTACCTGACCATGAACTTCAGCAACGAAGCGGACGAGCTGCGTGCGCTGGGCAAGATCATGGAGAAAGGCTACGTGTTCCGCGGCCTCAAGCCCGTGAACTGGTGCTTCGACTGCGGCTCGGCGCTGGCCGAAGCTGAAGTGGAATACAAGGACAAGGTCGACCTGTCGATCGACGTGGGCTTCCCGTTTGCCGAAGCCGACAAGATCGCCCACGCATTCCACGTGCCGCTGGCCACGCTCGAAGGCAAGCCGGGCTGGGTGGTGATCTGGACCACCACGCCGTGGACCATCCCGTCCAACCAGGCGCTGAACATGCACCCGGAAGTGGAGTACGCGCTGGTGGATACGCCGCGCGGCTTCCTGATCCTGGCGAAGGATCGTGTCGAAGAACAACTGAAGACGTACGCGCTGGAAGGTTCGATCGTTGCCACCGCACGCGGCGATGCGCTGACCGAGGTGCGCTTCCACCATCCCCTGGCAAAGATGGATGCCGGCTACGCACGCACCTCGCCCGTGTACCTGGGCGACTACGTGACCACCGATACCGGCACCGGCATCGTCCACTCGGCACCGGCCTACGGCGTGGAAGACTTCCAGTCGTGCAAGGCGCATGGCATGGCCGACGCCGACATCATCAGCCCTGTGATGGGCGATGGCGTCTACGCCAGCACGCTGCCGCTGTTCGGCGGGCTGTCGATCTGGGCCGCTAACCCGAAGATCGTGGAAGTGCTGCGCGAATCGGGCAACCTGTTCAACTCGCACAAGTACGAGCACAGCTACATGCACTGCTGGCGTCACAAGACGCCGATCATCTACCGCGCCACGTCGCAGTGGTTCGCGGGCATGGACGTGACCCCGGTGGACAATTCGGCAACGCTGCGTGAGACCGCGCTGGCCGGCATCGACAACACCGAGTTCTTCCCGGCCTGGGGCAAGCAGCGCCTGCACAACATGATCGCCAACCGCCCGGACTGGACGCTCTCGCGCCAGCGCCAGTGGGGCGTGCCGATGGCATTCTTCATCCACAAGGAAACCGGCGCGCTGCACCCGAACACGCCCGCGCTGCTGGAAGAAGTGGCCAAGCGCGTGGAAAAGAGCGGCATCGAGGCGTGGCAATCGCTCGACCCGAAGGAACTGCTCGGCGAGGAAGCCGCCCTGTACGAGAAGAACCGCGACACGCTCGACGTGTGGTTCGACTCCGGCACCACGCACTGGACCGTGATCCGCGGCTCGCATCGCGACGAACTGTACGACGCATCCGCCGACCAGCCCGATGGCCGCCTGGCTGACCTGTACCTCGAAGGTTCGGACCAGCACCGCGGCTGGTTCCACTCGTCCCTGCTGACCGCGTCGATGCTGTATGGCAAGCCGCCGTACAAGGCACTGCTGACGCACGGCTTCACGGTCGATGGCGAAGGCCGCAAGATGTCGAAGTCGGTGGGCAACACGGTGGCGCCGCAGGACATCTCGAACAAGATGGGCGCCGAGATCATCCGCCTGTGGGTGGCCTCGACCGACTATTCGGGCGAGCTGTCGATCTCCGACGAGATCCTGAAGCGCGTGGTGGAAGGCTATCGCCGCATCCGCAACACGCTGCGCTTCCTGCTGGCCAACCTGACCGACTACGACCACGGCAAGCATGCCCTGCCGGCGTCGGAATGGCTGGAGATCGACCGCTACGCCGTGGCGCTGACCGAGCGACTGCAGAAGGAAGTGTTGTCGCACTACCAGCAGTATGAGTTCCATCCGGTGGTGGCCAAGCTGCAGACGTTCTGCTCCGAGGACCTCGGCGGCTTCTACCTCGACGTGCTCAAGGATCGTCTGTACACCTCGGCGCCTGATTCGAAGGACCGCCGCGCGGCGCAGAACGCGATCTACCACATCACGCAGGCCATGCTGCACTGGATGGCCCCGTTCCTCTCGTTCACGGCGGAGGAAGCGTGGCAGATCTTTGCCCACGGCACCGAGCACACGGACACCATCTTCACGAGCACGTACTACGACGTGCCGAGTGTGGACGATGCGGACAACCTGCTGCAGAAGTGGCACGACATCCGTACGGTCCGCGCCGAGGTCACGCGCCAGCTCGAAGCTGTGCGCGTGGAAGGCGAGATCGGTTCTTCGCTGCAGGCCGAAGTCACGATCGCGGCCGGTGGCCCTGTGCTGGCTGCGCTGCAGAGCCTGGACGACGACCTGCGCTTCGTGTTGCTGACGTCGGCCGCCAAGGTCACGCCGGCTCCCGAAGGCGGTGACCTGCTGGTGACGGTCACGCCGTCGCAGCACGCCAAGTGCGAGCGCTGCTGGCACTACCGCGCCGACGTGGGCCACAACCCCGCCCATCCCACCCTCTGCGGCCGCTGCGACAGCAACCTGTTCGGCGCCGGTGAACACAGGAGCCACGCCTGATGGCATCGTCCTCCACGCGTCCCACGCGCACCACTCCGGCCCGCAGCAAGAAGAAAGGCAGCACCAACGTCACGCCACTGCTGTGGATGGCCTTTGCCGCGCTGGTCGTGCTGCTCGACCAGTTCTTCAAGGTGGTGATCTCGCGGTCGTTCACCTACGGCGAGTCGCGCCCGGTTACCAGCTTTTTCAACCTTGTGCTGGTCTACAACAAGGGCGCCGCGTTCAGCTTCCTGGCTGACGCGGGCGGCTGGCAACGCTGGTTCTTCACGCTGCTGGCCGTCGTGGTGGGCGGCTTCATCATCTGGCTGCTGTATCGCCACACGGGACAGAAGATGTTTTGCCTGGCGGTGTCGCTGATCCTCGGCGGCGCCATCGGCAACGTGATCGACCGTATCCTCCACGGTCACGTGATCGACTTCCTGGACTTCCACCTGCGCAACATGCACTTCCCGGCGTTCAACGTGGCGGATTGCGCGATCACGGTGGGTGCGGTGCTGTTGATCGTGGATGAGTTGAGAAGGGTGCGGCGGCACTGAGCCTTTGCTCTCCTGCTTGTTTTCTCCCCTCTCCCGCTCGCGGGAGAGGGGAGCAAAGACACACCTCCCCCGCCAGCGGTATCATGCGGAACCTCCGAATTCTGAAGAGTCCTTCCCCATGGATCTGCGCGGCAAGCACATCGTCCTTGGCCTGACCGGTGGCATTGCGTGCTACAAGTCGGCCGAGCTGGTTCGGCTGTTGACCAAGGCCGGCGCCACCGTGCAGGTGGCCATGACCGAGGCGGCGACGCACTTCATCACGCCGGTCACGATGCAGGCGCTGTCCGGACGCCCGGTGTTTCTCTCGCAATGGGACGCGCGCGTTGGCAACAACATGGCGCACATTGACCTCTCCCGCGAAGCCGATGCCATCCTGATCGCGCCCGCTTCCACGGACTTTCTGGCCAAGCTGGCCCATGGCCTCTGCGACGACCTGCTGAGCACGCTCTGCATCGCGCGGGAATGTCCGCTGCTCGTGGCACCGGCAATGAATCGCCAGATGTGGGCCGCGGCGCCCACTCAACGCAACGCGGCGCAACTGCGTGCGGACGGCGTGACGATCCTCGGCCCGGGCAGTGGCGATCAGGCTTGCGGCGAGATCGGCGATGGGCGGATGCTCGAACCCGAAGAACTCGTCGAAGACCTGATCGCGTTCTTCCAGCCCAAGCCGCTGGCCGGCAAGCGCGTACTGATTACAGCCGGGCCAACCTTCGAGGCCATCGATCCGGTTCGTGGCATCACCAATCTCTCGTCGGGCAAGATGGGCTTCTCGATTGCGCGTGCCGCGCGTGAAGCCGGCGCCGACGTGCTGCTCGTTTCCGGCCCGACCGCACTGCCGACGCCGCGTGGCGTGGTGCGCACCGACGTGCGCAGCGCACTGCAGATGCACGACGCCGTGATGGCGCAACTGCGCGATGTCGATGTGTTCGTGGCCGTGGCCGCCGTGGCCGACTGGCGGCCTGCCGAGGTGTCGCAGCAGAAGCTCAAGAAAGCCAACGATTCCGATACGCCAGCCCTTCAGTTCGTGCAGAACCCCGACATCCTGGCTGCGGTGGCCTCTCGCGCCGATGCGCCTTACTGCGTGGGATTCGCCGCCGAAAGCGAGAATCTGGAGCAGTACGGCGAGCAGAAGCGCCAGCGCAAGGGCGTGCCGCTACTCGTTGGCAACATCGGCCATCACACGTTCGGCCTCGACGATAACGAGATCGTCCTGTTCGACGCCAACGGCATGACGCGCCTGCCGCGCGCCGACAAGCTGTCACTGGCCCGCGAACTGATCGGCGCCATCGGCCAACGCCTGCCGCGCAAGCCTGTCTGAGACTGCCCGAGACCGCCCATCATGAGCGATACCCGCCCCAAGCTGCGCCTGTCCGTGCTCGACCAGAGCCCGGTCATCCATGGTCACACTGCGCGCGACGCCATCGCCGCCACGGTCGAACTGGCCCAGATGGCCGACGATCTCGGCTACACGCGCTACTGGTGCGCCGAGCACCACGGGCTGCACGGCGTCTGCAATCCGGCGCCCGAAGTCATGCTGGCGCGGCTCGGCAGCGTCACCAAGCGGATTCGGCTGGGTTCGGGCGGCGTGATGCTGCCCTACTACAGCCCGTTCAAGGTGGCCGAGCAGTTCCGCATGCTCGAAGCGCTGTTTCCGAACCGGATCGACCTCGGCGTGGGCCGCGCGCCCGGTGGCGACATGCGCACGGCGCAGGCCGTCGCCATGGGCCAGTACAACCGTGGCGACCAGTTCCCGCAGCAGGTGCAGGACCTGTCCTTCCTGCTGCGTGGCGAGGTGCCGCCCGACCATCTGGCCGAAGGCGTCCTGCTGCAGCCTGACATCGACACAAGGCCTGAACTCTGGGTACTGGGATCGAGCGATTTCGGTGGTGCACTGGCGGCGCGCATGGGGCTGCGCTTTGCGTTTGCGCACTTCATCAGCGCCCATGGCGGCCACGCCGTGGCGCAGCAGTATCGGGACGATTTCGAGACCGGTTATCACGACCACGCGTACAGCGCCGCCGCGATCTTCGTGATCTGCGCCGATACGGAAGCGGAAGCCACTGCGCTGGAGCAGGCCGTGGATATCCGCCGCCTGCAGATGGCCTATGGCGTCAACGCGCCGATTCCCTCGCTGGCACAGGCGGAAACCTACACGCCCACCGAACGCGACCGGGTCATCATCGAGCGCGAGCGCCCACGCACGATCTGCGGCACGCCACACCAGGTGGCCGAGCGCATGCTGGCAATCCGCGACCGTTTCGCTGCCGATGAACTGGTGGTGCTCAGCGTGGCGGCGTCCTATGCCGCGCGCCGGCGCACTTACGAACTGCTGGCCGAAGCGTTCGACCTGCGCGGTTGATGTTCCCGGGTGGCGGATAAGCATGGGCGGCGCGGTATCATGCCGCCTTGCTCTGACCACTCTCCGAATCCATGACCGTAGCCGCGAATCCCACCGTCGAAATCAAGGTCCTCGACGCCCGCCTCAACGACTGGGGCCTGCCCGCCTACCAGAGCGACATGGCCGCCGCCATCGACCTGCACGCCTGCGTCGACGGCCCCGTGACGATTGCACCCGGCTCGCCCGCGCAACTCGTCCCCGCCGGCATCGCCGTGCATATGGGCAACCCGTTCATGTGCGCGACCATCGTGCCGCGCTCGGGCCTGGGCCACAAGAAAGGTCTGGTGCTCGGCAATTGCGTCGGCGTGATCGATGCCGACTACCAGGGCCAGATCATGGTCAGCGTCTGGAACCGCAATGCACCCGGCACCGAGCCGATCGTCATCCAGCCCGGCGAGCGCATCGCTCAAATGATGTTCGTGCCCGTGCTGCGCCCGGTGTTCACGACGGTTGAAGAGTTTTCTGAGGATTCGGAGCGTGGGGCCGGTGGGTTTGGGTCCACGGGGGTTGCGCACGCCAAGGCGGGTTGAGGCTTCCGGCTTGCTACTTGTTTTCTCCCCTCTCCCGCGCAGTGGGAGAGGGGCGGGGGAGAGGGCCAGCGGTTCCAATTTCGACAATCGGCAAGCAGAACCTCCTGCCCTCTCCCCTAACCCCTTGTATGTCGCATCATTGTCTCCG